>NZ_JBFRGM010000003.1:0-422276 GCF_052115345.1 Mesorhizobium sp. 2RAF21 | reverse complement strand
ACCGATCCGAACCTGCGCGGCGCGCCGACCGGCCACACCGTGCCGGTGCGCGAGGTGCGGCTTGCCGCCGGCGCCGGCTTCGTCGTCATCATCTGCGGCGAGGTCATGACCATGCCGGGCCTCCCCTCAAAACCCTCGTCGGAGAAGATCTTCCTCAACGACCAGGGCCAGATCGAGGGGCTGTTCTAGGCACAAAGGGCAATCGGCAGTCGGCAGTCGGAACAGGAGTTCACCCGACTGCCTACTGCCCTCATCACATGAGGCCTTACGGCCCTGATCGCGCTGTCGCCCTAGTCCCCGGAGTTTTTAAGAGCCTTGCTTGGCGGGGGTAGGCGTCGCCGGGTTGGCAGTGGTGGCTGGGCTAGCCGGGTCGTCAAACTTGCTAACTTGGCGCTTTGCCGCGTTCACCAGGCTGTCGAGGAAGTCGAAGAAGACCTCGATGCTGAAGCCGAACACGAAGGCGAGCGCGAACAGTCCGAGCCCAACCGCCTTGAAATCCTCGCTGCTGTCGAAGATACCGACCCACAGCCAGGCCAGTAGTACTCCGGCAAGCGCGCCCAGCGCGACACGGTGAACGGTCCTGAGGAAGGTCGGGTCCGGCAGAAGCGGATCGAGAATCCGGCGCATGTAGAACATCAGCGCGCCGAGCGCGCCATAAGCCGCCGGCAGAATGATGAAGGAATAAAAGGTGTTGGTGTCACGGACCTGAGCCTCGAGCGAAGCCATATCCGGGATCGAGCCGGAATAATAATAAAGGCCGATCTTGCAGTTCTGGCTGATGATGTCGGCAACCCTGACGCCGAACTGATTGTCGATCGTATAGGCGATGGCGGCGATATACTGCCTTGCGGGGTCCGCAGTCGCCGCGGATGTCTGGCCTTCCGGGGCGAGATAGTCCAGATGCGAGCAGAAAGCTCCCCGCATCACCACACTGCGCGGCTCGTGGCCATAGCCACCAGATGGGGGAGGCGGGCTGGGGTCGGTAGCAGCGTCGCTCGCCGCCGAGAGACCGCCACCACCCGGCCCCCCGCCGTCCGATGTCATGCCAGGGGTGGCGCCGCGGAAGCCTGGTGGGCATATCGCGATGGCAGGCTGCGCGCCGGCACTTTCGGGAACACCGACATTGCCGCTGCTCATTGACCGGGGAGATTCCGCAGCCTTCTTGAGCGCCTCCCCGGCGCTGAGATCATTCAGTAGAAGACAGGCGAACCAGTTTGATATCTTGTCGCCGACCTTACGGGCGGTTTCCATGCCCGCGATGGGGTTCTTCGCCAATTTCTGGAAAGTCTCGGCCCGGATTTCCAGCGCACGTATCTGCTGGTCGAGTTTGATCAGCTCATCCTGTTTCGAATAGGCCGCCTCGCGGGCCAGCAGATAGCGTTCGCGCGTATCTCCCGACTGCAATCCAGCCTCGCCGGATGCATCTCCGGCCGTGCCGCCGGCAACCGCCGGGATCGCGCCCTGTCCGGCGGGATCGCCTTGACCCTCTCCATCTTTCTTATCGGACAGGCGCCTTTGCGCTTCGTTGAGTTCACGTTCCAGCAGGCCGAAACGTTCCAGCGAATTGCTTTTTTGCAGTGCTATGAGATCGGTGGAAAGCAGCCTGCCCGAATTGTAGATCTGGGTGAGCTGCCCGACCATGGCCATGGAGGCCAGCGATATCAGGACCAGGAACGCGATCCTTGCCCTGTTGCGCCATGAATTTTTGAATGGATTCCAGCCGTTCCTGATGGCGACCAGCGCCTGCGGTTCGATATTGGCGGTGCATTTGCGGAAGGCCTCCTGAAGCGCCTTCACCTTATCGTCCTGGATCTTGCGCTCGGCCTCGGGCAGTTGTTCGACCGCCTTGATCGCGGCCCACAGTTCCGCGTCGTCGATGGTACGGTTTGTGCGCGCATATTCGGCGATACGATAGGCATCGCTGATCAGACGATCGACGAATGTTTCCTCCGCCACCCAAACCTCCCCCATCAAGAGGCCGGCACGCCGGCACCTCTAGTTCAGATAACCCGACACATATCCATAGGGTGACGGGCAGCCGCACGGATTGCCCGGCGGTCCGGGGGGATTGGCCCAGCACCAGAAAGTGGCTGTGAAGCAGATCGTGCCCGGCTGGTGCGGGGGCACCTGCGCGAAGGCCGAATGTGCCAGAAACGCAAGGCCGGCAGCGGCCAATGCAAGAATTGCCTTCGATCTTTTCGACAACGCCATGCGTGCCCCCAAGCCACGCTTCGCCCTTGCGGGACAATTGGCCGATTTATAGGGGCATCGCCTCGGCAAATCAACTTAAAGATGTATTATCGCCAAAAATACAACCTGTAGGCTAAAGGAGGAGAGAACGCCGGGCCTACCCGACGTTCTCGTGCGGCAAGATCAGGCGGCGATCAGGTCGCGCGCTTTCAGGATCTCCACGCAGGCGCCGGCCGCCTCCCTGCCCTTGACCCTGAAATGATCGAAGAAGAAACGATGATGCTCGGCACTGTCGTGGAAATTGTGCGGCGTCAGCACCGCTGACAGCACCGGCACGCCGGTTGCGAGCTGAACGCTCATCATGCCGTCGAGCACCGCCTGGGCCACGAATTCATGGCGGTAGATGCCGCCATTGACGACGAACGCCACGCCGAGGATGGCTGCATGGCGACCATTGTCCGCCAGCGTCTTGGCATGCAGCGGGATTTCGTAGGCACCAGGCACGTCGAAGATATCGACGGCCAGGCTGCCCCCGCTCAGTGTCTCGATCTCCTTGGCGAAGACCTCGACACACTGGTCGACGATGTCGGCGTGCCAGCGGGCACGGATAACGGCGACGCGGCGGATTTCGAACTGTTTTGGGGATTGCTGATTCATGGGTCCTTCCTTCCGTTTCGAACCAGAATCAGGACGCACGACGCGGAATCCCGGCAGCTTGCGCCACCGCTATTCCGTTCGTTCTCTTCCATCCGGACTGTGACCGTCGGCTCCGGAATTACACCGGATCTGCTGACCCTTCCGTTGCCGGAAGGCGCTCGCGGGCTCGGGTGCGAACACCCTTACCGCCGGTGGGGACTTTCACCCCGCCCTGAGAACATTAACGCCGCGAGTTAAGGAGACGGCCCGTCGCCCTGTCAACCCGCAGGAACAATCATTTCAGCCAACTGGCCGAGCCGGATTGCCGACAACGGTCGAGCCAGCGGCCACATTTCGGGTGACCACCGAACCCGCGCCGATGATGGCATTGTCGCCGATGGTGATGCCACCGAGGATGATGGCGCCACCACCGATCCAGACATTCTCGCCGATCGTCACCGGCCGGGCGATCTCCAGCCCTGCCAGGCGTTTTTCCGGGTCCTTGTGATGTTCAGGGCAATAGATCTGCACGGTTGGCCCGAGCATGGTGCCCTTGCCGATGCGGACCGGAGCGGTGTCGAGAATGACGCAGCCGGTATTGAGGAAGACGCCCGCGCCGAGGAAGATGTTGAAGCCATAGGCGCAATGGAACGGCGCTTCGATGCGGGCGCCCTCGCCCGCCTGCCCGAGCAGCGCGCGCAACAACGGCGCGATGTCGCCCCGCTCAAGCGGCGGCAGCGAACGATGTTCGAACACGGCCTGGCTGGCAACGAGCCGCAAGGCGTCAAGCTCGGGATCGACGCAATTGTACCATTCGCCAGCCTTCATCTTGTCGCGTTCGGTCATCTGCAGCGTCCTTGCTTGGAAGGCCCACGAATCTCGTCGCCTCCCTCGCGGATTTCGTCGCCCAGATCCGAACGATGGTCAAATGCAGGGCATATGCTAGGCTGCTTATCAAAGGCCGTTCCAAGCTGGGGGACCTGTCATGCTTTATCTGCTTGCACTGCTGATCGGGGTTGTCGCGGGCTTGAGGGCGATGATGGCGCCCGCCGCCGTCGCCTGGGGCGCCCATCTCGGCTGGCTGCCGGTTGCCGGCACATGGGCAAGCTTCATGGGCCACTGGATCGCCGTCGCCCTCTTCTCGATCCTCGCCCTCGTCGAACTGGTCACCGACCAGCTGCCCTCGACGCCCAGCCGCAAGGTGCCGCAGCAATTCGGCGCCCGGCTGGTCACCGGCGCGCTGTCCGGCGCGGTCATCGGCGCGACCGGCGGTGCCACGATCGGCGGATTGATCGCTGGCGCGATTGGCGCGGCGATCGGCACGTATGGCGGCGCCGAAGCGCGGGCGCGTCTCGCCGCCGCTCTCGGCCGTGACTTGCCCGCCGCGCTGATCGAAGATGTTGTCGCAATCGTCGCCGCCCTGCTGATCGTGGCCGCCGTCGCATGACGGGCGAGGCAAAGGCCTTCGACGCCATCGTCGTCGGCTGTGGCCAGGCTGGCCCGTTCCTGGCCGGACGGCTGAGCGGCGCCGGCATGACGGTGGCGCTCGTCGAGCGCAAGCTGGTGGGCGGCACCTGCGTCAACACCGGCTGCATGCCCACCAAGACGATGGTCGCCAGCGCCTATGCAGCGCATCTCGCCCGCCGCGCCGCCGATTACGGCGTGACGCTTTCCGGCCCGGTCGGCATCGACATGAAGACGGTCAAGGCGCGCAAGGACAAGGTTTCCGACGATGCCCGCCACAGGCTGGAGGAATGGATCGCCGGCATGCCCGGCTGCACGCTGTTTCGCGGTCACGCCCGGTTCGAGGATGCGAACACCGTGCGCGTCGGCAACGAGCTTTTGCGCGCCGGCAAGATATTCCTGAATGTCGGCGGCCGCGCCTCGGTGCCGGACTTGCCGGGCATCGGCGATGTCGCTTTCCTGACCAACTCCTCGATCATGGACCTCGACGTGCTGCCGGATCACCTGGTGGTGGTCGGCGGCAGCTACATCTCGCTGGAGTTCGCGCAGATGTTCCGCCGCTTCGGCTCCAGGGTGACGGTCATCGAGAAAGGCCCGCGGCTGATCGGCCGCGAGGACGAGGATGTCTCCGCCGCCATCCTGTCGATATTTGAGAACGAGGACATCGCCGTGCATCTCGGCGCCGACGACATCGCTTTCGCCAGGCAGAGCAAGGACGTGGCGGTCACCTTTTCGCGCGGCCAGCCGCCGGTGGTCGGCTCGCATGTGCTGCTGGCGCTCGGCCGTATTCCCAACACCGACGACCTCGGCCTCGACAGGGCCGGGGTCGCGCTGGACAAACGCGGTTACATCGAGGTCGACGACCAGTTGCGCACCAGCGTGCCGCACATCTGGGCGATGGGCGACTGCAACGGCAAAGGCGCCTTCACCCACACCTCCTACAACGACTTCGAGATCGTCGCGGCCAACCTGCTCGACAACGATACGCGCAGGGTGGGCGACCGAATTGAGGCCTATGCGCTCTACACCGACCCGCCGCTTGGCCGCGCCGGCATGACCGAGACCGCCGTGCGCCGATCCGGCCGCCGCGCGCTGGTGGGGCAGCGCCCGATGACACGGATTGGCCGGGCGATCGAGAAAGGCGAGACGCAAGGGTTCATGAAGATCCTGGTCGATGCCGACAGCGGCGAAATCCTCGGCTGCTCGGTGCTCGGGCCTGGCGGCGACGAGGCTGTGCACTGCGTGCTCGACCTGATGTACGCCAAGGCTCCGGTAAGGACGCTTCAGCGCGCCACGCATATCCACCCCAATGTCGCCGAAATCCTGCCGACGATCGCACAGGAACTGACGCCACTGGTCTGAGCCGGCGCACATCCCGGACGCTGCGGGACCTCGCTGCGCTCATCATCAGCGGCACTGGACCACTCGACATGGCCCTGCCGGCACGGCATGAACGACAGGCACCCGACGGAGAAGACCATGGAAAAATCGATCGAGCGGCTGGCTGGCGACAGCGAGGGCGTTGCCTATGAATTCCCGGTCTTCCGCTTCAAGGGGAGCGATGCCGCAGCACCGACCGCCTATCTGCAGGCGGCGCTGCATGCGGGCGAGCTGCCGGGCACGGTGGCCATCGACGCGCTGATGCCGATGCTGGCGAAAGCGGAAGCCGAAGGCCGCGTCAAAGGCTCGATCACCGTGGTGCCCTGGGCCAATCCGGTCGGTCGCGCCCAATATATGTTCGGCGAGCTGGAAGGCCGCTTCCATCTGCCCAACCGCGTCAATTTCAATCGCGACTTCCCGCTGATCGACAAGCCGGACACCGCGCTGCTGCCGGCGGAAGACAGACTGCCGACCGTCGACCAACGGCTGAAGGCCCGACTGCTCAAGCTGTCGGTCGGCCATGACATCGTGCTCGACCTGCATTGCGACGACGAAAGCGTCGCCTACCTCTACGTGCCGGCCGTGCTGTGGCCGGCCATGCAGGACTGCGCCGCCGCGATGGGCGTCGAAGCCGTGCTTTTGTGGGAAGGCGAGAGCGGAGCTGCCTTCGAGGAGGCCTCGCTACATCCGCACCTTTCCGCCGGCAAGGAACGGCTCGAACGTTTCGTGGCCACCACCGTCGAATATCGGGGCATCGCCGATGTCGATCCGGCCATGGCCGAGGCGGACGCGGCCGGCCTCTACCGCGTGCTCGTCGCGCGCGGCGTCATCGCCGATCCCTCGATGCCGAAGCCCGGGCGTTTCGAGGGGGTCGTCTCTCCGCTCGAGAACATCGACATGATGCCGGCGCCGAAGGCTGGCCCCGTGCTCTACGATGTGAAACCCGGCGACCGCGTGAAGAAGGGCGACAGGCTGGCCACGATCGTGCATGCGCCTGGCGAACAAGGCGGCCGCGTCGAGATATTCGCCCCGCAGGATGGCTACATCCTCACCCGCCGCTCGCATCGCATCACCCGCAAGGGCGACGACCTGGTCAAGCTGATCGGCGCCAAGCGCAGCGAAGACGCCCGTTCCGGCACGCTGGAGGCCTGAGAGGCGCTCCGGCGCATCGTTCGCGAGCACGATATCGGGTTCTCAAGCGAGGTCGTGCACCGGCTTGAACTCCGTCATGTCGTTGAAAGTACAGAAGGCCGGTGGGCCGAGTTCGAGCACGTCGATCTCGGCCAGGAAGCTCCGCTCAAGCTCGGCAAGGGCCGGCAGATAGACCGTTTCGGCACCGACCGGCAGCCACGCTTTCAGATAAGCGAGCGTGACGTGGAAGGTATAGCGGTCATGGTCGGGATGGCGGTAACCGAAAGGTTCGACCAGCCGGTCGCGCAGGGCGCGGATGGTCATTTCGTCCGCCAGCGTGGCGCCGGTCGCGACCAGGCCGAGCGGCGTGATCTCGACCGGCCGCATGCGCAGCTCTGGCGCCGAGGGAAAGCCTTCCAGCCGGTCGACAAACAGCGTCGTGGTCTCATCGATCGGCACGTCGCAAGCCACGTCTCGCGGCCAGTAGACCGGCTGCCGGCGTCCTTCGATGGTGCCCTGGAAAACGGTCATGTGCAGGCTTGAAACCGGCGTATAGGCAAAGCGATCGCCATGCGGCAACGCCATCATCGCTTCGCGCACACGCACCAGCGCCTGCTGCGTTTTCGACCCATCGAGCACGTGGCTGACGATGGTGTTGCCGGGCTGTGGCAGGAAATTGCCGGCCGCGTCGAACCGCCGATTGAGATAATAGGGAGGCTCGCTCTTGCCGATCTCCGTGAAGTTTTCGGCAAAGGCATCGTTTCGTTGGTAAGGCACTGTGGCTCCTGCAAGACCGGTGTCGGAGCCCGTCTGTAGTTTCGCGGCTTGAAGGCTGTGTGACAGGATTCGTCGTTACTCGGCTGGCGGGGCCAGCCGCGCCGACGCGCGCCGGCCCGGGAAACGCCAGCCCAGCCGAACGCCCAGCGTCGCGGCCGCGATCATCGCCATGCCGATTGCCTGCGGCAGGCCGATGGGGTGATTGTAGATCGCCCAGTCGATGATGATGGCAATGACGGGATAGATGAAGGTGAGCACGCCGATCACCGGCGTCGACAACCATGGATAGGCCGAGAACATCATGACATAGGCGATGCCGGTGTGGAGCACGCCGATGCCGACCAGCCAGCCCCAGGACGCTGCCGGGATATGCTCGGAAAAATTGGCGAGCGGCGCCAGCATGATCGTTCCGACGACGGTCTGGCAGAGCACGGTGATTTCCGGACGTTGTTGGCCGAGCCCTTTGGCCAGCACAGTGACGATCGCATAGAGCAGCGCGCCGCCGAGCGCCATCAGGATGCCGAACGCCCATGTCGCGGTCACAACCGTGTTGGAAGCGACGAGGCCGCTGGCCAGCACGACGCCGACAAATGCCGAGACCATCCAGATGACCTGGTCGGCACTCACCCGTTCCTTAAGAAAGACCACGCCGATCAGAACCACGAAGAACGGCTGGATGTGATAGATGATCGTCATGACGGCGATCGAGGTCTTGGCGAAACCGGCGAAGAATGCCGTCCAGCTCAGCACCATGCAGACACCGCACAGCGCCGCCCGCGCGAGCCGCGCCGGCGAGAGACCCGGATCGGGCAGGTAGCCGCGCAACAGGCACCAGGCGCCGAGGAAGACCGTTCCGAAAGCGCAGCGCCAGAACACGGTGGTGATGGGGTCGAGCCCGGCTTCGGTGACAAAGGCGCCGACCGTGCCAGCGATCATCATGGCAACGGACAGGTTCAGCGCGGGAAAGCGAGGGCTCGATGCCTGGGTCATGCAGCGTCTTCCAGAGGATGCCGACGAGCAGCAAGCCAGTCTCCGCTCTTTCACGCAAACGAATAGATTTGGTATTAGCTATTCGATATGCTGATAGCGCTATGACACCGCTTCTCGACCTCGATCTTTTGAAGACATTCGTCGCCATCATCGAGAGCGGCAGCTTCTCCAGCGCCGCCCCGCGCGTTGGGCGTAGCCAGTCTGCCGTCAGCATGCAGATGCAGCGGCTCGAACAGACGCTCGGAAAGCAGCTGTTGATACGCACGCCGAAGGCGGTGACGGCCAACGCCGCCGGCGAGGAGTTCCTGGTCTATGCCCGCCGTTTGCTCAAGCTCTCGGACGAGGCCTGGGCGAGCGTGACGCGACCGGAAGAGGCAGGCAGCGTCCGTCTCGGCGTGCCGGACGATTATGCGGCCTATCTGCTGCCGCCGGTGCTGTCGCGGTTCTCGGCCGCACACCCGCTGGTGACGGTCGAACTCGTCTGCGAGCAATCGACCGCGCTGGTGAAGACGATGGCGGAAGGCCGGCTCGATCTTGCGATCATCACCCGCCTGCCCGACCAGCCGCTGGAGGTGCTGCGGCTGGAGCGTTGCGTATGGGTGGCCTCGCCCCATCATGTCGCCTGGGAGAAGGACCCGTTGCCGGTGGCGTTGTTCGAACCGGGCTGCGCGGCGCGGCTGAACATGCTGGACGTGCTGGCCAAGACCGACCGCGCCTTCCACTGCACCTATTCCAGCGCCAGCCTGCTCGGCCTCGTCGCGGTCGTGCAGGCGGGGCTGGCGGTTGCCGGACTGGCGCAGCTCAGCGTGCCGCCGTCGCTGCGCATCATTGGCGAAAACGAAGGATTGCCGCCGCTTCCCGATCTAGAAATCGGCATCATGCGCAATCCCTTGTCGGCGACGCCCGCGGTCGAGCGCCTGGACGAATTCCTCCGCCGCGACCTGGCGGAAAGATCGTCATAGGTCGGCGCAGGATCGTCAGCAGCCCTCCCCCTGCCGCCTGGCCCACGCACGCATCGCGGCCGGCAGCCACGCGCCGAAACCCTTGGCGATGGTCTCGTAGCGCGCGACGAAATCGGCATGCGATTCGTAGAGATCGGCGAGGTTCGCATAGGCGTCCGGTGTGCAGGGCTTGCTCCATGTCGTGGCGACCCAGTCGCGGTGCCGGCCGACCAGCGGATCGAGCGAGCGGGCCTGCGGCGGCGCGCCTTCCCGCATGGCCTCGGCCAAGGCATCCTCGATCTGCTTCAGTTCCTGCATCAGGCCAGCGAGTTCATCCGAAGGCATCGACTGCGTCTTCACCTTGTTCGCGTCGATCTCGGCGTGAACATTCTCACCATGGCGCTCGATCAGCCAGGCCTCGTATTCGGCCTGTTTTTGCAGCGACACCACGCCGCTGTAGAGGTCTTGATCCTTCATCGCCTTTTCTCCTTTCAGTTTGGCGATGGTGCGGTCGATGGTTTTCAGCATGCGTCGGTAGCGTTTGGCCTCGGCTTCCAGCCGCTCGCGCTGTTTGACCAGCGACTGAAGCCGGTCGAAGCCCGGATCGTCGAGCGCGGCGCCAATTTCGCCAAGCGACAGGCCGAGCTCGCGCTGGATCAGGATCTGCTGCAACCGCAGCAATTCCTCCTCGCCATAGTACCGGTAGCGGTTGTCGCCGACGCGCGCGGGTCTCAACAGCCCGATCTCGTCGTAATGATGCAACGTCCGCACCGATATGCCGGCGAGTTCCGCCAGTTCGCTGACCGTGTAGGTATTCATCCACCACACCTCGTGACCTGACCGAGATAGGCTCTGACGCGGCGTGAGGGTCAAGCGTGGAAATCCGGTTGCGCGGGAAACCGTTCGCGGCTATGGAATTTGCCATGTGCACGAAGTCGATCAAGAGCATTTGGTGGTGGGCCAGCTAACAGCGGCCTGTCGAAGCGCGTGCGCGTGAACAATCGAGATGGCCGCAGGAGAAGTCCGGCGGCCTTTTGTTTTCCAGAGATGCCTCCAGACCTCGCCGCGGCGGAACAGGGAGATGGCAATGACGGTGGAAATTCTGGAGAACGGCGCCGAGCGGTTCGTAACGGCGGGTGGCGTGGCGATTACGCGGGAACGCCATGACGTTGCTTATGCGGGCGCGATCGAATCCTATATCGACGGACTGAATTCGCGCCCAGGCGCGGTGTTTTCCTCCAACTACGAATATCCCGGCCGCTATACCCGCTGGGATACCGCCATCATCGACCCGCCGCTGATGATCTCGGCGCGCGGCCGCGCGATGCGCATCGAGGCGCTGAACGCACGCGGCGAGATGATGCTGATGGTTGTCGCACGCCATCTCTCCGACCTTGAGGACGTTGCCGTCACCCAGACGACGAAGCGGCGGCTGGCGCTGAAGATCGCCGAGCCCGGCCGCGTCTTCACCGAGGAGGAGCGCTCGCGGGTTCCGTCGGTCTTCACGGTGCTACGCGCCTTCACGGCGCTGTTCAAGACCGCCGAAGACGCCAATCTCGGCCTCTACGGCGCCTTCGGCTACGACCTCGCTTTTCAGTTCGACCCGGTTGAGCTCAAGCTGGAGCGCAAGGAAAGCCAGCGCGATCTCGTCCTGTTCCTTCCCGACGAGATCCTGGTCGTCGACCACTATTCGGCCAAGGCCTGGGTCGACCGCTATGAATTCGCCGCCGACGGGTTCTCCACCGAGGGCCTGCCGCGCGACCGCGTCGTCGAGCCGTTCAAGCCGGCGGACCGCATTCCGCCGCGCGGCGATCATGAGCCCGGCGAATACGCCAAGCTGGTGCGCAACGCCATGGACAGCTTCAAGCGCGGCGACCTGTTCGAAGTGGTGCCCGGCCAGATGTTCTTCGAACGCTGCGAGACCGCGCCTTCCGAAATCGCGCGGCGGCTGAAGACCATCAACCCCTCGCCCTATTCCTTCTTCATCAATCTCGGCGAAGGCGAATATCTGATTGGCGCGTCGCCGGAGATGTTCGTGCGCGTCAACGGCCGCCGCGTCGAGACCTGCCCGATCTCCGGCACCATCAAGCGCGGCGACGATGCCATCTCCGACAGCGAGCAGATTCTCAAACTGCTCAATTCCAAGAAGGACGAGTCCGAGCTCACCATGTGCTCGGACGTCGACCGCAACGACAAGAGCCGCGTCTGCGAGCCGGGTTCGGTGCGTGTCATCGGCCGCCGCCAGATCGAGATGTATTCACGCCTGATCCACACGGTCGACCACATCGAGGGCCGTCTGCGCGAAGGCATGGATGCCTTCGACGCTTTCCTCTCCCACGCCTGGGCGGTGACGGTGACCGGAGCGCCAAAGCTGTGGGCGATGCGCTTCATCGAACAGAACGAAAAAAGCCCGCGCGCCTGGTATGGCGGCGCCATCGGCATGGTGCATTTCAACGGCGACATGAATACCGGCCTGACGCTGCGCACCATTCGCATCAAGGATGGCATCGCCGAAGTGCGCGCCGGTGCGACGCTGCTGTTCGACAGCATTCCCGAGGAAGAAGAAGCCGAAACCGAACTGAAGGCCTCCGCCATGCTTTCCGCCATTCGCGACGCCAAGACCGGAAACTCGACCGGCGTCGAACGCACCACGGCCCGCGTCGGCGAGGGCGTGAACATTCTTTTGGTCGACCATGAAGACAGCTTCGTCCACACTTTGGCGAACTACTTCCGCCAGACCGGCGCCAATGTCTCGACGGTGCGCACGCCGGTTCCCGACGAAATCTTCGACCGCCTGAAGCCGGACCTCGTCGTGCTTTCGCCCGGGCCCGGCACGCCGAAGGATTTCGACTGCGCCGCCACCATCAAGAAAGCCAGGCAGCGCGACTTGCCGATCTTCGGCGTCTGCCTCGGCCTGCAGGCGCTGGCCGAAGCCTATGGCGGCGAACTGAGGCAGCTCGCCATTCCCATGCACGGCAAGCCATCGCGCATTCGGGTCTCGAAACCGGGGGTCATTTTCTCTGGTCTGCCGAAGGAAGTGACGGTCGGCCGCTACCATTCGATCTTCGCCGATCCGGTCCGCCTGCCCGACGATTTTATCGTCACCGCGGAGACCGAGGATGGCGTCATCATGGCCTTCGAACACAAGAAGGAACCGATCGCGGCCGTGCAGTTCCATCCCGAATCGATCATGACCCTCGGTCACAATGCCGGCATGCGCATGATCGAAAATGTCGTGGCGCATATGCCGCGCAAAGCCAAGGAAAAGGCAGCCTAGCCTGAAATGACAGTCGCCGCAGCCAAGAGTGCCTCCAAGCAGAGAGTGGTCACGCTCGCCTTCTGGTCGATCATCGTCGCCTTCGCGGTGACGGGACTGAAGATCATCGCATGGCGCATGACTGGCTCGGTGGCGCTCTATTCCGACGCGCTGGAATCGATCGCCAATGTGGTGACCGCGATCGCCGCTTTATGGGCGATCAAGATCAGCCACATGCCAGCCGACAGCGACCATCCGTTTGGCCACCACAAGGCCGAGTATTTTTCAGCGGTGCTTGAAGGCGTGCTGATCGTAGTGGCGGCGCTGCTCATCATCGCCAAAGTGTGGGATTCGCTGCGCAATCCCACACCGCTGGAACAGCCCTGGATGGGTCTCGGCATCAACACCAGCGCTGCGATCGTCAACGCGGTCTGGGCCTTCATCCTGATCCGCGTCGGGCGCGCCGAGAAGTCGCCGGCACTGATCGCCGATGGCCGGCACGTGATGACCGACGTGGTGACCTCCGCCGGCGTCCTGATCGGCCTGATCGGCGCCATCTTCACCGGCTGGCATGTGCTCGACCCGCTGCTTGCGCTGATCGTGGCGCTGAACATCCTCTACCAGGGCTGGCGGGTCATGGGCGAATCCTTGAGCGGCCTCATGGATCGCGCCGTCGACAATGAGGAACACCTGCGCATCCGCGACATCATCTCGTCCAACTCGAAGGGTGCGCTGGAGGTCCACGACCTCAAGACCCGCATCGCCGGCCGCGCCACCTTCATCGAGTTCCATATGGTCGTGGAGGCAGACATGACGGTCGCCGAAAGCCACGCCATCTGCGACCGCATAGAAGACGCGCTGAAGGCCGAGATCCCCTCGGTGCGCATCACCATCCACGTGGAGCCCGACGACGAGGCGAAGCTGCCCAAGGGCACCGTCGCCGTTCCGTTCGCCTGAGCCTATTGCGCGCAGGCGGCTTGCGGCATCGCTTGCAAGCGGAAAACCCTGTCGTCGGATTTCGTCTCGGTTGCTGCATCCGCCTGGCATAGCGGGGCGAATGGCAGGCTTGCCTTGGGATTGGCCAGCATCATCGTGCCGTTGGCGCCGCGACGCAGATAGATTTCCTTTTGCGAAAGATCGCATGACGGACCGTCGCCCGCCGGCGCGGTCGCCACGCAACGCCATTGATCCGCCTCGCCCTCGCAGGAATAGGTCTGCACGCTTCTTGTCGCCTTCTGGCGGGTGGTGACGGCAACCACGAGGTCGGCGCCATTCGGCCAGCTCGCGGCTTTGCCTTTGGCCGCGAAGGCCGCGACTTCAGCACCGCTGCGAAAGACGCGGATCGTTTGCGTCAGCTGGTTCGGGTGCGAGGCAAGATGCTCGACCGAATAGTCGCGGCCGTAGCAAAAGGGCTGGTCCGGCTTCAGCCTGACACGCAGCGGATCGCCGAGCGCCGGATCGACGGGATCGATACGGGCGAATTCCGCCTTGCAGTCGGCCGCCGGCTTGCGCTCCAGCCGGAAGCCGTCGTCGTCCGCGCCGAGCGCCTGCCGGTCGTATTCGGCCTTGCCGAGTTCGTCCTCGGACCCGCCACCCAGATAGATATCGCGAGCGACACCGCCGACCACCAGTCTTCCCTCCGCGTCGAGGGACAGTTCGGCCATGGTACGATCGCATTCCATGCCGCAGCGGATCTTGCCTGCACCGCCCTCTTCTTCTGAAGCGCGGCACCAGCCGCCGACCCATTCTGGTTCCCTTGCACCGCGCACTGTCGTCGTCATGAAGCCGTTGTAGCCGGCGGAGGCCAGGCCGTCGGACGGATCCTCGCTCGGCCGGCTGACCGGATCGGGACCGTAATAGAAGAAGATGCGTGCCACCTTCTGGCGCGGATGCGCCTTCAGATGGTCGGCATCGTAGACGCGGCCAAAACAGGCGCTGCCGCCATCCGGGCTGAGTTGCTTCAACGGCGCCAGTTCGTCAGCGGTTACAGCCGCGGTCAGGACGAGCGCACACGCAATGCCGAGACTGGCCGTCGTGATAATCTTCGACGCTTTCATCGCATCCCCCACAAGGACCTGTCGCGGTCGATTTTATGCTAGGAATCGGCACAAGGCCACGCGCATCGCGCAGCCCGGACAGGAGGGCTTCATGCTTCGCAGGGATATGTTTCGCGGACTGCTCGCCAGCATCGGCGTCACGCTCGTATCGGGCCCGGCCGGCGCGGCTACAGCAAAGCCTAACCGGCAAAAGGTCGCCTATCATCTCAGCGACCTCGACAAGGTCGCCTTCGTGCTGGGCAACATCAAGAACCACTATGAGGGCACAGACGGAAACGTCGAAATCGCCCTGGTGGTTCATGGCCCGGCGCTGGAGGCTTTCAGAAGCGCGAGCGCCTCGGCGGCGATCTCCGGCCGCTTTGCCGGATTGGTCAAACAGGGGCTGGTGCCGCATGCCTGCGCCAATACCATGCATGGCATGAACATAGGACTGCCGGACCTGTTCACGGGCTTCGTCAGCGCCGACAAAGGCGGGGTCGTCAAGCTCGCCGAACTGCAAGGTGCCGGCTATGTCTATCTAAGACCTTGATATCGACCCCGACTTCGTTCGATGATCGCCGCCAATGACAGAGGTTGAAGGGAGCCCCTGATGTATGGCCTGATCGGAAAGATGCGTGCAACTCCCGGCAAGCGCGAAGACCTGCTGCAGCTCCTGCTGGAAGCCACCGACTCCATGCCGGGCTGTCTCAACTACATCGTCGCCCGCGACCCTGCCGACACCACAGCGATCTGGGTGACCGAGGTCTGGGTCGATGCCGCGAGCCACAAGGCTTCGCTCAACCGGCCGGACGTTCAGGCTGCAATTGCCAAGGCCCGTCCGATGATTGCCGGTTTCGACTTCCAGTTCGAGACCGAACCGGCCGGAGGTTATGGGCTCGACCAGCCCTGATCTCGGCCAAAAGCGGCGGGAGCAAAGGAGCCCCCGCCGGCAGACCATCGTCAATCGACCTGGATCTTGGCTTCCTTGACGATCGGCTCCCATTTGGCGAGTTCCGCCTTGACGTGGGCACCGAGTTCTTGCGGCGTCGAGCCGACGATGGTGGCGCTGAAATCGCCCATCCTTGCAATCACCGCCGGGTCCTTCATCGCCTTGGTCGCCGAGGCGTTGAGGCGATCGATGACCTCCTTCGGCGTGCCGGGAGGCGCAAACAGCGCATTCCAGGTGTAGGTTTCGTAGCCAGGCACCCCGGATTCCGCGATGGTCGGAAGATCGGGGAAGGACGGGACGCGCTTGGCCGTCGTCACACCCAGCGCCTTCAGCGTGCCACCCTTGATGTGGGAGGACGAGGACGGCAAATTGTCGAACATGATCGGCACCTGGTTGGCGACGACGTCGTTCAACGCCGGCCCGGCGCCCTTGTAGGGTATGTGCTGCATATCCACGCCAGCCATGATCTTGAACAGCTCGCCGGAAAGATGCAGGGGCGTGCCGATGCCGGACGAGGCATAGGAGTACTTCTCGGGTTCGGCCTTCAGAAGCGCGACGAGTTCCTGGACGTTCTTGACCGGCAACTCCGGATTGACCACCAGCACGTTCGGCACGACGACCAACAGCGAGACCGGCGAAAAATCCTTTTCGGGATCGTAGGGCCTGGTCTTCAGGATCAGCGGGTTGAGCGCATGGGTGGCGACGGTGCCCATCAAGATGGTGTAGCCGTCCGGGTCGGAACGCGCGACGCGATCGGCACCGATATTGCCGCCGGCGCCGGCGACGTTTTCCACGATGACCTGCTGGCCGAGATCATCCGACATTTTCTGCGCGACGATACGCGCCACCAGATCGGTCGAGCCACCGGCGGCGAACGGCACCACCAGCGTCACCGTCCGGTTCGGGAACTGCTGCGCCGAAGACGGCGAAGCGACAGCCGCCAAAGACAGCGCCGACAAGCCGAGCGCCAAAGCGGCGCGTCGTGACAATTTTGAAAAGTTCATCCTATTCCTCCTCTCCCCCACCCTATGCGCCTTGGGCGCACGAGTTGGTTACGATAATCGGGAAGAGCAGACAACAACGACACGGCGACGGCTTCATGCATACGCACGCAAGCCAGTCGGGCACCTTCACGCTGAGGATAGCCCGCGTGAGACCGCGTTGTTTGCCGGCTTTCAGTCCAGCCTGTGCTTCAGGTCTTCATCCAGCCAGCGGCCGAAGAAATAAGGCAGCTGCTTGTGCCACCACGGCCAGTCGTGGGCGACGTCACCACCCCAATAATCGACCCAGGCGGGGATCGCCTTTTCGCGCAGGATGCGTTCCAGCGCATGCGTTTCGACCAGCATCTGCTCTTCCCAGGCACCCTGGCCGCTACAGAAGATGAGCCGCAGCGAACGCAGCCGCGCAAGCAGCGCCTCGTCGGTGATGCCTGGTAGATAGTCGAGCGGCGAGTTGTAGAAGATGTCGCCCGCCAGCGTGCTGCCCAGGAAACCGCGGGTCGAATAGACGCCGGAAAGCGAGATGACGCCGGCGGCAAGATCGGGATTGCGGAAGACGAAGTTCGAAGAGTGATAGCCGCCCATCGAGCAGCCCGAAAACAATGGCTTCAGCACGCGGCCGCCATTGGCCTCCGCGGCCGTGGCTGCAAATTCCGGCAATGCCTCGTCGCGGACATAGCGGAAATAGGCCTCGTGCCGGCCGATGCGGTGAGCCGGATCGCCGTGCTTGTCGAAGAAGCTCTCGCTGTCGATGCCGTCGACAGTGAAAATCTGGATGCGGCCAGTGTCGATGAAGTCGGCTAGCGAATTGACGCCGCCCGCATCCTCGAACTGGTAGAAGCGCCCCTGCGACGTCGGGAAAACGACGACCGGGCGCCCGGCATAGCCGTAGCGTTTGTATTCCATGTCGCGGCCCAGCTTGCCGCTCCAGCGCTTGTGATAGGAAATGTCCATCGCTCAAGCCTCCTCGGCATGGATGTAGTCGACCGCTTCGCGCAGTGCCTGACGGTCTCGCGACCGCAGCTGGTAGGCGTAGTTGCCCATGGCGCGGCTGAAAACCTGTTCGATGGCCTGGTGGTGCACGACCTTGTCGCCGTGCGCGGCTAACACATCGTCATGGCTGTGGCGATAGCGGAGATGGTCCTTGCGGCTGGCATAGACGGTGAAATACTTGCCCTTGAACGGCCCGCCAACCGTGTTCTGGACCACCATGTTGGCCCATTCGGCATAGATGTCGATGTCGAAGCTGTAGTTGATAGCGTCCGGCATCCACGCGCCCGGCGGGCGGATGTTCACTTCCAGCGCGATGATCTTGCCCTGGCGGGTCTCGAACAGCTCGATATGGAAAAACCGCTCCTTGAGGGCGAATGCCTTGACGATCTTGCGGCCCGCTTCCTCCACTTCCGGCGGGATATCGGGCCGGCAGGTGTAGCTCATATGCTTGTTCTTGTTGACGACATCCATGATGGAGTCGTCGTATTTGGTGCTGGCGGCAAACACGATCTCGCCGTCCCGGTTGACCAGTCCGTCATAGGTGACCACCAGCCCGTCGATGAATTCCTCCATGACGAAGCTCATCCCTTCCGGCTTGATGCGGAAGAATTCGTCGAGTTCGCCGACATTCGAGATCTTGTAGGTGTGGGCAGCACCTGCGCCGGAATCCGGCTTCACCACCACCGGGTAGCCGACACGGCGGATGAATTCCAAGGCGCCAGAGCGTTCCGAGGTCTTGCGTTGGGCGATGACGTTGACGCCGGCCTTGCGGAACGACGCCCGCATGCGGCTCTTGCGTTTGATGTTCTTCACATAGTCGAGCTTGATACCATCGATGTTGAAGTCGGTGCGGATGCCGGCCTCGAGATCCAGCCAATGCTCGTTGAGCGACTCGAAACGATCGATGCGGCCCCATTTGTGAATGAAATGGCCCATCGCCCGATAGATCAGGTCGTAATTCTCCATATCCGCGATGAGGTAGTATTCGCTGAGCGCATTCTTCAGCCTTGGCGCCAGCGCCTCATAGGGCGCGTCCCCGATGCCGAGCACGGTGGCGCCGGCTTTTTTGAGCCGATCGCAGAAATCGGCACCGTTCGACGGGAAATGCGGCGAGAAGAACACGAAATTCATGAACAGCCCTCCCGGTCGCCGTGCCCAACGGCGAGACCTGGAGAAATGTGACGCATTTAGATGAAACCGCAAAGCAAAACCGTGCCCTGCCTTTTCACCCGTGCGGCAGCGTTACCCTTGCCTCCGTGGGGAGGCTCCTGTAAGAGAACGGCCATGACGACGCGCCCCGCATCCTCTGTCTCCCGTTCGGCCAGCCTGGCTGGAGAGACCGTGCGCGCGCTTTCCGCGACCCTGCTTCTTCTCGGCCTTATCGGCGATCGCCGGGCTCGCTGAAGGAGCACCCGGCGGTCGATACCGCCGCATGGCGTGCATGCTCCTCGCAAGTCACATTCAGCGAATGAACATCAGGTAGTGGTGCCGCTTGCACCGATGGCCGTCATGGAATGAGGCCCCGCAAGCCGCCGGGAGAAAAGACGATGAACGCACGAGAAGAAATCCGAGACGCGTCCACCAAGGGCATGCCGCAGGCGATACGCAAATATCAGCCCTATCCGTTGGTAGGTCTCACTGACCGCACATGGCCCAACAAGGTGATCGACAAGGCGCCTATCTGGTGCTCGGTCGATTTGCGCGACGGCAACCAGGCCCTGATCGACCCGATGGGGCATGAGCGCAAGGCGCGTATGTTCCAGTTGCTGCTCGACATGGGCTTCAGGGAAATCGAGGTCGGGTTCCCGTCGGCCTCGCAGACCGATTTCGACTTCGCTCGCTGGTGCATCGAGGAAGGCAATGTGCCCGACAATGTCGACCTGCAGGTGCTCGTGCAGTGCCGGCCGGAATTGATCACCCGCACCTTCGAGGCGCTCGAAGGCGCCAAGACGCCGATCGTGCACTTCTACAATTCGACCAGCGAATTGCAGCGCCGCGTCGTCTTCCAGAAGGACGTCGCGGGCATCAAGCAGATTGCGACCGACGCAGCCAAGATGATCTCCGACATGGCCGCGAAAGCCGGAGGCGGCTATCGCTTCCAGTACTCGCCCGAAAGCTTTACCGGCACGGAATTGGAAGTCGCTCTGGAAATCTGCAACGCGGTTGCGGAGATCATGAAGCCGACGCCTGAGAACAAGCTCATCGTCAACCTGCCGTCGACCGTGGAAATGTCGACGCCCAATGTCTATGCCGATCGCATCGAGTGGATGATCCGGCATCTCGACAACCGGGAAAACCTGATCATCTCGTTGCACCCGCACAATGACCGCGGCACCGGCATTGCGACGACCGAACTCGGCCTGATGGCCGGCGCGGACCGCGTCGAAGGCACCTTGTTCGGCAACGGTGAGCGCACCGGCAATGTCGACATCGTCACGCTGGCGCTGAACATGTTCACGCAGGGCGTCGATCCCGACCTGGATTGTTCCGACATCAACCGGATGAAGGATGTCTACGAATATTCCAATCAGCTGAAGATCCCGGAACGCCACCCCTATGTCGGCGAACTCGTCTACACGGCTTTCTCCGGTTCGCATCAGGATGCCATCAACAAGGGCATGAAGGCGATCAAGGTCGCCAACACACCCCTGTGGGAAGTGCCCTATCTGCCGATCGACCCCCAGGATGTCGGCCGCAGCTATGAAGCGATCATCCGCATCAATTCGCAGTCCGGAAAGGGCGGCATCGCCTATGTTCTGCAGGCCGACCACGGTCTCAATCTCCCGCGCAGCCTGCAGGTCGAGTTCAGCCAGGACATCCAGTCCATCACGGATGCCGAAGGCAAGGAAGTGTCGGCCAAGCGCATCTACGACCGCTTCATCGACCGTTATGTCGAACAACCCGGCGCCAGGCTGAAATTCATCGACCATCAGACCTTCCCCGATACGGAAGTGAAGGGCCGCCGCGTCGTCGAGGCCGTTATCCTCGACAGGGGCAAGGAAATGACGATCAGGGGGACGGGAACCGGCCCGATCGACGGCTTCGTCGATGCGCTCTCGCGCCATGTCGGCGTCGAGATGTCGGTGCTCGACTATTCCGAACATTCCCTGCAGCGTGGCTCGAATGCCTCGGCGGTTTCCTATGTCGAAATGGAGCATCCGGGCGGCAAGACTTTCGGCGCCGGCATCAACACCAACATCGTCGCCGCTTCGCTCGAAGCGGTTGTATCGGCGGTAAACCGCATCATCGGCTAAAAAACCGCTGATTCCCTTGATTTCACGGGTTGCCCCGGCTGGATTTTTCCAGCCGGGGTTGTAATGATTCAACCCGGGTCTTGGGGAAGCGTTTGTGTCAGAGCGCAAATGCGTGATAAAAAAATGACTTGTGCCGACTTGAAAGGTTGACACTTGCAGCATACGACGCCTGCCGCCCCCGCAGTGCGCGAAACGCTTGAGAAATTGCTGGCGAGCCAAACATTTGGACGCTCAGAGCGTGCGCGTGAGTTACTCCGTTACCTTGTAGAGCGAGAACAGGCCGGCGAAGCCAGCCGGCTGAAGGGCTTTGCGATCGCCGTAGACGTCTTCGGCAAGGATGCCGGCTTCGACCCATCCACCGACGCGGTGGTGCGCGTGCAGGCAGGCCGGCTCCGCGAGCTGCTCCAGCAATATTCGGCGACCGAGGGGGTCAACGACCCCATTCGCATCACCATCCCCCGCGGCGGCTATGTGCCCCAATATGAGGTGACTGAAACAGGCGTACCGTTCCACCAGATTACGCCCTCGCTGCAGCCACAGATTTCTCCGGCCAGCGAACACCCTTCGCCTGCCGCGCCAGCCAAGGCGCCGGCGGCCGAAGCGGATAGGCGTCAAACACCGGGATCGTCCGGCACTTTGATGATCCCGCCTCGCCATTTGCGGGCGTTTTGGGTCTTCGCCGCGATTTTTCTCGTCGTCATGGTCGTTCTGGTCATACTCCTGCTGCGACAGGCCGATGAACCCGGGCGGACGCCGGTCGCGGCGGGTGCTTCCGCCACGCCTGCCCCGGATTCCACCATCGTTGAGACGTTGGGAAAACTCCCGGCGATTTCCCTGGTCGTCGAGGGAAACACTCCGCCGGTCCAGCGCGTCGAAGCGATATTGCGTTCCGGCCTTGCCCATCTGGAGACCATCCAATTCATTGATCGGGACCCTCGTCAGGACCCGCCGCAGCAGGTCAACCCGACGTCATTTGTCTTCAATGTCAAACCCGGCACGACGGTCGGAAATGTCACGATCGAGGTCCAGAACCTGAAGACGGGCCGCATCCTGACTTCCGAAACCCTGACCTCGTTCCAGACCACCGCCTCGCAGGTGACCGATCGCGTCGCCAAGATACTGGGTGACGTGACTGGCCAGTTTGGCTCGATCTACGGCTATATCGAGCAGAACGGCTTGCAGAACGACCTCACCGCATGCGTGCTCCTCGGCAGAGCCTATGCCTCCAATCAAGGCGCCAAGAGCCATGAGGCAGCTTACCGCTGCCTGGAGAACCTGATCGCACGCGGCGAAAAGTCGGCCTTTATCTATGCGCTCCTTGCCGGCCTGGAGCTGGATGCAACCGTCTGGGCCTATCCATATCCAGCAACCTCAAGCGTGCAGCAGGCGATGGTCTTCGTGAACAAGGCCATCCAGATCGACCCCACGAGTTCCCGCGCGTTTCGCATGGCCGCCTATGCGGAGGGGGTTCTTGGGAATTCACAGGAACGGGTTCGCTGGGCAAAGAAGGCTTACGACGCCGCCCCTTACGATCTGAGGACCATGTACCACTATGGCTGGGCCCTTGTGATGGCGGGCTCGTATAGCGAAGGAACGGCACTTCTGGCGCGCGGCCTCGACCTTGCCGATCCGCATGGCAAATGGCTCGACTACGCGCTGTTCCAGGGCGCCTTCATGACGGGCAATCCGGAGCTGCAGAGACGGGCCGCCCTGGCGCTGGCGGCCGTGGAGCCGCTGCCCGAATATCTCTTGGCGCAACTGATCGTTGCCAGGCACAATGGCAACAAGGCGGAAGTGGCGCGCCTGCTGACCGAGATCAAAGACAAGTTTCCCACATTCGCGGAAGATCCACGCGCGACATTCGTCAAGAACCACTATCCGGACGATCTGAGCGAGAAGCTGGTGCAGGCTTTCAAGACGGCCTCCCTGGAATATGCCAGCATGGTGGCCTCGCCCACCGTACCGCCGACGCCCTCCGTTGCCGTGCCCGTGCCAGGCCTGGAGGATTTGCCGACCGTCTATCTGGTGAACACGGAGAGCAGCACCGCCTCGGAACGTGTGATTGCAGCCCTGCGTGATGGCTTGTCCCGCTTCGACACCCTGGAATTTGTCAGGAAAGAGGTCCCGTCGAAACCGACGCCAACCAGTTTTTCCTTCCACGTGCAGCCCGGTCCGACAACGGGCAGTGTGACGGTCGAATTGCAGAACCTGGCAACCGGGCGTGTCCTGTCGGTACGGAAACTGGAAGCGTTCGACGCAACGGCGTCGCAGATCGACAACAGCGTCGGCAACATACTGGCCGAAACGGCGTCGGTGCCCGGTACGATCTACAGCTATCTCCAGCAGGTCGGGCTCCAGCGGGGGCTGACGCGATGCCTGCTGCTTAGCAACTCCGCCAGGGTCCACCCCCAGCTGGAATCGTTCAAAAACGCCTATCAGTGTTTGGAAATGATCGAGCGCAACGGGGCCAAATCCACCCTCGTCTATGCCGAATTGAGCAATCTGATACTGAATTCGCTGATTTGGGATTTTCGCTACCCGGAAGACGCAACGGTGGAAAAGGCGGCAACGCTTGCCCAACATGCCGTGGAAATCGACCCCGACAGTTCCCAGGCCTATGGGGCAAAGGCGTTCGTCGCGAGCAGGCTGGGTGATCGGGAAGGCACGGTCAAATGGGCCAAGATGGCCTACGATCTCAATCCATACGATCTGGCAACCGCGGCTAACTATGGCTCGGCCCTGTTTTTCAAGCGCGACTACAAGAACGGCATGGCTCTGCTGACCCGGGCAATCGATGGCTCCGGCGCAGTTCACCCGGCATGGTGGGACTACAAGCTGTTCTGTGGCGCGTTCATGCTGGGGGACCAGCAGATCGCCACGCGTGCAGCGCTTTCCCTGACCGCGGCTGGCGCGGACGCCCGCTTCCTGGCGGCACGGCTGATCGTCGCTTCCCAATCCGACGACCGCCGCAAGGCCAGTGCGTTGTTGGATCAAATACGGACGAAGTTTCCCGACTTTGCGGCCAATCCCCGCAGCATGCTGGAAGAATGGAAATTCGTGCCGGAGGAAATGACCGACAAGCTCGTCAGCGCGCTGGAAAATGCCGGTCTCGGCCGGGCCACTGCATCGGCGAACCCGCCGGCGCACTCCGATGCCAATATCGGCGTCGGACCTGAAGACCTGCCGATCGCCTATGTCGTTTCAAAAAAGGCCGATCCGGCCACCGAGCAGGTTGCCGCTGCCCTGCGGGCGGGACTTTCCCGTTTCGAGACCGTCAATTTCATCGGCCGCGATCCGGCTGACGATCGCAACAAGGCCGCCGACGCGACGAGTTTTGTCTTCAACATCACGCCCGGGCCAGGCACGGGCTGGGTAACCGTGGAACTGCAGAACCTGCAGACAGGCACCGTGGCATTGTCCCGCACAATCGCGGTTTCGGACACGACAAGCGCACAGATCGAACCCCAGATCGGTAAGATCCTAGGGGACACAACTCCAGTTTCCGGCCTCATCTATACATTTCTGGAGCGCAACGGTTTTGCCAAAGGCCTCACCGCCTGCCTCATCCTGGAGAACGCCTTCGAGCTGGAAGCCAATGCCAAGGTTCACGAAAAGGCATATCGTTGTTTCGAGGCCTTGGCCGCCAATCACGCCAAATCGTCCATGGTGTATTCGAGCCTCTCGACGTTGACGACGACCGGCCTGATCTGGCGCTACGCCTACCCGCTGAATTCCTCGCTCGACAAGGCGGGCGAGTTCGCGCAACGCGCCATCCAGGCCAACCCGTCGAGCCCACGCGCCTACAATGCGAAAGCTTACATCTCCAACCGGCTGGGCATCTGGACCGATACGGTGCAGTGGACGTCGAAGGCCTATCAGATGAACCCCTACGACCCGCAGGCAATCGCATCTTATGCCTATGCGCTGATTTTCAGCGGCGACTACGTCAAGGGCACCTCGACCATGATCCAGGCGATCGACGCTGCGGATGGAGCCCACGCAGCCTGGTGGGACTACGGACTTTTCGCCGGAGCCTATATGCAAGGAGACAAGGAACTGGCGGCGAAAGCGATCAGTCCGATCGCGACCGCGGCCCCCAACCCGCTTTTCCTCACCAGCCGATTGGTGATAGCCAGTGAGGTGGGCAACCAGCAAATGGTGAACGACATCATCGGCCAGTTGAATGCGAACTTCCCCGCTTTTGTCGCCAACCCGCGAGCGACATTCACCAAGCGGAACTATCCCCCTGGAATGGTGGAAAAATTCATCCAGGGGCTTCGAACGGCGGGACTAAGCGGCGCTACTTGAGGAGCCCATGAGCCTCTTCGCAAACATCCAGGGAACCGGACCGGAAACCATCGTGCTGCTGCACGGGGTTGGCGGTTCGCATGCCGTTTGGGCCGATATCGTGCCCCAGCTTGCAACCGAGGCGGGATTGATCGCCTATGACCTTCCCGGCCATGGCGCCTCGCTCGAGGCCGAAAGCGCGCGCTCGCCAAAACGCATGGCGGAAGCGATCCTGGCCGATCTGGTTGAACGCGGCATCGGCCGCGCCCATCTCGTCGGCCACTCGATGGGCGGTGCAATCGCCACGCTGATCGCGCTGGCCGACCCGGACCGCTTCGCGTCGCTGACCCTGCTTGCGCCCGGCGGCTACGGGGAAGAGATCGACGCCGACCTGTTGCGCCGATTTGCGGCCGCCGAAGACCCGGATGAAATTCGCGCCTGCCTGGCCGCTATGTCAGGCCCGGGCCATATTGTCTCCGACAGGATCGTTGCCGACGCCATGGCAATGCGCGCACGCCCCGGCCAGTTGAAGAAGCTCAGAGAGATCGTCGCGACAATCGCCAAGGGCGGTCGGCAAGGTGTCATTCCGGCCGACCTGCTGGCGAAATTGACCATGCCCGTCGCGGTCGCCTGGGGCGTTCTGGACAGCGTTCTTCCCGTCAGCCAGGCCGATACCCTGCCCGACCGTTTCGACCTGCACCTGGTGCCGGTCGCCGGCCACATGCTGCCCGACGAGGCTCCCGGCCTCATCGTCGAATTGCTGCGGGGGATAATCAGGAACAGCGTCTGATCCTGCCGACACGATTGCCGTGAGTGCAAAGCGACAAGGTTTGTGTTAACCGGTGATTAACCAAACCGTGAGGCAAGGCAATGCCGGAAACAGGCGAAACCGTGACCCCGTTGAACCAGGCGCGCAGGCTCTCCGACGCTGTCCGCGACGTGAAGAACGCACTGGCCGATCGTGACGATGTCGTCGTCGACATGCGCGAGGCGCACCGCATGCGGCTCGAACTGCTGGCTGCGGAACTGGCGCCCATCTTCGCCGAGGTGCCTGCCGACGTCGATTATTTCGATTTCGCGCTCTCTTCCGGTCTGCAGCCAAGGCTGTGGATCGATGCCGTCAGCCATGTCGCGATGGGCCGGGACCGCCGCTGCTACCGCTTCCTGAAGGACACCCGTGTCGGTCGTGTTGTGCTGGCTGAATCCACCGATATGAAGGCAGTCGCCGACCAGGTGACACGTTACGTCGCCGAGCGCATGGTCGAGCGCCAGCGCCTGCTGGAAGGTGGAGTCGAGCCGGCAAGCGGGTTGATCCGACCGTCAGCGGCGGAAGCCGAACCACCGTTGCGAGCCGTCGTTCACCCCTCGCGCGGTCGCTCGTTCCTTGGCGGGCTCGGCCTTGTCCTTACCGGAGCTGTTGTTGGTCTCGCCATCTCCGCCGCCCTGTTCTGGGAACGCGTCGTAGCATTGATCGACAGCGTCAAGCCGTAGATTTTTCCGGCTCCGCGCCCAACTCCATTGTCAGCAGTTCCGCTGGCGTCAGCGCAGGCCCGGTCAAGCCACGCCGCGACAGTTTTATCCGCCAGCCGCTGTCCACCCTGCCGATGTCGAGCAGATTGTATTGCGCCGCCGGGTGCCGGCCACCAAGCCCCTGCCCCGCTGCGGCCACACCCACGACCGGTACTTTGTGGACGCGTCCAATCCAGTAGAGCGTCGGATCGTGCGAATGACCATGCAGCACGAGATCGGCACCGTGTTCCCTGACGATGGCCTGGAACCGCTTGATACCGAACAGGCGCTTGTGCTGGGCGAGAGCACCGCGCACGGGCGGGTGGTGGATAAGGATCACTCGACACAGATCGCGCCGGCCCGTTTCCTCCAGAAGCCGCGCCAGCCGCGCACCCTGCTGCTCTTCGAAAAAGCCGTTGGCCATGAACGGCGCCGTCGCACGCGCCGTCGACACGCCGATCAGCGCGATCTCGCCACGCACCCTGAGATAGGGAAAACTATGGCGATCGACGGCATGATTGGCACCGTCTCCGCACATCCATGGCGCCCAGGCCCGACAGGCCTTGTCGAAAGCGCCCGGCACATAAGCGTCGTGATTGCCGGGAACCACGGAGACGTCATGCGGGGCGCCAAGCGTTTCCAGCCACAACCGGGCCATCTCGATCTCGCCGTCCAGCGCCAGATTGACCAGATCGCCGGTCACGGCAATGTGGTCGACATCGCTTGCCTTGATGTCCGTAACCAGCGTGTCGATGATGGCGTCGTGCATGGTGCGGCGGCGGTTGCGCTGCCAATTGACATAACCCAGCACACGCTTGGACGCGAGGTCGCGATAGGTTACACCGGGCAACGGTCCGAGATGAGCGTCGGAAATATGCGCAAGCCTGTACATCATGTCTTCTTAAGCGAGCAGCCGCCGGCAATCCACCCGTGGTTTCTCATGCCATGAGCGGCACGGACCCGGAAATGCCGTTTCGCCAGACCGGCTGGCCGGGCGTGAGGGCAAGGCTCTTCCATATGCTCTTCCTGCTGAAGCGGCCGATGACGCTTGGCGCGCGCGGGCTGATCCACGATCGCGCCAGCAATTCAGTCTTCCTGATCCGCCATACCTACGTGCCTGGCTGGCAGTTGCCGGGCGGCGGCGTGGAGAAGGGCGAAACCATGGAACAGGCGCTGACACGCGAGCTCGCCGAAGAAGGCAACATCGCCCTTGCCGGGCCACCGGTGCTGAAATCCATCCACCTCAACGCCGTTTCGAGCCCACGCGACCATGTCGGCTTCTACCTGGTCGAAGCCTTCCAGCAGACGGCACCAAAACGGCCCGACTTCGAGATCGCCGAGGCCGGCTTCTTCCCGCTCGACCGTTTGCCCGAGGGCACGACGCCGGCGACGCTGAAGCGCATCGCCGAAGTCTTCGACGACGCGCCGGTTTCGCCTTACTGGTAAGTCAGCGAGCCTTCCGGAAGCGGCTCCGATCGTGTGGGGCCAGATAATCAAGCTGCGGCCCTACCGGCACGATGCCGGTTGGATTGATGGTGAGATGGCTGGCGTAATAATGCGCCTTGATGTGCTGCATGTTGACCGTCGGGGCCACGCCCGGCACCTGATAGAGCTCGCGCAGATAGTTCGACAGGTTTGGATAGTCGGCGATGCGGCGCAGATTGCATTTGAAATGGCCGACATAGACGGGGTCGAAGCGAACCAGTGTCGTGAACAGCCGCCAATCCGCCTCGGTAATACGATCTCCGACCAGATAGCGCTGATGCGAAAGCCTGTTCTCCAGCTGGTCGAGCGTGGCGAACAGTTCACCGAACGCTTCTTCGTATGCGGCCTGCGTGGTGGCGAAGCCGGCACGATAGACGCCGTTGTTGACGGCCCGATAGATGTCCGCGTTAACGGCATCGATCTCGGCGCGCAGCGCCTGGGGATAAAAATCGACTGTCGCGTCCCCCCATTCGTCAAAGGCCGAATTCAGCATGCGGATGATCTCGGAAGATTCGTTGGAAACGATGGTCTCTTCCTTCCGATCCCATAAAACCGGCACGGTGACGCGGCCGCTATAGGTTGGGTCAGCCTTTGTGTAGACCTGATGCAGGAAATCGAGCCCATAGAGCGTGTCGCCGGTCGCGCCGTCCGCGACGCGGAAGGTCCAGCCGTTCTCGCCCATGAAATGATGCACGACCGAGACTGAAATGATGCCTTCGAGCTTTTTCAAGGCGCGGAAGATGAGCGTGCGGTGAGCCCACGGACAGGCCAGTGAAACGTAGAGGTGGTAACGTCCCGGTTCCGCTTTGAACCCGCGGGATCGCCCTTCGGCCGGCTTGCCGTCGACGGTCACCCAGTCACGCCATTGCGATTGGGTGCGCTCGAACTTGCCGCCGCTTTGTTTGGTGTCGTACCAGCGGTCCTGCCATTTGCCGTCGACCAGCAATCCCATGATGGCTTTCCTTGTTTCAATTCACTCCCATTTAGGGCAGGCGCGCCGGCTCCGAAACGCCGCCTGGCTGAACACACCGTCAAATGCTGGCGCAACACCGGCAAAAACGCCGATTGCGATGCGCAACATTTGATGCTAGCGGACAATTCCATGTTCGACTTCTTTGCAACGATCCGGTTCGACCGACGACGAAAGAGCGCCCACGCTTGATGAAGCGCGGACTGGCGAACGCCGCCGTCTGACGCACTCTTTCCTCGTATACCGGAACGCAAAGACCATGAGCCTTGCCGACGTGATTTATCTGCCGGAAACCCCGGCGCACGACGCCGAAATCGAATCCATCAACGAAGAAGCTTTCGGACCCGGCCGGTTCACCCGCGCCGCCTACAAGATCCGTGAAGGCGGCCCGCACCAGCGCAGCCTGTCTTTCGTCGCTGTCGACGGCGGAACCGTCATCGCCTCCGTGCGCATGACACACATCGTCGCCGGCGACGGCTCGGCGCTGCTTTTGGGGCCGCTTGCGGTGCGGCCTGCCTATAAGAACCTGGGTATCGGCCGCAAGCTGGTGGCGATGGCGCTCGAAGCCGCGACCAAGGATGGCTGGCCCTCGGTGGTCCTGGTTGGCGACGAGCCTTATTACGGCCCCCTCGGCTTCAAGCGTATCCCGCGCGGACAGCTTTCGATGCCGAGACCAGTCGATCTCGACCGGCTGTTGGCGCACGAAATCCAGCCGGGGGCGGTGGCCAAGCTGACGGGCATGGTCCAGCACGCCGATCAGGTGGGCGTCGCCGAACCGGCCTGACGCGACTGCAACATCAACCATCGTACCGGCCTGTTGCAGCATCGCGACCGGCCCCGTAGCATGCCTGTAACACGGAGGAGCATTCATGAACCCAAATGGCCAGATCGCGATCGTGACCGGCGGCGGTTCGGGCCTTGGTGAGGCGACGGCTCGCGCGCTTGCGGCCAAGGGCGCCAGGGTTGCGCTCTTCGACGTCGGCATCGACCGCGCCGACAAGGTTGCAGCCGAAATCGGCGGTATCGCGGTCAAATGCGATGTCAGCAGCGCCGAAAACGGTGCGGCAGCTGTCGCTGAAGTGGCGAAGACGCTCGGCGAACCGCGCATTCTCATCAACTGTGCCGGTATCGCCATCGGCGTGAAGACGGTCGGCAAGGATGGCCCGCATCCACTCGACCAGTATCGCAAGGTGATCGAAGTCAACCTGATCGGCACCTTCAACATGATCCGACTTGTCGCCGATCGCACCGCCAAACTCGAGCCGCTGACCGGTGCCGAGCGCGGCGTCATCGTCAACACAGCCTCGGTCGCGGCCTATGACGGGCAGATCGGGCAGGCCGCGTATTCGGCATCCAAGGGTGGCGTTGTCGGCATGACCTTGCCGGTTGCGCGCGACCTCGCCCGTTCCGGTATCCGCGTCTGCACCATCGCGCCCGGCATCTTCAAAACGCCGATGATGGCCGGCATGCCGCAGGAAGTGCAGGATTCGCTGGGCGCGGCGGTCCCCTTCCCGTCGCGGCTCGGCGAGCCGTCGGAATATGCGGCCCTGGCCTTGCATATCGTCGAGAACCAGATGTTGAACGGCGAGACCATTCGCCTCGACGGCGCCATCCGCATGGCACCGAAATAGCCGTTTCGATGGGAGAGGCCGCGCGACAGGGCGACAAAAGCGGGCCGCTGGCCGGCCTCACCGTAATCGAGATGGCCGGCATCGGTCCGGTGCCGCTCGCAGCTCTAATGCTCTCGGAAATGGGCGCGAACGTGCTTCGCATCGTAAGAAGCGGGCCGAACTGGCAGTTTATTCCGCTGGCGCCGGAATACGATCTCGACAGCCATGGCCGCGCCATCCTCGCACTCGACCTGAAACGGCGCGAATGCGCGGAACTGCTGCTGCGCCTGGCTGAGAAGGCCGATGTGCTGATGGAAGGGTTTCGCCCCGGCGTGATGGAACGCCTTGGGCTTGGGCCGGCCGAGACGCTGGCGCGCAATCCGGCGCTCATTTATGGCCGCATGACCGGCTTTGGGCAGGATGGGCCACTCGCCGAGCGCGCCGGCCACGACATTACCTATCTCGCTTATTCCGGCATTCTTCACGCCATAGGCCATCAAGATGGGAGGCCGGTGCCGCCCCTCAATCTGGTCGGCGACTATGCCGGCGGGTCGATGATGCTGATCGCAGGCGTGCTCGCAGCGCTTTTCCACCGCTCCAGAAGCGGCCAAGGACAGGTGGTGGACGCGGCAATGGTCGAAGGTGCGTCGCTGTTGACCGCGCCTTTGCACGCGATGATGGCGGGCGGCCTGTGGCAAGACCAGCGCGGCGCAAACCTGCTCGATTCCGGTACCCCTTTCTACGACACCTACGAGACCGCCGATGGGCACCACATCGCGATTGGGTGCCTGGAACCGCAATTCTTCGCCGAATTCGCCCGGCTGCTGCCGCTCGACCAGCGTTTCGTGTCCGGCCAGTACGATCGAAAGCTTTGGCCGCAGATGCGCGAGACCATAACCCTGCGCGTGCGGGAGAAAACACGCGACGAATGGGACCTGGTCTTTTCCGGGACGGACGCCTGCGTGGCGCCGGTGCTCTCGTTCGCCGAGGCCAGGAACCACGAGCACAACCGCGCACGCGGAGCCTTTGTCGATATCGGCGGCTTTAGCCGGCCGGCACCCGCGCCACGGTTTTCAACGACGCCGTCATCGGCGAGTACGCCATCGAGCGAAGCTGATCGCGACACGGCCGCCATCCTGACCCGGTTCGGTATCGGCCAGGACGAGATGGAAGCTCTTGTCAAAGCGGGTATCGCCGGCCAATAACTGGACCATAACATTCAGCTTATTGTGGTGAGTTTCGTGGAACAACAGAAGAAAGATGTCCTCAGGGAAACCGACGCGCAGTCGATTCGTCTGGCCAAGACATTGCTGCGCACGGCCCGCTTCGGCGCCCTCGCCGTGCTCGATCCGGCGACCGGTGCGCCACTGGCCAGCCGTGTCGGTGTCGCCACCGACATGGATGGAACGCCAATCATCCTGATTTCCATGCTGGCCGCCCACACCGGATCCCTCATTGCCGATCCCCGCTGCTCGCTGCTGGTGGGCGAGCCCGGTAAGGGCGATGCGCTCGCCCATCCGCGCATGACGCTGGCGTGTCGGGCAACGCGCCTGGAGCGTGGGACCGAAGATCAGGCCCGGGCCGAACGGCGGTATCTCAACCGCAATCCCAAAGCCAAGCTCTATGTCGGGCTGGGAGATTTCTCTTTCTTCCGGCTTGAGGTGGAGCGCGCTTCGCTCAACGGCGGTTTTGGCAAGGCCTATCTGCTCGAACGGACGGACCTCATCGCCGACAACGCGATCAACGCAGCCTTGGCCGACAGCGAACAGTCGGCGCTTGACCACATGAACACCGAACATCTCGACGCGATTGCCATCTATGCCCATCACTACGCCAAGGCCGCGGGCGACGGCTGGGTGCTGACCGGTTTCGACGCCGAGGGTATGGACCTTGTCTCGGGTGATCTGACGGAACGTGTCTTCTTTCCGAAGCCGCTGGCAACCCAGCAGGACCTGCGCATGACCCTGGTGGAAATGGCCAAGGCCGGGCGGGCTGCCGGACAGACACAGGAATGACAGGCGCGACGGAACTCGCCGAACGACCGCCAAGTGGTCTGCACCACTTTGCGATTCCAATGCTCTTCCTGATTGCAAGTGACTGCAAATTTAGGGTACTATGAATTAAGCCATTGCCCCCATGGCGCCTGAGACGAAGAGATATGGGGCAACGATGCTTTCAGAAAACTTGATCAGCGACACCGAAACCGCCGCCGCTTTTCTCACCCTGATGGGCAATGAGAAGAGGCTCGCCATCATGAGCCATCTCGTCGATGACGAGTTGACGGTGGGGACCATCGCCGAAAAAGTCGATCTCAGCCAATCGGCCCTTTCGCAGCATCTGGCGAAGCTGCGCGCCTTTGGCCTGGTGCAGACCCGCCGCGATCGGCAGATGATCTACTATTCCTGCCGTTCTGAAGCGGTTCGCCAACTTCTGGCAACGCTCGGCGCCATCTTCTCCGGCAGCTCGGAACCCAAACAGCCGACACGTGTGAACAACACCACGCGCTGAACACGGCCAGTGCTTGTCCTCACGCCTGCCATGGCAGGGCCATTGGACAGCGCCTAAAGCCGGGCAGAAAATCTTCCGACGGTGACAGCTTCCGCAAACGACGAGCCACGACTATAGCGTCTGGTGCGTCGAGGCAGGCTCAATCTGCTTCCTGTGATGCGGCACGTTGTGGAGCCTGTCTGGGCCATCATGCAAATCGTCAATATCGACGACCCGAACGATCCACGGGTTGCCCCCTATCAAGACATCCGCGAGCGCGATCTTGTCGGTCGTCAGGGACGCTTCATCGCCGAGGGCAAGGTGGTGCTCGACGTGCTGCTCAGCACCGCGCGTTTTCCGGTCGAGTCCATCCTGGTGCTGGAAAACCGGCTGACTGGCCTCGACGCTGTCATCGCCAAGGCACCGCCTGGCCTGCCGATCTACGTTGCGAGCCGCTCGGTGATGGACAGCATCGCCGGCTTTCCGATGCATCGCGGCATCCTGGCGGTCGGTCGCCGGCGCGAACTGCAGGGCGCCGAACACCTGCTCGACACGTTGCCGGAATGCGCCTTGATCGTCGTGCTCGTCGGCATCTCCAACCATGACAATCTGGGCTCGATATTCCGCAACGCCGCCGCCTTCGGCGCCGATGCCGTTTTTCTGGACACAACCTGCTGCGATCCGCTCTACCGCAAGGCGATCCGCGTTTCTGTTGGCGCCGCGCTCAAGGTCCCTTTTGCGAGTTTTCCCGATCCAGTGCATTTGATGGCCGAGCTCGTGGCCAAGGGGTTCGACTGTCTCGCCCTTTCGCCAAACGGCGATAGCGAAATGCGCGATGTCAGGCCGGCGAAGCGATCAGCGCTTTTTTTCGGAACGGAAGGCGAAGGCCTGCCGCCGCCCCTTTTGGCCCGGATGCAGACATTGCGCATCGGCATGGTCAGGGATTTCGACAGTTTGAATGTCGCAGCGGCCTCCGCGGTGGCGTTGCACCACTTTTCCGCAGGACGCTTCTGAAGAGGCTCCGCTGCGGCACCCGCACATCCAGCCGAACCGACCCGTCAGAAACGGACTAACTGGGCGACGTCGTTTTCTGCAGCGCCTGCACGCGCTCCGCGATGCTGCGCATTGCCGTGCCATCTTCACGACCGGAGCTGGTTTCAGCGGTTGCCAGCACCTTGGCCACTTCGGAATTCGGCCCTTCCAGCGCCGCGGCAAGGCTGACGACCTCGGCCGCAAGGTCCTGCATCTGCTCGCGCAATTGCGCCCCTTCGCGCTGTTCCTTGCCGTTGCCGCCGCTCTTTCCGGCATCGAAGGCCGAGAGCCCCGCCCGCAATCTCTTGTTCTCGCGAGCAAGCGTCGCAAGCCGCGCTTCCAGCCGTTCGCGGTCGTTGTTGAGTTTGGCAACGACCTTTTCGGTGTCAACTCCACCGACACCGGTGAACAAGGGAGACAGTTGCGCCGCTGTCCGCTCCGCGTCGCGGCGTGGCTCACCACCGGCACCAGCGCCGGGCTCCCGATTGGCAGCCTCGAGCTGCACACCGTTCTTCTTCATGTCCTCACGAAGCCTCGTTAGTTCCCGATCGCGCCGATCCAGCGTTTCGTCGCGATCGGCGAGTGTCGACAGCAGGCGCTCCAGCTTCTTTTCCCGGTCGGCGAGTTTCTTCTTCTCGTTCGACAGCGCCTCGACCGCGGCCTTGCCTTCCGTCGCGATTTCCTGATGCCGCTTCTCGACTTCCTTGCGCTGCGCTCGCAGAACGGAAACGTCGTTGTTCAGTTTTTCGATCTCGGATTCGCGCGCCACCAGTTCGATCTGGCGGTTCGAGGAAGAGAAGCTGGCCTCTTCATACATGCGTCCGAGCTTTTCGATCTCTTCGGCTTTCTGCGCGATCGTCCGTTCGACCTCGGTCACCCGGGCTGTAAGGCGCGCGATCTCGGCGTCGCGTTGTTGCAGCTTGTCCTGCAAGTCGCCGCCAACTGCCCCCATCGCCGAAATGGTCTGATCTTTCCGCGCACCTTCGCCAGCCAGTTGCTTCAGCTCATCGCGGACCCGATTGATTTCGATGAACTGGACATTGCTTTTGTCCTTGAGCGCCTTGGCCTCCATCTCCAGGCGGCGCGCGGTCACCGCAAATTCGGCGCGCAACCTGTCCTTGTCCGCCTGGATCTCGGTGGTCGTGAGCGGCATCGCCGCCTCGACGCGCCGCTTGGTCAACACGCCGGCACGCCGCCAAGCCGCCGGCGCAACCAGCACGACCAGGAAACCGGCTACCAGGAAGCCTAGGAGAAAGAACAGGATCGACTGAACCAAGAGGGCCTATCCGTTGGGTTCGGCGGCGAAGCCGCGCGAGCAGAACATTGCCATGTCCTTATATTCGAAATCCAGTGTTTCGGCGGATTGTCGGGCTGCTCCCCCCACAATCCACCGAACCACCATAACTTTGCAGCTCAGAACGGGTTCCAGGTCGGCTGCTGGGTCAGTTTCAGATAGCCCAGATTGACGCCCAGCCGCGCGCCGACGCCGGTGCGAATCGGCACCAAGAGCACATTCCCGGCCTTGAGCACGTTGAAGCCGAGACCGGCAATGACATAGGCCGAGCCGGCGACACCGGCGAAACGGTTGTAAAGATTGCCGACGTCGTCGAGGTTGTAGACCAGCACCATGACGCGCGAGCCCTGCCCGCCGAAATCCCAGCCGAGCGATGGGCCCTGCCAGTAGACCTTATGGTCGCCGGCGTTCTTGGTGTAGAGCTTGCCTTCGCCATAGGTCAGACCGCCGACAAAGGCACCTGATCCTTCCTCGCCAAGCACATAGCCATTCGGCAAGCCATAGGTGGAGAAGATTTTCTCGACGACCGTGGCCAGCCCACCTGACGTTTCGCCAAAGAACTTATGGCCCGAATCGACGATTTCCTGGGACGTATACTGCTGAGCATACGAAGCCTGGAGCGAAAGGGTGAAAAAGCCCATCAGGGCGATCGTCAGAGCGAGGACGCGGGAGACGCGCCAATCGCGAAATCGGGAATGCATGCTTCCAATCTCCGTCTGGGAGCACCTTCGCCGACGCCTCGCACCCTCGCGACTCTCATCGGCCGCTTCCGGTGCCATTCCCTGGCAAACTATGCCGTAATCGTTTTTCAACCATTAAGCTCTCACATGATGATGGCGGTTCGAAGGCCGGTCGGAACCGTTTCTTCCGACGAGGTCGGCGCGACGCGCTCTTCGACGCCGACCTGTCTCCCGGATTTGTTGCTCCAACCGAATGCGCCGTATATCCAGATGGAACTGGGGGAGAGCGTGATTCGCACGGCGGGCAACGGTCCGTCCGAACTTGCTTCATTTCTCGAGGTTTCCATGGCTGACCTTTTCACGCTTACCCCCGCCGAACTCGCTGCGCTTCTTTGCAGCAAGGTCTGCCACGACATCATCTCGCCCGTCGGTGCCATCAACAACGGCCTGGAACTCTTGGACGAAGGCGGTGCCGACGAAGACGCCATGAACCTGATCCGGCAGAGCGCGCGCAACGCCTCGGCCCGGCTGCAATTCGCCCGCATCGCATTCGGCGCCGCCGGTTCCGCCGGCATGCTGATCGACACCGGCGATGCGGAAGCGGTGACGATTGCCTTCCTCAAGAATGAAAAGCCGGAGCTGACCTGGTCGGGCACCCGCGCCCTGCTGCCCAAGAACAAGGTCAAGCTTCTGCTCAACCTCGTGCTGGTCGCCAATGCCGCCATTCCGCGCGGCGGCAGGCTCTCCGTGATCCTCGACGAATTCGAGGAGCAGCCGCGCTTCACCTTGACCGTGAGCGGCCCGATGCTGCGCGTGCCTCCGAAGTTTCTCGAGCTCCACTCCGGTAACCGTCCGGACGAGCCGATCGACGCGCATTCGGTCCAGCCTTATTACACGCTGCTTCTCGCACGCGAGGCCGGCATGACGATCACCATCCGCGCTACCGCCGAAGAGATTGCTCTGGTCGCGATCTGACCCGATCCATATGCAGGCAACGGCATCGCCCGTTCCGAAAAACGGAACAGGGCTTGCCGGCATTTGTGCCGGCGGCGCGATGCAACGGGTGTCGTGCAAATTTTAAATATTGCTTTTTCGGCTTCTTAAACGCCGTCGTTTAGGATCGGCGCTGTTAGGGATGGCCTGCCTGCGGGCGGGAATGGGGACATACAATGAAACGCTGCATGTTCGTCGATAAGTCGAGCGTCATTCGCAAGGTGGCCAGGCGAATCCTCAGCGGCGAAGGCATGTTCGTGGCGGAAGCCGCGACCGGGGCGGCGGCCATCGATCTGTGCGCGACCGAGATGCCCGACATCATCGTGGTTGATTCGTCATTGCCGGACATGCAACTGACCGAATTCATCGGCCATATCCGTTCGTTCGGCACTGCCGCCATGCCTCTGATCATCGTGCTTCTGGTTGAGCTCGATCTCGGCGCGATTATGCGTGCAAAGCGCGCTGGCGCGCACGGTTATCTACTGAAGCCCTTCAATCGCGTGCAGCTGCTCGACCGCTTTCGTGCCATGCAGACGCAGGGCGCCTCACCCGCGCAACAAAAAACCCGGCGCGCGCCGGGTCTTTCGATGACCGACTACGAAAAAGGTCAGGCGCTTTCGCGCATGTCCTCCGGTTCGCGCAGCACGTAGCCGCGTCCCCAAACCGTTTCGATGTAATTCTGGCCGCCCGAGGCAGCGTCGAGCTTCTTGCGCAGCTTGCAGATGAAGACGTCGATGATCTTCAGTTCAGGCTCGTCCATGCCACCATAGAGGTGGTTGAGGAACATTTCCTTGGTGAGCGTGGTGCCCTTGCGCAGCGAGAGCAGCTCCAGCATCTGATATTCCTTGCCGGTCAGATGCACGCGCTGGCTGCTGACTTCGACAGTCTTGGCGTCGAGATTGACCACCAGTTCGCCCGTTGCGATGACCGACTGGGCATGGCCCTTCGAGCGACGCACGATGGCATGAATGCGGGCGACCAGTTCGTCCTTGTGGAACGGCTTGGTCATGTAGTCGTCGGCGCCGAAGCCGAGACCGCGAACCTTGTCCTCGATACCGGCCATGCCGGAGAGGATCAGGATCGGCGTCTTGACCTTGGACAGGCGCAGCGTGCGCAGCACCTCGTAACCCGACATGTCTGGCAGGTTCAGATCAAGGAGAATGATGTCGTAGTCATAAAGCTTGCCAAGATCGACGCCCTCTTCCCCGAGATCCGTCGTATAGACATTGAAGCTTTCGGACTTCAGCATCAGTTCGATGCTCTGAGCGGTTGCACTGTCGTCTTCTATCAGCAGAACGCGCATTTCATTCCCCTTTTCTGCTGCCGGACCATTTTCACGACCCGTCCGGGACCGGAGCAGTGATTGCCTAAGCCGAAGCTGCCATTGAATGGTTAACAAAACCTAATTTCGCACCGAAAGCGATACCAGATTTTTTAACCCCTTTCCACACACACTTGAATCCAATGATGAATCATCGAGCCAAATCCTGAATCGGCACATTAAGAAAGCACCGTAACCGACTCTATGGACTCACCTCTTGTGTCCTGCAGCCATGCCGAAATTTTTACCGGGCCTTAAGGCCTGACCCGTATGATTAACAATGCCCGTAAACGAATGGTTACCGTTTGGAAGAATCTTTAGGATTTTGTTTTCCATAGCGGTCCGAAAACCGGGGGAATACGGGTGCGATATCACCCTCGCAAGGCCAGCGAGGCGATAGTGCAGTGTGCGTTGGTAGGAGTACCGAATCATGAAGTCACGCGAGAACCTCGTTCGACTGAAGCAATTTCAGGTGAATGAGAAACGGCGGCAGCTTCTTCAGCTCGACATGATGATCGCTGAGTTCGAACGCATGGCCGGTGAGCTGGAATTCCAGATCACCGCCGAAGAGAAAAAAGCCGGCATCACCGACATCAATCACTTCGCTTACCCGACCTTCGCAAAGGCGGCGCGGCTACGGCGCGACAATCTGAGAAATTCGCAGGCGGATCTCGCGCAACAGCGCAGCGCAGCCGAATCACAGCTTTCGGAAGCGGAAACCGAGCTTTCCAAGGCCGAGATGTTGGAATCACGTGATTCGCGTGCACGTGAGACCGAAATCGGCGGCCGCAGCGCCATGATCGGTTAAAAGCGCTGATCGTCGACTATCCTGGTCGATAGACCGATCAGGCCTACGCGACTTCCCTGCCCCTTTCGGCGATCAGACGCGCATTCCTGATTTCCGGCACATGCCGCTCAGACCAGGAACGGATCTGGTCGAGCAGCCCGGCAAGATCTTGCCCCAGCGCAGTCAGCTCATATTCGACATGCGGCGGGATCACCGGGAACACCTGGCGCCGCACAAGACCGTCGCGTTCGAGAACGCGCAACGTCTGCGTCAGCATCTTCGGGGTGATACCTTCCAGCTTGCGCGCCAATTCGCCGTTGCGCATGCGCCCATGGCGCAACGCGCTGACGGTCAGATAGACCCATTTGCTGGACAGCATTTCGAGCACGGCATGCGACGGACAGGTTCGCCGAAACGCATCGTAGCCATAGGGTTCGCAGGTACTATCCATGAGGTGCCTATATATCAAAATAGTGCATACTAGACAATGGGTAGCAACTATCTTTTCTATAGTGTCATCCAAATCAAAGGAGACACTCCATGCAAGCCATCAGCCAGACCAGTGTCGGCGGTCCCGAAATCCTTACCCTGGTAACGCGCCCGGTCCCAACTCCAGGTGCCGGGGACGTTCTCGTCCGGGTCCGCGCCGCCGGCGTCAACCCGGTCGATATTGCTGTGCGCGCAGGCTGGTACCCCTTGCTCGGTGAACCGCCCTATACCATAGGCTGGGACATTTCCGGCATTGTCGAACAGATCGGTCCCGGTGTGACTGATTTCGCGATCGGCGACGAGGTCTTCGGCATGCCGCGGTTTCCCAAGGAAGCGGCTGCCTATGCCGAGTTCGTCATCGCCCCGGCTTCCGAGCTTTCATTCAAGCCGAAGAAGATCGACCATGCTCACGCCGGAGGCTTGCCACTCGCTGGTCTGACTGCATGGCAGGCCTTGGTCGGTGCCGGCAATATCAAGCATGGCCAACGCGTGCTGATCCACGCCGCGGCCGGCGGTGTTGGCCATCTGGCGGTTCAGATCGCCAAGGCACGCGGCGCTCATGTCGTGGCGACCACAAGTCCGGCCAAGGTGGATTTCGTTCGCAGCCTCGGCGCCGACGAGGTGATCGATTACACCACCACCGATTTTGCCGATGTCGCCAACGACATCGATCTCGTTCTGGAAACGATCGGCGGCGAGAACGCCGAACGCTCGCTCAAGACCTTGAAGRGCAATGGCACGCTGATCTCGCTCATCGGCATCTCCGACAAGGCCAAGGCCACGGCGAAGGAACTGGGTATCCGCAACGAACACATCTCGGTCGTGCCGGATCGCGAGGCGCTGGAAGAATTGTCCCGCCTGATCGAGGCAGGCAAGCTCGCCGTTCAGATGGCGAAGACATTCCCACTGGCGCAGGCGGGTGCCGCCCATACGTTCCTTGGTACCAAGCCGGCAGGAAAGGTCGTGCTGACCATGTGACGCCAAAGCAAGGCTAAACGACAAAAAGGCGCGGAACCCGCGCCTTTTTTGATGTCGAGAATCGGCTGCTCAGTGCCGGTATTGCTGAATGCGCGTGGTGCGCAGCCCGGCCAGGCCATATTCGTCGATGGATGCTTGCCAGGAAAGGAATTCTTCGGTGGTGAGCTTGTAGCGCTGACAGGCTTCGTCGAGGCTGAGCAATCCGCCCCGCACCGCAGCAACCACTTCCGCCTTGCGCCGAATGACCCAGCGACGCGTGTTCGTTGGCGGCAGATCGGCAATTGTAAGCGGGCTGCCGTCAGGCCCGATAACATATTTGACTCGCGGTCTAACCAGATCGGTCATCGTACTCTCTACTGAAAACTCACAGAACCAATCCCTGCCACAGTACCGCCACAGCTTTAAAAATTGCCTAAGCGGTTGCTCATGGATAAGTAATGTTCGTGAACGTCACGTTAGGCTTTCTGTAAGCTTTTGATACAATTGCCCGACGCTTCGGATGAGATGCGCGTGGGGCTCCCGGCTTGTGCTGGCGCGCCCGGACCGCATGCCCTATATAGGCTGGACTGCCCGTTTTGCGGCTGGCTTGCGGAATAGACATGATGAACAGCCTGGACCTTCCCGGACGTCCCGAAAACACGCGCGTCGTCGTTGCCATGTCTGGCGGCGTCGATTCCTCCGTGGTGGCGGGATTGTTGAAACGCGAAGGCTACGATGTCGTCGGCGTCACGCTGCAGCTTTACGACCACGGCGCGGCAACCCATCGCGCCGGTTCCTGCTGTGCCGGCCAGGACATCGACGATGCGCGGCGCGTTTCCGAAACGCTCGGCATCCCCCACTACGTGCTCGATTATGAGGAACGTTTCCGCAAGGCTGTGATCGATCCCTTCGCGGAGAGTTACGTTGCCGGCGAAACGCCGATCCCCTGCGTCTCCTGCAACCAGACCGTGAAGTTCGCCGACCTTTTGGCGACCGCGCAGGACCTCGGCGCCGACGCGCTGGCGACCGGTCACTATATTCGTTCGAAGGCCAATGGCGCGCACCGCTCCCTCTACCGGCCGGTCGACGCCGATCGCGACCAGAGCTATTTCCTGTTTGCCACCACACAGGCGCAGATCGACTATCTTCGCTTCCCGCTCGGCGGCTTGCCGAAGCCCGAGGTTCGGGCGATGGCCGAAGAAATGGGGCTGGTGGTTGCCACCAAGCAGGACAGCCAGGACATCTGCTTTGTGCCGCAGGGCAAATATTCCGACATCATCGCCAAGTTGAAGCCGACGGCCGCCAATCCGGGCGACATCGTCCATATCGACGGCCGCGTGCTTGGGCGCCATGAGGGCATCCTGCGCTATACGATCGGCCAGCGCCGCGGCATCGGCATCGCCTCCGGCGAGCCGCTTTACGTCGTGCATCTCGATGCCGATCGCTCGCGCGTCATCGTCGGCCCGCGCGAAGCGTTGGAAACCCACAAGATCTATCTGCGCTCGATGAATTGGCTTGGCGACGGCGGGCTGGCCGATATTCCCGCCGGTGGGCTCGAACTCTTCGCCAAGGTCCGCTCGACACGACCGCCCCGCCCCGCCGTCCTGCATCACCGCAACGGCAGCACCTGGGTCGAGCTCGCCGACGGCGAATCCGGCATCGCGCCGGGTCAGGCCTGCGTGCTCTATTCCGACGATGGCAATGAAGCGCGCGTCTTCGGTGGCGGTTTCATCGAGCGGTCGGAGCGCGGCGCCGAGGCGGAAGCCATGTTGAGCAAGCTGGCCGCAAGACCTTCCAACATCGCCGCCGAATAGCAGCGCCGGCCTTTCGGTTCAGCTGACCTCAGCCGGCATTGCCGTCGTGAACCACGGTGCCGGCGGTCAGGATGCGCAGGACCTGGATCGCTTCCTCGCCATTGGTGCGCGGCTCCGACCGGGTCTCGATGCAGTGGATGAAGTGTTCAAGCTCGCGCGTCAGCGGCATGCCCTGCTCGATTTCGACATAGGACGGCTCGTTCATGGTGAAGGCCCATTGGCCGCTGTCCTGCCACACCGAGTGCCGGTAGACGGCCAGCTTTCGCTCCCACGGCTCGACATCGTCAAACACCGCCATCGCCTTGGTGCCGACGACGGTAAGCCGCCGTTCGCGATAAGGATTGAGCCGCGATGCGAACAGATGGCTTCTTAGATCGTTCGGAAAGCGCATGTGCACATGCGCGAAATCGCTGAGATGGTCGAGAAGCGCGGCCCCTTCCCCACGCACCTCGAGCGGTGCCGTACCGGTGATCGCCAGGATCATCGAGAGGTCGTGCGGCGCGAGATCCCATAAAGCGTCATTCTCGGTATGGAATTTGCCGAGGCCAAGCCTGTGCGAATGAATATAGCGGATGTCGCCGAGTTCGCCTTCGTCGACCAGCGCCTTCAACTTCTCGAAGGCGGGATGGAAGCGCAACACATGGCCGACCATGAAAACGCGGTGATTGTCCTTCGCCGCCTGCACCGCGCGCTCGGCGTCGGGCACGGTGAGCGCGATCGGCTTTTCGACCAGCACGTCCTTGCCGGCTTCGACAGCGCGGATCGACAGGTTGGCATGGAACTGCGGTGGCAACGCCATGACGATGGCGTCGACATCATCCCGCGAAAACAGGTCGTCGGGCGCGATCGCCAGGCAATCCTGTTCGCTGGCAAAGCCTTCGGCACGGGCAAGATTGAGGTCCGAGACCGCGTGAAGTGCGCCCAGCCCTTTCAGCGTCCGGATATGGTTGCTGCCCCAGTACCCGCACCCGAGGACTGCAATACGCGGTTTCATCAAATAGGAACTCAAGCATTTCGCGCGAAAATCGTCGACTGAGACATAGCGGTGCACCTCGCCGAACTCAACCCCACCACCAATCGCCGCAGACGCCGGGGACCTGTTATGCCGTCTTTTCAGATGCTTCCGCTGTTTTGCGAGGCACTGGCGATCCCGCCTTCCCACAAGTCAGCGCCGCACCCGCATTTGCCGGGCCAACTTGCACGTCTGCGTGCTTGACAGGATTGGTACCGCCACCTTATATCCGCGCGACCTTGGCGCTGGCCGGACGATCCGCTTCGAAAGCGGCTACGGTGAGGCGCCGACCCAGTGGCGGGGTAGCTCAGTTGGTTAGAGCACGGGAATCATAATCCTGGGGTCGGGGGTTCAAGTCCCTCTCCCGCTACCAAAATTCTTAAATAAAATTAGATAGTTATCGACAGATGGCTAGGCCGGAGCTTGTTAGTTCCCTATCTCTTCATCGCGCCACACCACTCCTACACCATTTTCAAAATGGCTCAGCTATAGCTACGACGGTCAACAAAGTTGGCCTTCTTGAAGACTAAGCAGCCGTCGAAAGCGGAAGTGCCATCCCTGAAACCCACGGCTGCCCGTTCCTTGGCCCATCGATCTGCGAGTCTTTTCGAGTGCCTTATCGACGGGCGGCGATGCCAGGGGATACCGTGCATCGCAGCAGGAAAACGAGAAGAGCGGCCGATAGCGCCATGGTAACCGACCGCCTGGAGTGAGTAGTCGCCCTCGCGATCCGGACAGGTTGTAGCCGGTCGCGCGGTTTTGCAATTTTTGACACCCGGTTTTGCAGCAACAGTGTAGCGCGGCGCGCGATCTGTCAATTTTTGCAGCGGTTCTGTCAGCAACGCGGTTTTCGTTCCCTGGTCTTCAAGCCACGCTCAAGGTCATCTCAAATCCCCTTCGAAGCCTGTTTGAAATTAGAGACGATCAGCTCGCGCGCGGGCCGCCCCTTGCCGCCGCCCACCGAATACGTGAGACCGACCCGTTCCTGGTGGAACGCAGCGAAGATCGCGCGGATTTCGTCGACGTCGTTGATCGAGAGAATGAACCGCCCTTGGATGCGTGCCAGGCGTTCGGCCATGACCACAAACTGATCGCGGTCGAACAGGCCTGCGCCATAGTCGCCTTCGGAGCCGTGGTAAGGCGGATCGAGGTAGAACAGCGTCTCGGGTCGATCATAGCGGTCGATGAATGCGTGCCAGTCCAGGCATTCGATTACGACGCCGGCAAGGCGATCATGGATGTCAGCCAGCAGCGGTTCGAGCCGCGTCAGATTGAAGCCCGCTGTCTCACTCGGCGAAACGCCAAAGTTCTGCCCTGCGACCTTGCCGCCAAACGCCGTCTTTTGGAGGTAGAGGAACCGACCTGCGCGCTCCAGGTCGGTCAGCGTCGTGGGATCGCTCGCCTGCAGGCGCTGGAACTCACGGCGCCCGGAGAGCTGGAAGCGCAAGGTATCCATGAACTGCGGATAGTGGCGCTGCAGGATGCGAAAAAGGTTGGCCACCTCGCCATTGCGGTCGTTGATAACCTCGGCACGCGGCCGCGCGCGGCGTCGGAAAAACACCCCGCCCATACCCACGAAAACCTCGGCATAGGTGCGATGGGGAACGGCCTCAATCCGCTCGACGAGACGGGCGGCCAGCCTGCGTTTGCCTCCGATATAGGCCGCTGGAGGGTGGACGGGTTCAACGGCTGTGAAGTCTGCCTCAATGCTCATGTTGTGGCCTTCGAGAATCAGTCACGCTCCGCTTGCCCGAAAGGGCTCGGACGCGACGGTTATCTCTGATCGCTGTTGGGCGGGTTGATGCTTGCCGGCTGGCCCGCCGTCCCGATCGCAAGATCGGGCCGTCCGTCCCCTACGCCGGTTCCGGCCAGACGATCGCTGGCAGTTCGGCGATGAACGCGTCGATGGTCGGGATCTCGCGCGTTCCGGCGCGCACCTTGTCCATCTCGGCATAGGCGTAGACCCAGACATTATCCCGCCAGGTGCAAAACACCTCGGCTTCCGCTGCCCAGGCGGGTACGGAACTGCCGCGATAGCCCGCCAGTGAGCCGCCGTCGTTGTAGTTGCGCGACTGAGCGAGACCGTCGATATGGGCCTGGATGGCCTGCCGGAACTGCGGCTGCGCCGCTGCGGCCCTCAGCTCGCCCAGCCGCCCCATCAGCAGCTCAACCTGGTCGACATGTTCCGGCGGCACGAGCAGCACGCCATCGACATAAGCAAGGTCCGCACCGGCCAAACTCGGATGGCTCGTGAGTGCGCAGACATCCTCCAGGCCGATCGCGATCCGATGTTTGCGATACTCGGGCAACCGGTCGATCAGATCGCGAACGGCATCCGCCACGTCGAGGCGGGCGCGCAGCTTGCCGTCGATATAGGGCAAGCCGAACTCCGACGCTTCGGGATGCGCCTTGACGGCACGAGCATCCTCGGCCGACAGCTCGAATTCCTCGTAGTCCGGTTCTTCCTCGGGCAGCGGATCGGGCTGCCAGATTTCTTCCTCCGGGATCTGCTCTTCATCAGCCATGGTGGTCTCCTATTACGCGCCGCCGATGCGGAAGCCTGCCAGCTGGGTCGAGCTGGCGTTGCGAGCGGCGCCGGTATTGTGGAACACCGAAAGTTCGATCACGTCACCGGCGGTCACGGTAAAGGGCTGGGTGATCGAGTTGCCGTAGGTGTTCACGGCCGAGATCGGCTGGCCCTGGAAGGGGCCGGTCGAGCCGTTGCGAGCCACGGACAGACGGAAATCCGTCCCGCCCGATGCCACCGTGCCGAGCACCAGGGCCGTGTAGCCCATGAAAATCCACGCGCCTGCGTCCTTTGCACCGACTGTGAATTTCGAACCGGTGACCGTCGATGCCGGGTCCGAGAGGAAGGACGAAATGGTGCTGGCCATATTCGTCAACGTGGCGTTGGTGTTGCTGGGGATGGATTGCGTCGCGGCTCCCGCACTGAGGATGAAGTAGGGAGAGCGCGCCGCGCGCATCTGGTCGGCCATGACGATCTTGTTGGGCGTGGCGGCTTCGATCTCGGCCACCGTTCCGGGCAGCGAAACCCATTGCGAGCCGTCGAACTGCAAAATTTTCGTGCCGCCCGACCAGTAATTCACGATCATGCCCGTCAAGGGCAGCGAGAAGGACCAGACACCGCCCGACCATTGGGCAATGTAATTGTTGCGGCCGGCCCAGGCACCGGTTCCTGTCGGCTGCACGATGTAAATCTGGTTGTCGGCCGGCGCGCCCGGCGGCGCCGACTGAAAGCCGTTGATGGTCAGGTCCGCGCGGCCGCCGCGTGTCATGCGCCGCAGCGCCTTCTGCAACAGGCTCCAGTCGCCGGCCGCAGGCGCCAGCCCTTCATCCTCGATGACCTTGAACAGGTTCTCCTGGATGTCGTTCAGCCACAGCGCCACCAGTGCCGTGCCTTCCAGGCCGGCAGCGGCATTCTGGTCGCGAAAGCCGCGCTTGCCGCCGCCAATATTGACCCAGTCGGCACCGTTGATGCGATCCATCGGTCAAGCTCCATTGTAAGAGAAGACGATCTGCGTATGCGCGGGCTTCAGCCGCCGCAGCTCGCATTCGATGTCGGAAAGGGTGAAACCGCCGAGGCGGTCGCCCGCCTGGTTCTGGCCGGCGCGGAACCACCATTGGCCGGTGAGCGTCAGGCGCACCCGCCAGGTGAACTGTTCGCCATTCGGAACGAGCCGCATGCCGGCACGCATGTATCCGGCCTTGGACGGCCAGAACTCGTTGATCTGGATCGTGACGCCGAGCATCGCCGCAAAGGTGGTAAAATACGGGATCGACTGTCCGCCCCTTGCTGTCCAGCGCTGATGCGCCTGGCGCTGGCGCTGCGCCAGTGTCCTGTTGCCAAGATCGCGGCCGCAGGGATCAGGCCCCAGCACGCGCTCGAAATCCGGCAACAGCCGAACGGCCGTGCGCGGATCGATCTCGCGCATCAGTTCCTCGGCCTCGTCCTCGGCATCCGCGAAGGGTTGCGCCAAGGCCTCCAGCAGCGCGTCCAGCACGCCGCCTCGGCCGGCGAGCACCCAGCCGACCGGCAATTTGCCGATCAGGCTGCGAAGGATGGTTGCGACAACCCTGCTCATGGCGCGGCCAGGAAGGTGATGGCGCCGGGCACCGGGTAGTGATCGCGGTCGAGAGTGAAGGCTGCGGCGGGGACGACGAGATCATGTGCGTACTCGCCAGCGGCCGCCGACAGCGCCTCCGAGATCCGCGACGGTTCGATACGCGCCCCGATCGGTCCGGCATTCTGGGCGTCTTCCTCGTTGCCGATCGTGGCGACGAAACGCATGTAGGCAGCGGTGATCGCGGCGCGCGTTGCTGGCGTGTCCGGCCGCAAACGGATCGAGATCGGCACGGCTTCGATCACCACGGGAACCACGACCACATTGGCGGTCACCGGACGCAATCCGGTCACGGAACCAGGCGGGCCGAGATAGGCGAGCATAGCGCCTTGCTCGGGGACGGTGGGCGGCCTGCCGAAGAGACCGTCTTTCATCGCCACGATCACGCCGACCGATCCCCGGCCGATCCAGTCGGTGACAACAGCGACGGCGCGCACGTCGAAGGCGGCGCGCAGCCATTCTGGATAGTCGAAGCCGGCGCCACCATGCGGCGGCTGTCGAATGTGGGCGATGGTCGCGGCACTGAGTTCGCGCGGTGTTTCTTCCGGCGCGCCACCGGCCAGGCCGGCCGCGTCCACGGTCACGCGGCTGATGGCGGGGAAAGGCGTAGCCGCGCGAAGCCTGATGCCTGCGGCTATGTTGCCGGCCTGCCCGCTCACCAGGGCAATGACGGGGATAGAAACCGTGCCGCCCACACCAATGACCGCAGCGGCCGTGGATTTCACGGCGACGCCATCGGAAGCCGCAAACTCCAGATCGGACGGCAGCGGCGTGCCGGCCACGCCTTCCACCGTCACGCTGCCGACGGCAAAGGTGGCCGGACGCTTTTCGACGCCCCAGATCGAGGCATGGCGGTCGGCCATTTCGTCTTCGGCGGTGTCGGGAAAGTATTGCCGGCTCCACCAGGCGATGTGGTCGTGGATCTCGCGCACCTCCATGGCGACAGCTCGGCCGAGTATGGCGAACATGCCACGTGGCGAACGAACCGCGCGCGACAAAGCAATCGGATCAACGTCCGGCCGTATCGCAAGAATGAGACTTTCGAGGGAGCCGGCGATCCTTTCCGCGATTGCCCCGGCTTTCGGGATCAGCCAGGCCATCAGCGCGCCCCCGCGATCGACAGGGCCGCGTCGGCCACCAGGATGCGATAGCCGAGGGTTTGCGGACGCACCCACGAAACGTCCAGCTCGGCCGGATTGCCGGTTTCCGGTTCGGCCCAAGCCAGCGCCTCTTCCAGCCAGAGCTGGAACAGCAATCGGGTGGCCTCGGTTTGCTTGGCCCTGTCGAGCAGCCACAGGCGCGAGCCGACACGTTCTCCGCGCAGGTCAAGCCCGTCGCCGGACCAGCCGCGGCGTTCCGCGAAAGATGAAGTCAGGAATTCGGAACGGGCCTGTGGCAACGGATCGTCGGGAGCCGCGCGGCGATCCAGTCCGATCGACAGCAGCACCGGCGTGATCGAGGTTTCGTCGATTACCAGATCGCCATCGTCGCCGACCGCGAGATCGCAGCGGCGCGTCGACGGATCGTAGGTCAGCGCGATATCGAAGAACATGGTGCGGATTTACCGCGCGCGCGTGTCCCGGATCATGCCCGCCACGGCGGGCATGGGACTGGATCGGGCTAGACGCAATCCCATTTGCTGGCACCGGAAATCAAACTGGCGCCGCATGCCGTCTTGTCGCCCTGGCGCGCGATCGGCATGCCTTCGCATTTCCACTTGCCCGATCCGGTGACGATCGGGTTGACGCCATGCCCCGGGATCGGACAGCTGAACATGTCGCCCTTGCGGGCGATCAGAACGCCTTCGCATGTCCACTTAGATGCGGAGGAGATGACGGCGCCGCCGTGATCGGAGCTGTCGCCGAGGCGGACGATTAACGGCACTATTCGAGGTGCCCGGCAGCGGTCTTCATCGAAATGCTCGCACCGCTGCCCACTTCAAGCGCGCCGCCCGCCTTCATGACCATCTTGTCGCCATAGGCGTTGTACATGCCGACTTCGCCGGGCTTCAGGCCACCCATGCGCTTCGACGGATTGGCGACAGGCAAGACGACCAGGTCGCCTTCGTCGCCGCCGACCGACAGCACGATCGCCAGCGCGCCATCCTCGGGAACCGACGATGCAAACCCGAATGGCTGCAGGATTTCGACATCGTCGCGCCAGATCCCGTCGGCGACCTCGACCGAGCAGCGTTGGGTCTCGCCATCGTCGCGGACGTTCTTCAGCACCGAGCGCCGGATCATGCCGCGCGTCTTGTCGGCCGTTTCCTTGTCCATCACAGTTTCTCCGCTGTTCCGTCGAGCTTGGATGAGCCCGCGCTCTTCTTGTTCTGCAGGTTCTGGCGCCGCGAGCCGGCGGCCTTCTTGTCGTAGGCTTCCGGCGAAGTGACGGTCAGCTCGGTTTCCTCGCCGTTCTCGTCCTTTCGGAACGTCACCGTCGAAATCAGCATGTCGCGCTCGATGCCCTGGAAGGCATCGGAGACGAAGGCCATTTCGTTGACCCGCCAGACGCGGCCGCCGACCGAGAAACCGTGGACGCGATAGTTGGCCTCTTCAGCGTTGGCGCGCGCGGTGCGCATGCGCCAGTCGGCCTCGTCATTGGCGGACTGTTCGTCGGCCTGAGTGCGCGCAAGATGAACGATCGGCCGATACCGCTCGATCTCAGGATCGGCGGCGCGTCCGGTGGTGGCGGTGCCGCGCCGCTCGCGTTCATAGGCCGAGCCATCGCCCGGTTGCCGATTGCCCGGCTCGGCCGGAGCTGTTGCCGGTGTCAGCGGCGCGGCGCGGCTGTCCCGCTGCCCACTGGCCTTTTCGCCCTGGCCGCGCACGATCGTCTTGGAGTGACGGCCCTCATGGCTGAAGGTTGCGCGCGATGCTTTCACATTGCCCGGCAGGCTGAGGTCGGCCGGCGCGCGCCTGGCGCCGGTGCGTGTGATGACGATGCCGCCGACGCCGTCGCTCATCACCAGCGCGTGCCGCTGGCGCGCGCCCTTCTCGATCGCCGAGTGCCCGGTCTCGCCGAGATCCAGGGCATAGCGCGGGAACGGCTTGCCGGTGTCAATCTCGGTCCGCACGTCCAGGCCGAACGGTGCCGCGATGCGTTTGACGGCATCTTCCAGTTTGATGTTCGTGAACTCGCCCGGACCTTCGGGAGCGGCAGCGCAGTCGATCAGGTCGCCGGCCTTGTCCTCACCCGAAATGCTGACTTCGGCTACGCTCTCGTCAATCTCGGGCTCCACTTTCTTGATGTAGCCGTGCAGGACCAGGGTGCCGTCGGCGAAACACTTGACCTCCATTCCGGGCCGCACCTTGAAGATCGCCCGAGGCGATGCGTAATCGAAGGTGGAGATCGAGCGAACGCCATCGCGCAGCGTGAAGGAAAACGACCCGGAAAAGTCCTTCAGGTTCCTCGTGACCTCGGCCTGGGTCCACTCCTCATAGAGGACGCCGTCTACCTGCAGCGTGAGGCTCATTTAAGCGCCTCGATGCGTCCGGCCGGCAACATGGCCGGATGTCTCGGCCGGTTGCGCTCGACCAGTGAGCGATAGCCGGCCTCGATCGCTTCCGGCCGGTCGCCATAAAGATCATTGGCAACCGCGTAAGCATCGGTCTCGGTGTCGTAGGTGCGCACGATCAATGCGGGCAGCCGGCCGATCGCCTCGTTGATGTCGGCAATCACGGCGGCGCGCAAGGCGCTCGCGGCGCGGCTGGCGGCGGTGGTGACGGCGGCGAAGTGGATGTCATCGATGGCGGCGAGCGCATCGGTGAAATTGTCGATGGCGCCAGTAAGCCTGGCGCGCAGTATCTGGGCGTCCTCGCGGTTGGCATGCTCGACCTGGACCGACAAGGCGGCCGCCTTGCCCAGCGGATCACCGGCTGCGGTAAGCAGAAGAACACCATCGGCGGCCGATGGCGCATCGGCTTGCTCGTCCGTGAACCGCAACGCGGCAGCCGCGAACAGGTCGACGAGCTGGGCAGGCGTAACCGAAGCCGTCGAAACCGGGGCCTCCGCCGCAGGCGCCACGGCCGAGGCCTGGTTGCCTGGCAATTGCCGAACGACCGTATCGGTCACGGCCATGACTGCGCTGGTGAAGGCAACCGGACCAGCCGGCACGGATTGCGGCAAGGCGGACCGAACAACGGCGGCGGCGCTGCCGGCCGGGAGCGCCAGCCACTCACTCTTAAGCAGTCGCGTCGATCGCTGTGTCGCCAGATCCTGCACCCGCGAAATCGTCTGGCTGGCGGGTGAGCTGCCCAGCGCCATGATCGCCGAGGCGAAGTTCAACGCTGCCCCGAGCAGGGTAGCGGCCGTGGATTGAAACAGGCCGTTGAAGCCAGCTCGAACGCGCTTGAAGGAGACGTGGAAGCGCGCGACGCGCAACTCGCTCGCGGAGAACGAGATCTCGGCCGGCTCCTCCAGGATGACGGTCATCGCGCCAAGCCATGGATGGATCAGCGTGCCAGGGCCGGGCCGCTCGAATTGCGCCTGCAAATCGCGCGCCTGGGCGACGTAGTCGTCACCGACCATCAGGCCCTCAAGCGAGATGACCGCAGGACGCAGCCCGAGATCGTCATAGGCGGCGCGATCGGTACCCGGAAACAGGCTTTCGGCGACACGCCGGCCGGCCTCGGTCGACGTATCCGGGACGAAGAAGCCGATGCCGCGATAGGACGCCGGCAGGCAGCCCGGCAGGACGTGGGCGACGCTGTCGATGATCATACCCGGCCCACCATGCGCCCGCTGCTGGCCTCGACGGGCACGGCAGCGTTATCCGAAGCGACGCTGGCGACCTTGGCCGGCCCGTCGACCACGATGCGCACAGCACCGCCAACATTGACATCCTGGCGCACCGGCGCGGCAATCGCGGCGAAGCGGCTGTCGGTGGCCGGCCGAAGGGGTGAGCGGTTGCCATCAGTAGGTTGCACCGACGATTGTTTGTTGTTGTTCGCAGGCGGGCGCGGCGGCGTCAGGAAATCCTGAAGCGCCCGATCGCGGTCCTCCGACATACCGCTGGGGTCAACTTTGTTCTGGTCGCCAGCTGGCGTTCCGTTCGGCAAGATGTCGCCGGACTTCGCCGAACTGCCCCAACTGAACGGGTTCAGGTTGATTGTGGGCAGCGTAAAATCCGATAGCCATTCGGCAAAGCCCTCGAGGGAAGACTTCAAGTTTTCGACGACGCTTATCACCTTGTTGTACGCCTCAACTACATTCTTCGGCAGCACGTTCTGCCAGTCGATCGGCTGGGTAAGAAACTGCTTGAGACCGTTCAGCGCGTCGATTGTCTTTCGCGCAAATACCTCGGCCGGAACCTCGCCTTGTTCGAGACCCATCATGCTGTTGGCGCTGTCTTTCACCCCCTGCCACCACTGGCCGAAGCTGCTTTGATCGACGCGCTTTTCGAGATCGCGATAGGCAGCGTGGTTCTTCGCGATCTGTTCAAGGCGCTGCTCGGGTGTACGCCCCATGTCGTCGATGAAGTCGAAGGCCAGCGGGATCATCCAGCCGGCAGCCACCGAGCCGCGCAACACCGGGCCGAGCCGCCGCAAAGCACTCATCGCCTCGCGCGGCAGCGCGGCAAATACCGAGCGGAACAGGCCGGCGACATTGCTGTAGCCAAGCCCGCGCGCCAGTGACGACCAGCCCCGGAAGAAATCGACAAGGGCACGGCCAGCACGCGGCAACAATCGCAGGAGCCCGGTCATGCCGCGCGTCAACAGACGAAGCGGCCCGAACACAACGGCGAAACCAGCTCCCACGATTGGCAGCACAAACCCGATGGCGCCAAGTGCCGCCGCGACCATGAGGCCGGCACCGGCGTAAACCAGCAACTGGCTGGCCATGCCGCCGCTCGTCTGGTCGAATTCGCGAAGCCAGCCCAGGGCAGCAATCGCCCACTCGTTCATCGAAGGCAGCCACTGCGCGAACGCCATGCCGACGAAGCGCACAGCCTGTGTTCCGACTTCCCGGAATATGGTCAGCTGGCGGTTGATGCCGGCCATCTGGGTATCGAAGTCCGCGTCAGTGACCGCGCCCGTCGCGGCTGCCACCTTTGACTTGATATCCTTGTACTCCTCGATGTTGGCGAGGAACGGCACCAGGAAGTCGAGCACCTGTTTGTCCTGGAACAGCTCGCCGATCTTGCCGGCCGCGCCGATCGCCTCCAGCTGCTCGCGCACAAAGCCGAGCGCCTCGGCGCCTTCAAGCCCGTTCTGTTTCGCCTTCTTCATGAAGGTGGCGATCTGGGTTTCGTTGACGCCGGTCAGCTTGCCGATTTTCTGGATCACCGCCTCGATCGGGTTGATGCCCTTGGCGGCGGCGTCCATCATCACGGCTTCAATGTCGACGCCATGCTTTTCGAAATTCTTCTTGGTCAGCGGCGCCAGCGCCTTGTCGAGGAAGTTCGACAGGTTGTTGGCAGCCGCCGCCGGATCAGCCGTACCTTTGCGCGCAATCTGAAGAGCGGACGCCAGGAAGTTGACGGCCTCGCGACCCTTGACGCCGAACTTGGCGACGCCGCTGGTGAGGTTCGGGAAGCTGGCGGCCATGTCCTTCAGCTCGAACGAACCGAGTTTACCCGCCACGACCAGGGCGCCGAGGCTGTCGCGCATCTGGTCGGCCGGCAGCTTCAGATTGTTGAGCATCGAAACGCCGACGCCGGACATGTCGGAGAAACTGGCGTTCGCGGCTGTGGTGGCGCGGCCGATATCGGCGATCGTGGCGTCGATCAGCTTCGGGGCCACGCCAGCCGCGATCATCTGCCCGACGCCGTCGGCGATGGTGTCGGAGTGCTGGCCGATCTTGATGGCAAGGGCGTCGTAGCGGATTTCCGCCTGGTCGACGAAGGCGAACGCAGCCTTGCCGGTCAGTTCCGCGGTGCCGGCTATGTCTAGCAATTTCTGCTGGAAAGCCGCCGCTTCCTGGATCGGTCCCATGAAGGAGATGCCGGCGACGGCGGCGCCCAGCACACCGATCTTGCGGGCGAAGCCAACCAGGCTGGACAGGTTATTCTTGAGCGAGCGCAGCGGCCCCGAGAGATGGTCCCGGAGCCGCACCAACACATCCAAAGCCATCGACCTGCCGGACACGCCTCACTCCTTCTTTGAGGCCTCCTCGCGGTAGGCCATGATCGCGTTCCACCAGAACACTGCATCGGTGGCGGTGAAGCGATCGACTTCACTGGCGGACAGGCCGGTCCCGTCGACCAGCCCGCCCAGGATCACCTGCCAGTTGTCCGGCCAGTCGCGAAAAAACTGTTCAGTACCTGGCCACCGGCGGCGATGTCGGCGCCGTCCATCTTGTCAAACAGCGCGTTCATGATCGCCTGGCTGATGCGGGTGGAACGGGCGAAAGCAACAACGCTCATGTCATCCTCTTTCGCGGCAGCGATCGCGCGCTGGTCGGCACCATTCAGCCGATGGAAGACGAGACGCTCATAGCGATCGGTGCGGACCTTCCCGTTCTTGCGGATCTGGAGATCGCGCGGGAACTTGAGCGGCAAGGTAACCGAGCCGTCCTGGTTCTTCTTCGCGTGCGGCGGCAGGCGGTCGAGCGGGTCGATGTCCTCGTCGACGACATCGGCGTCCGTTTCCGCGTCGACCGCTATCGGGGCCTCCTCGTCGACAATGGCTTCGGCCGAACCCGAGCCCTGGACCTGGTCCTCGTCCAGGTCGATGCTGATTTCCTTCTTCGGGCCGCTCATGCCAGCACCTCTTCAGGCGCCGAGCCTGCCCATTTGAGTTCGATCTTGCCGCCTTCGCCGCCCGTCACATCCGGGTGGTCGGTCAGGAAGGCGTCGGCGAGGACGAAGGTCTGGCCGGTGTCGCACACCACCTGCAATTCGCCTTCGCCGGGATCCCAAAGGTTCCCGTAGCGCTGGCCGCGTTCGAGGTTCGTCGTGGCCGTTACCTCGGTGGCCTCGAACTCCTGGGCGCGGGCGGCCTTGCGGCCATAGGTGACGACATTGTTCTTGATGCCGCCGACCTTGATCTTGGCGCCTTTCTCGACCGGAATATTCCGACCGCGCCAGACAATGTCGACGATGCCGAGCGTCTGCATGTGAGCCTCCTTGTTAGACCTGGAATTCGAGCGAGCCGGCGAGCGTCATCAGGTTGCCGACGATGCGGACCTGCTGGCGGCTCTCCAGCCGGTTCTTGTCATCGACGGCGCGTTGGAAAACGCTTTCCTTGACCGTGCGCTCGATGTCCTCGATCCAGGCGCGATCGCCATAGAGCCGGCAGCGAGCCGCCCAGGAGCCGTGCATGCGGCGCGGGGTCACCACGGCATTGCCGGGATCTTCGTCGCTGTCGTTGCGGCTGGTGAAGGCCGCATTGTTTTCGTCATCGACCAGCTTCGCGCGCGGATAGAGCAGTGTCACATAGCCGGCCCAATCGTAGCGGATCCGGCTCATCGTGGCCGGCACCATGATGTCGAGCCAGGCGCGGTCGGGCACGCCGAGATTGGACACCTTGTAGGTCGTGGCTACGCGCGAAATCGTCACCGTGCCGTCGGCAAGGCAATCGAAGGTGGAAATGCCCTTGCGCAGGAGCAGATCCTGCTCGGTCTCGGTATACTGGTCGATCGGGTCCGGCGCCTCGACGCCGGGCAGAACCAAAGACCGCAACTGGCGGGCCGGATCGTTGGCCAGGTGGAACGAGCACAGGCCCATCTGAGTGGCCGACAGGATCCACGAGCTGGTCGACGACTTGTTCAGCCCGGCGGCCGTCAGGAACGGCGAATTGGTCAGCTCGCCGAAAGCGCCGAGGGTCGCGAAGGTGCCGCGCTTGGCCACGTAGCCATGTGCGTCCAGCTTCGACATTGCCTTGTAGCGGTCGGCGAGCCAGGCGGCGAATGCGCCCATATTGGTTGCGTCCGACCAGGGATGCTGCACGGCCGTGTACCAGGTGTTGGCAATGGCATCGAGCACCGGCTGCAGGGCGGGATTGCCGGCGCCGCCGGCCATCGGCGCGATCGCGACGGCCAGGCCGGACGGCAGCGGCTGCGCTTTGGTGTCGACGCGCAGATCGATATCGTTTCCGACCTCACCGCCATTGCGGGCGGTGACGGTCACGACGCCGAGTGCGGAAGCGGCCGTCACTACCAGCGCCGGATCCGCATTGATGGCATCCTTCAGCGCGGAGGCCATGGTCGTGACTGTGGCGCCGGCCTGTGCCGTGATACGGACGGCCCTGCCAGCGATCTTGAAACGCAGGACCATGGCAGCGGCAACCGCACCGGTAAAGGTGAGTGTACCCGACGCCTTGACCGCGCCCGGATCGTCGGCAAGCGCCGTCACGAACAGGGGTTGGGTCTTGTTGGCCTTACGGAAGGCGATCACCTGCTCGGCGCCGATCGAACCCTGTCCGAACAGCGCGACCGCCTGTTCCGGGCGAACCACCTCGACGAACTGGCCGGGCGCCAGCGTGCCGGCGGCGAGCTTCTGGCCGACGATCAGATTGCGCACCGGATAGGGCAAAACGCCCATAGTGCGATAGTTCGGCTTCACCTCGATATAGGTGCCAGGCTCCAGCCAGTCATACGGGATCTCGTCGAAGATCATCGGTTCCATGCTCATTTGCCTCCGTTGCGGCCCTTGCGGCCGGAAGTGTCGGGATCTTCGGGTGTAGGCGGATCGACGGGTTTGCTGCCTTTCGGCTCGGCGATCTCGTCGTCGGCCGCGACCAGGTCGCCGTCCGCCAGGCGGCGGCGGATGTAGAGCGTCACCTCGACGGTGGCGCCATCGGCCGGCCAGACGCTGCCGTCTTCCATCGGCACCGACCGGCCTTCCGCGAGTTTCAGTTTCTGTTCGGGCACGTCTTTTGCTCCTAGCTGTTGGGCTGAACGGTTTGCGGAGCATCGACGCCACCGGCTGCCGGGCTGTCCGCGTTCAGCCAGGTCACGCCGAGCTGCTGGAAATCGTCGATGGTCTTGAGCTGCAGGGCCGCCGGGCTGAACTGGTAACGGACCTCGAAGTCGAGGTTCGCAACGACTGTGGCGTCATCGCTCCAGCCGTCGGCATAGACCGCCTCGGCTCCCGTGACTGCGCTGGCGCCGATACCGTCGAACACCGCGCCCTGCAGGAGGGCTGCCGCCACGTCGATCATGGCATCCATACCGATGTCCATTCGATCGCCCTTGAAACGGGTTTCAAGGCTCGATGACGCTTTGACGATCATCACCAGGCGCCAGCGCATTGCCGCCGCGAGCTGTCGGCCGGAGGCCGGGTCCGGCCTGAAGCCGATCCATGCCAGCCCGATGAACGGGGTCAATCGCACCACGCGCTCGAACTCCTTCACCGTGAGAACGGGCGGTATCCGCTGGATCTGGAACTCCTTCGAAGGGAAGGCCAGTCGCAACCGGGCCACGATCGCCGGTTCGATGGTGCGGATTGGAGCGAGCGCCAGATCCACGATCAGCCTCGCAATCTCTGGTGATCGAAGACGTTGATGCGGTCGGAGATGCGGGCGCCGGTGGAGCCAAGTTCACCGGCGGGCGGCGCTTCGATGTTGATGCGGCCGGCCGCGATACCGTCAAGCCAGGCGATCACCTCCTTGCGGTCCAGGCGCATCTGCTCGGTCGGCTCGGTCCGCTCGCCCTTCGCCAGGTCGTAGCGCGCCAGCACACAGGCGGCACGCACGATGCTCTTTTCCGGGGCGGCGACCGGCACGCGGTAGCGACCGCGCAGATAGTCGTCGATCAGCCCGCACGCATCGGCGATCGCCAGCTCGACCTTGGCGGCAAGCACTGTCGTGGCGTCGCGATCTTCCGGCCGCGAAAGCCGGATCATCTCGGTTTCACCGAAGCGGTCGACCATGTCCTGGACGGTGGCGTAGCTCACTCGTCTCCCTCCAACTTGATACGCTCTGGTCGGAGCACGGCGCGGTTGAGCGCCATAAACCCCAGTTCGAAATGGGTGCGCGCAACAGCCAGCCAGCGACGGTCAAACTGGTCGCCGTCGAGCCCATCGAGGTGACGAAGGATCATCTCCTCAGTCACCTTGTGAGCATTCACGGCCGCGATCACCTCGGCGGACTGCGGCCTGTAGCCAGCAATCGGCAAGCCAGGAGCAACCTTCTTCACTGTCGGCTGCCGGCATCCAGGCCGGTCGGGTCCAGGAAGCACCATCAGACGAAACTCACGACCAGGTTCGGCTCGGAGAAAAGCTGTTCGAGCTGTACCGGCGACGGAAACGCTTCCAGCGGGTGGTTGGTGCCCGACTTGGAGTGCGTGAGGCCGCACCTGCGGAACCCGTCGACCGTAGCGACGATGCGCAACCCGGTCGGCGGTTCGGCTACGCCGCTCGCCTGCCAGGCCTCGATCGCGGCCGTGAGTTTAGGGAAGAATGTTCGGAACTCGCCTTTCGGGCCGTAGCCCCGTTCGTCCCACTCCCGCATGGCCTCGCCGAGATTTTGCGGCCCCGCGACCTTCTCCTGTTCGGCCTTCAGGAAGTCATTGACTTCCGCCATCTGGTGACGCGACGCCTCGGCTCCCGCCTTGATCAGCTCGTCAGCGGTCGGCGCACCTGCGGAGCCGGCCGTATTGCCGGCCCCGCCCTGGTCGCTCTCTCCGGGGGTATGCGTCGAATTGGTTGAGGCCTGGTCTTTCGCCTTGCTGGCGTCATCGGCCGCGTCGGTTTTCCTGGACATATTCTTCCTCGCTTCGGGTCTCGCAAAAGGGGTCGGGGTTCGGCCCTTTTTGAGAGACCCGGCGCCGATGGGCATCCCCCCAGGCGCCGGGTCGTAGACAGCGGACGGTCCTCGCGGCCGCTGCCTAATTCGTCATGCCAGCCAGGGGACCACCACCAGCTCGGCGGTGTTGGCCCACGGGTTGCTCTCGCCGCCATTGACGAGGAGCGACTGCAGGATGCGTTTGCCAGCACCTTCGAGGGACGGCGGCACGACCAAGAGGTTGGGCACGATGCCCAGGGGCCGACCGTTGTCGCCCTTGAAGTTACCCATGGCGACACGGGCAGCCTCGTAGGCGGCCGGGTCGAGTGCCTGCTTGGAGCCGTATGCCATCTGCCAGAAGCCGAAGCCGACATTGCAGCGGCCATCGGTGCCGTAGACGAATTCCTTGCGATTGAAGACGTTGTCGTCGGTCTCCTGGTCCTTGCGCACCAGGCGGTCGAACTTCTTGCGGCTCTGGTAGATCACGGGCTTGAGAGCACGCGACACGTCGAGCAGGAACCAGGGCGTGCCATTGCCGCCGCCCGAGTTGGACACGGAAGCCTCAGCGCCGTTCTCGTCGACAACCGGATGGTCGGTGTCGAAGAAATACTGGCCGTCGTAGCAAGTGGTGGTGAACCCGGCCTTCAGGAATGGAAACACCAGCTCGTCCGGGAAGCTCGCCGACGCGCGGCCGAGTTCCGTAAACAGCGGCGTGTAGACGCCGATATTGTCGTCTTCGATGTCGTCGCGATCCACGCCGACCGTGTTTTCGAACGGCTTGTTCTTGATGGTGTAGCCGTGTGTCTTCAGTGAATTGACCTGACGATCGCCGATCCATTCGCGGAAACGCGGCATCTGGCCAAGCCAGCCATATTCGTTTTCGCGGGTCGTCGAATTCACCGTTGTGGCGACGCGCTGGTACAGGGGCGTAACGCCCGCAAAGCCGCCCTGGAACGCCGTCGAGTAGCCGGTGTAGAGCGAGCGCAGAGAAGTCGAATTGATCAGCATCGAGGGCTCCTAGGAAAACTTGACCCAGACGCCCTGGGCGTCCACGTCGTAGATCTTGCCGGCGACCGACCGCGTATTGCCGCCATTGGTCTTGGCGACCGTCTGGTCGTCGACGCCGTAGCAATCGTTGTTGATATCGGCGGCGGTGATCTGGTCGGCAGCTGCGGAGTTGGCGAAGCGGTAGATGCCAGCGCCGACCCTCGCCCGGATCGCACCATCCGCGCCCGCCGAGTTGTCGGCACGGCGCTCAACGCGCCCAAGCCCGCGCAGGCCGAGGGCCGTCGCCATCGGCACGACCTGACCCGCCGCATTCACTGCCGCCATTGCCCCGGCATAGAGGATGGTGGCGGCCTTAACGGGCAGCTCGCGGACATCGCCGCTGCGGTGCTTGGTGTCGCGATCGGAACCCAGCGCGGCCATCAGTGCGTCTCCTTCTTCAGCTGCTTGGCGGTTTCGGCGTACTTCGCCGGATCGAGGCCCATGAGGTTGCAGACGGTGTCGTCGGCGTCGGAGAGCGAGGCGCCGCCTTCCTCGACCATGCGGCGATTGCCGAGCCCGCCGCTGTTGAGCGACGGCATCAGCTTGATCTCGGCCTCGACATCGGCCGGCTCCTTCATGTGGCGGATGATGAAGCGATCGCGCAGGGTCGGCACGATCTTCAAATCCTCGATCGCCTTGTCGACGACCGTTTCGGCGCGGGCCTTGGCGTGCGTGTTGACCAACGTCGTCAGACGCGTGCTTAGGTCTTTCACCTGGTCGCGCAGCTCGACCTTTTCGGCGTCGTCGCCGGTTGCAGTGCGCGCCTGCAGGGCAGTCACCACCTCGTCAGCGGTTGCCCCCGCCTGGAGGCCGGCCGCCGTCGCAACGCGCGACATGGTCGCCACCGCGCCGGTGGATGCGGCTACTGCGGCTTCAAGGGCGGCAAGGATCGCCGCCTCGTCGGCCGTCTCGGGAAGGCCCAGAGCCTTCCGCAGTTCTTCGTCCATTGCTGGATCTCCGTCGGTTTGTGAATGATCTCGGGTGTGAAGTGCGGTCAGTTGAAGATTGGGGTCGTTGGTCAGGCTGGCGCGCAGCAACTGCACGACGCGGCGCGGCTTGGCGGCATGTGAGGTGAACACCGGCGAGACGAACCCGTATGCCTTGTCGGCAAGCGTCTGCTCACCCTTGGCGGTCCACTCGACCTTGCCCCAAACCCCGTCCTCGCGACCTTCAAGAGCTACGATCCAGCCAACGGCGGGCGTCTCCTTGCCGGTTCCGTTGAGCAGGTCGATCGAATGGTTGATGTCGACCGGCAGCTTGCGGCCTACCGGCAGCGAGGCCGCCATCAGCTTGTCGACATCGCCAAGCTCATAGGGGCCGCGACCGTCGACGCCGGTGAACGTGCCGGCCGGCAGCAGATGAATGAACTCGGGAACGTCGCCAGCGGCGGTGCCGGCCAGCATGCTGTGGGTGATGGAGTTGAGGACCGTTTTCATCGGGCCGATACTGGCCTGATGCGGGCATCGCCATCATGCCCGCCAAGACGGGCATGTATGTGGGCGATCTACTGGAAGCGGCGCAGGAACCGGAAGACGATGTCGGCGATCATCTCCTCATCGTCGTCGGAGATCCCGAGATAGGGCCGTGCGTCCAGCGTAACAGACTTCGCCAGCACCACGCCAGAGGACAATCGGAACACGAGATGAGAAGCGTTCTTCGGCACGATCGTGCCGCCGAACTGGTGAATGGCGCCGTAGATGACATTGGTGCCGACCCGCACATAGTCGTTGCCGGGCGCGCTGGAAATGCTGTCGCGCAGCCTGCCGCTCTCGGTCAGGATCCGCGCATTGCGTTTCATGGCCTTGTAGTCGTCGCTCAGCGCCTTCCACTTTTCGCCGTCGGGACTGCTTTGCGAAATGAACCGGCGATGCGTCGACGAGACCATGCCGGTGCCGATCGCCGACATGATCGGCGTGGTGTTGCCCATCAGGCCGATCAGGCTGGTGAAAGCCTGGCCAACACCATGGTCGGTGATCCGGGTTTCCAGCGTTACGCCGCTCATGCTTGCCTCAACCCGGTGCCAGGCCTATATTCGCGTTGCGTCGAGCAGGAAGCGGTCCTTCGGGACTTGGGTGGTATTTCCGGCCACTCCGGCGCATTTTTCATTTCCCGGTCAGTACCTTTCCCTCGTCGCGCAGCCGCGCGATCTGGCGAGCATTCGTGCGTCGCAGCGAAAGCAGGTAGACCTCATCGCCGTGCTGGCGGCGCACAACCTTCAGCGCTGCCGCGTAAGGCTCGCCGTCGATCGTGGCATGCAGCAACAGCCGGCCATCCTCGCGCTCGATCAGCTCGCCCTTTTCCACCAGCTGTTCGGGCGCGGTGCCGTAGAATTCCGGCGTCGCATGGCGATGCTTGACGTGGGATCGAATGGTGTCGGCCGACAGCCGGACCTCGCTGGCCAGATCGACGCCCAGGGGACCGGCCAGCCGGCGCGGTGTCAGCGCGGCGGGCACCCAGCTGGTACCAGGCCATTGACCACCGACCGCCATCTTGGCGAACCGCTCGATCATGCCGGGCGCGGCGGCAACGGTTTCGGATCCGGGCAAGGTCCGCGACAACCAGGCCTGACCCGGATTGTACTCAAAGCCGGCGTCTACCCCGAACGGAACCATGACACGCTTGCCGCCGACTTCTTCGGCGCGGAACAGCAGGTCCGGCGAAGGATCGGGGCCTTTCTTGCCCTGGCGCTTGAGATCGAGCCGCGACACGACCGTTACGAAGCAACCGCAATGCCAACCGTTCGCGGGGTAGATCCGCGTCCAGACTGGATCGTCGGCTCGCCAAACCTGCCCATCCCAGGCCAAATGTTCCTTGCGAGGATGAAGGGAGCCCGAGTGGTTGTATTGCCAGAAGGGAAAAGCCTCCAGCGTGTCGGGCTCGGTTTGCTGGGCATAGCGACCGGCCTGATACGCGGTGCGAAGGTTGGTGTCGAAGATCAGTCTCGATCGCCAATTGCGGCTTCCGGTGTGGTCCCAGCCGTTGCGCTTGACGATGTCGTCGAAGGCACCGCGGAACTCGGCCAGCGTGGTCCCTTTTTCCAGCGCCTTGGCGATCTCGCGGCGGAAGTCGTCGACCAGGGCGTTGGTCGCCGCACCGGCCACCATGAAGGCGCGGGAATGGGCCGCCGCGTAAACATCTGTCCAGCTGCGCGTCGTAACCGAGGCCTTGTCGCGGAAGAACCGAATGGCCGCATCGAAGGGCAGATCGAGCGCACTGATGTTCGTGTCGGCCATGACCGGTCCTTAGCCTCGAAATAAAGGCCTGCTCAAAGCCCGTGAGCGCGCTTTGGGGGCGTCGTGGCTATCTCGGGCCATCCTGAGCACCGAAAGCGTTCCTGGGCCGTTTCTGCGGCCGGTCATTTGCGGCCTGTCAGTTCGTCGACCAGGGCCGCCTGTCCGGCGAGATGCGAAAGCGCCATGCCCCGCGCCATGGCAACGGCCAGGGCTTTCGGCGACAGGTTGAGCCGGGTGAGTTTTTCGGCGGCGTCGGCCAGGTCGGTGGCATTCTCCAGGATCGCGCGGATCTCGTCGGTCAATCCGGCCATGGCACCGGCCGCGTCGTTCTCGATGCGCTGGGTGAGCTGCTCGACGATCGTATCCGTCTGCTCGCGGGCGTGGCGCGTGCGCAGCAAGTTGGAGACCGAATTGGTTTGCGGCTCGGTGGTTTTCGCCGGATCCGGCTGACGACCGCCGATCACCTCTTCGCCTTCCTTCGGTGCCGGGATGCCGAGACGCGACCGCGCCCAACTGGCGGGCGCGGTCAGGCCGTGCTTGCCGAGCTTGTCGAAGGCCTCGGCAAACTCCTTCAAGGGCACTTCATCAGGACGGCCGATGGCGATCGTCGGATAGTGGTCCTGCGGGCCGAACTCGAAGGCGACCAGGTTCGGCACAATCTGTCGATTGGTCGTGGTCGAGGCCGCGATCGCGTCGGAACGCTCAATGTCCTCCTGGACCAGCCGATGCTCCCTCGAAACCGCATGGCCGCCCGAGACCGCGTCCGTGGTCGTGGTTTGGCCGAGCACGGCTTTCGAGATCTGCCGATCCATCCAGTCAGCCCGGCTCTCGAACAGGTCGGTGCTCGCGCTCTTCGCCGCAACTTCCTGGAACTCGATCGACATGTCCTGCGGCACGATTGCCGCGCAATCACCAGCAATCTGCGAAACCGCCCGCCACAAAATATCCTTCTCTTCGTTTGAGGCGTTGCGCCCATAGCGGCCGATACGGATTGGCGAGCCGAAATTCTGAACAAAGATCGCCCAGTCCTTCAGCGTGAACGCCTTGTACATCCACGCCCAGCTGGCGACGCGGGCGATGCCGGAGCGGATGGTCAGGCCTGATTTCGATTTGTGCCTGTGCACCACGAACTTGTGGGGCGCCAGCGGCTGGTCTCCGCTGACCTCGCGCAACAGAACCGTTTCGCCATCAGTGCGGTCGAACGTGAACCAGCGCTGCGGGCGATACACGAACTCGCGCGGACAGGTATGTCCCATATGAGACTGCCAATCCGTCTCCAGCACCGAGAAGCCTTTGCCGATGGCATCAAGCATGTCGAAGAGGCTGGCCTGCAGCACGCCATCATTCACCCAGGACTGCACATACTCCGCATGCTTCTTATGCTCGGATGCGTCGGAGGCTGCGGTCACCGTGATCGGCAGTTGTGAGACCGAGCGCTTCCGGGTCGCCATGACACCGGCATAGTGGAGGTCGCGCTCTTCGATATCCTCGGCCAATTCCAGATACCGCAGCGGTTCGCCAGACGCAGCTTCGAGATGGATGGCGGCCAGTCGCTTCGGGGTCAGGCCGTCGGCAGGATGACCGGAAATCGGGTCGCGCACGCCAACCGTCGTCGGGCCGGCGCGCTCTTCTGTCACCTCGGCGTCGGTCAGCTTGTTGCCGCTGGCATCGACCAGGCGCTGGCCAACGGCGCGCATCAGGGATTTGAGGTTCATAGGCGGCCTCGCAAACTAGGATCGGTGGAGCGCTCGCGGCCGTCAGTATCGCCACGACTGCTTGAACCAGGGCGCGCGCTTTCATAGCCGTAAGCGAATTTCGGGGTGGCTGCGGCCTCGATCGCCAGGGCGAGCGCCCAGAACCGGTCAGCATGCCCATCCGGGGTTCGTTCTGCGGTAAAGCGAATGTTGCCGCCTACCGAAACCTGTTTCGTAACCGATCGCAGGTCGGCGCGAATTTCCTTGTTGAAGGGAATTCGCAAACTGCGATCTTCCATCCCGGATCGCACCGGATAGGCTAGGCCCTCTTTCACGCGAGAGGTGAACGTGACTGCCTCGACCGCGTGTTCGCCAAACCGCTTTTGCGCATCATCGGCCCAACCGATGCCAAGGCCCGTCGCATCCATACACGTCCGGGCGCACCGTTCGAGCCACGGCCAGAGCACCTTTTCCTGTTCTGGCTTACTCATGTTTTTCAGCGTTTCGACATGTCGGGTGTAGAGGACATCGCCCAATCTCTCGACCACCCAAATGACGGTGAGGTCGCGCTTGCGACCGATATCGACGCCCGCATACAGCTCGCCGCCCTCGGTACGGGTCCAGTCGATCGTGGTCGGATATTCGCAGGAGGCGATGAGGTCGTATTCGAGAAAGGCGGCATCGTCGTCGGCCGGCACGCACATGTATTCCTGGAGGAAGCTTTCCTCATCGGCGCATCCGGCCTTCACCCACTCAAGGTACTCGGCCTCGTCCATCTCCTGGCGTTCGTCGTCGGCCGGCAGCGATTGCTGCAGCTTGTAGAGAAAGCCGTCGTCGAGTGCATCCTGCAGCGTCACGCGATGGAAGCTGATCTTCTTCGGATTGCCTCCCTCCCGTGCCTCTCGGACGAGCTGGTTGAAAAAATTGTGGGAACCACGATGGGTTGAGATGACCTCCATCGAGCCGCCCCAGGTGATACCGGGATAGGCAATCGACCACAGCTTGCGCGGATCGGGGTGAAGGGCGAACTCGTCCAGGACGCGGCCGCCACGCTTGCCCGCCTGAGCATCTGGGTTGGAACTCATGGAATGGATGCGGAGATTGTTCGCGAAGCGCAGCACATAGGCGCTGTGCTTGCTGTCCGGATCGATCGCCTGCTCGCCAAGATCCTGGGCAGCGATGTCGAGAATGCCGGTAAAGAGCTTGCAATCCTCCAGAAATAGCCGCGCCTGGATGTCGTCACGCGACGACACCCACTGGTCGCGCTTCGCTTCCGCCATCGCCGTTCGGGAGACCGTGGCATAGGCGGTGGACCAGGACAGGCCGATCTGCCGCCCCTTTTCCATGAGCTTCAGCCGCGAATTGTCGAGTATCCACTTGCTCTGATAGGGCAAGAAAATCGCGTCCGGGTTCGCCGGGATACGAAGCGCGCGGCCCATCACAGTATCCCCAGGCGCCGATTGATCTCGTCCATCGTCTCCTTCGACAGCCCGGCCACCTTGCCGACGGTATCGACTGCCTGGGCAAATTCCTTTTCGACCTTGAGACGCCGGTTGGTGGAAACGCCCTGCGCCTGGGTGGCGCGGTAAAGAGCGCTGGCGAGTTGCTGTGCTTCCTTCGGCGAGGCGCCACTGCGGCCGCTATCCATGAGGGTTTCGTAGACCAGCGTCTTGATTGCCTCGGACGCGATCAAGGTCAGATCGTCCGACGCCTGGGCATCGAAGCGGCCCGCGATCGCGCTGGCGATCTCCCGCGTCTCCTCCAGGCGCCTGGTCATCGCCGACAAGCGTATCGAGTAGCGATTGAATGCCGAGAAAGAAGGGACCGCGAACTCCAACTCGCCGCGGTGGTCCCGCTTGAGCTTGTTCAGCGCGTTGAAGAATTCTTCGTAGATGTCGATCTGCGTGCGCTCACGGTCCTGCAGCGCCTGGGCTGCGTCCGCGACGATCTGGTCCGCTTCTGGCGGCAGCTGCTCAATGCCCGAAAGACGCCCACGACCGCGCGCCATGTCATGCCTCCGGCGAAGGGCGCGCGACGCCGTCGATCACCGAGCGTCGCTCGACATGATCGAGACCAAAGCGAGTGATCGAAGCGATGAGGACAGTGCCCGCCTCCAGGCACTTGACGCCGCCCAGTTCCTCCAGCTTGCGTAGCTGGGTCCGCACCCATTCACGGGAGCGGCGATAACCGAAAGTGTCGAGTGCCGCCGTGACCAGCGTCTCGTTGAGCCGGCCGTCCGGCTGGCGCGCCAGTTCCTTCAGGATGACCAGGCGCGCATCAGCGTTGATGTAATCTTCGTAACCGCTCATTTTCTGTCCGTTCTCAGCCAGTCGTCGATGCGCAGCACCGTTCGCTGTACGCTGCTAAGGCTTTCGTCGAGCCGTCCGACAGTGCCTTCCAGTTTGGCCATGGTGAGCTTCAGCTCGTTCACGCTGTCTTTGTCGGGCAGATGTTTCAGATCGGCTTCGACAGCCTGGATCCGGCGATCGTGCGCGGCGATCGATTGGCCGACCGCCTCCAATGATTTCGAGACCTTGTCCCGATGATCGGTCAGATCCTCGGCGTTCTTCTTTTCGCCGCTGGTGAACCAGCGATAGACAATGGTCATGAGCGCGATCACGCTCAGCGCCAGGGATATCCACGGGGCGAGAAGTTCCACCATCACCTGCGCCTCCGCTTGAACCGTTCGAGGCGCTGCTGACAGGCCAAGCACCGTTTTGCCGATGGAAGCGCGAGGCGGCGCTCGGGCTCGATCTCTTCCTCGCAGGCCAGGCATATCGGCGAGCCCTGGCCGGCAAGTGCGGCCTGGGCGGCGCGGATCCCGGTTGCACGTTCCTGCTCGGTGCGCAGATCGGCCAGTTCAAAGGCGAAGTTTCCGAGCTTCACTGCGGACGCCCCAGCCACTTGGTCATGGTGTCCTTCAGCGTGTGGCCGCCCATGTAGAAGCCGGCGAAGGTGGCGGTCAGCCAGAAGAGCGTATCGAACGGCAGCTGTGTCGCCATCGTGGAGCCGGCGCCAGCGTCGACGGTCGGCACCACCACGAAACGGAACAACCAGAGAAAGCCGAGAAACCACATCCAGGCCGGCCGCCATGCCCACGTCCAGGTCGGCTCACCGACCTTGTCCATCTCGGCCTTCTGCAGGGCGATCGCCTGGGCCTGCTGGACGTTCCATTGCACGAGGATGTCCGGCGCCTGACCTTCGACCTCCTTGACGGCCGCGTCGATCTTCTCGGCCGGCTGGTCCGGGATCTGCGCCGGGGGAACGCCGAGCTTCCCGGCGACCGTGTCGATCACGATGCCGCCGACCTCGGCGGCGTCGTCGCCCAGAAAGCGCTCCAGCAGCGATTTGACCAGCGGCGCGCCGACACGTGTCGCTGCCTCGATCAGGATGGTGCCAATGACGGGATCCATCACAGCACCCCCATGGCTTCGGCCTCGGCGGCATAGGCGGCGGCGCGCTGGCGATGGATCACGCTGCGGCTGATGAGGACGATCGCCACGATCGCGCCAGCGACCAGGAGGCCGCCAATCACCCAGCCCGCCAGCTGCTCGGCATGGTGCGGATTGACCAGCACGTCGCCACCGCCACCGGCAGTCGCTGCGCCTGCGGTTCCGCCGCTGGTCCGGGCCGTCTTCGCGGTCTTGGTGGCGGCCGTCTGTTCATCGACGAGCTGGGCTTTGACGGTCGCGGCCGGTGCCGTGGCGGCGAGCGCCCAGGCAACGCCCTTCGCCTCGATCGCGGCGATGCGTTTGCCCCAGCCGCGGCCGAAGGTTTTCCAGATCTTGAGTGACTGGACGAAGCCGAGCCGCTTCGCGCAAACGCGCTTGACCGTCTTGTCGTCCGTTCCGCCGATCGAGGCCTTCAACCAGGCTTTGGCGCGCCCCGGTCCCGAGTTTACGGCCGCGTCGAAGACGGCGAGATCGACACCCGCCGCAAGCGTATCACCACCGATTTTGTCCCAGAATTCGAGGCGGTAGATGCGGCTCACATCAGCGTCACTGATGGCCCGAAGATCAGCCTTGGTGGCGTTCGGATAGAAGCGACGGAACGTCGCGAGGATAATGCCCTTCATCGTGGCGCCGCCCGGATCCCGAGGATGGTCGGACCATAGGCCCTCGAAGGGGAGAATGGTTTTCAGACAGGCAAGAAAATTGATGCGCATCGGTACCGCTCCGGGCTGCAGAAAGGCCGGGTGATGGCCCGGCTATTGTGCCTGCAGCATGCGTGCGGTCGCGCGCGCGTATCATGCCCGCCAGCGCGGGCATGGTCAGTCGAAGAGGAAAAGCTGTCGCGGATCCACAGAGCCTTTGGCGGGGCGGTCGCCCATCCTGCGGAACATTTTGTCGATGCCCGTTTCGGTCAGCCCGAGCTTGCGGGCGATTTCAGCATTCGACATTCCAGCGGCGCGATAGTGGCGCGCCCGAGCCTCTCGCGCAAGAGGCACCCGCAGATACGACCGGCCGTAGCGGCCGGCGAGCTGGTCGACGGCGACGCGGCCGAGGACAGGGAGAAGTTGGTTTTCGCGGTCGGTCGCGGGGATGAACAACCGCGTGCCACCGAAGGCCGCCACCAGTGCGAGAAAGGCCGGTTCACCGAGCAGGTTCTGCAACTCCATGGTGAGGCGATCGTCGCTCATGCCCACCTCGCCTGCTTGTGGTGTTGGCGGTGCCGCGCTAGGCTCTGGCCCTGGTGGAGAGGGACGCCCGAATGTTGAGGATCGCTGCAGCTTCCGTGGCACTGGTGGTACTCACCGGTTTCACCGAAGCCGACCTGCTCAAGAAGCTCGACGGACAATGGCAAGCGACCAGCGACAGCTGGACCACGGCAGCCGCTTTCGAGTTCGTTGCCAAGGACCGATACATCAAGGCAATGGTGGGCTCCGAACTGTATTCCGGGGCGATTGAAGCCCTTGCCATTACCGGTGAAAGCGCAGTCGTTAAGTTCGGGAAAACACCCTTTCTCGTTTATCCGGGATCCGATGCGGAAACCGTGGAAGTCTCGATTGACGGCAAACCGACATTGACCTTTCGACATGTAACAAGAGAGCGCTAGTTCGCGCCCGCCACGAATAGCGTCAGTTTTGCAGCACCCGATCATATCAGGCCCCGCTCAATCGCTGCCTGCAGCTCTAGCTGACGGGCCGTGACCATACGCAGCCGGAACTCCAGCTCCAGGCGCTTGTGGCTGTGTGGACGGAGAACAGAAATGCGCTCGCACAGTTCGAGCCGCTGTCCCTGTAACCGGTCGATCTCCGACTGCTCATTCCACACAAGCAGAGGTAAAGTCTTCGGCTGGGTGACGCTGCGAACCATGATCATGAGCGTCCGAGCCGCAGGCCGCGCGTTGTGCTATTAAGCGTCAGGCCGTCAACGGATTTCCAGATCAGGCAGAGCGTGTAGGAGCCGTCTTTGCGCCGATGAAGCGAAGAGGCCCTGGAAAGGGACCAGCCTTCGCCGATCCCAGCCAACGGCAGCTGATGGATCTCGCTTGCGGCAAATCGCTCGATTACTGAGAAATCGATTTTCACACAGCCGACGCGGCGACGGGCGCTCATGCCTGCGCCCCTGCGGAACGAGGCAAAGCCGACATGCGGCCAATCCAGAACCACACATTCGCAATAGCCAGAATGATGCCCACGCGGCCTGGCACGTCCACGAACTGCACGGCTGCAAGCATCAACACGGTGTAGACGATCGCGTAGACGACAATGGTGCGCGCCGTCATTTGCCGACCGCCTTCCTGACCCGGTCGCCAAGGGTGTTCATGACCGGCATCCAGTCGCCATCGCGCATCTGATCCACCGGCTTGGCAACCGTGGCGACGAAAGCGCGAAAGGTGTGGAAGCTCGGCGCCTCCGCGCCCTTAGCAATCAGGATGTTCCACTGAGCGACCGCGATCTTCGCGCCCAGCAGCTTCATCCAGGTAGCCGTGAAGATGGTATCGCTCCAGTCGACGCCGGCTTCTCGCGTCATCCAGCCTTTCAGCCCTTCGATCGCCTTCACGGCGTCGCCGGCATCATGCAGGAAGCGCACATGGGACAGGCCCGTCTGCCGTTCGACAAAGGCCACAAGGGCGCGGTCGTCGTTGGATTTGACGATGCCGAGGTTCCAGGCGGCTATCCACAGCGCCTGCAGCTTGGCCGCATATTTGCCTTCAAGGCGCTTTCGAGAGCCCATCGAGGCGGGTTTGAAACCACCGCGCCGCAGCTCCTGGACAACGTTGTTCTGCTCGGCCGCCGACATGTCGCGCAGCGAGCGTTTGCCCGTCACGCGTTCGTAGACATCGCGGATCGTGTCATCGTCGAGGCCAAGCTGTTTCTTGGCGACGTGGATTGCTGCGGTCGCGCTCATGAGCACAGATCCTTGCTTGCTTCAGCGCCCGCGTTCGCAGGCATGTTTCCGACCGGAAGACTCAGTCTAAGGTGATGGTGCCGGCTCATGCTGCAACGTGAGCCGGCACCTGGCATCCCCAGGTGGCGAGGGCACGAGGAGATGATTGGATGACAAAGGAAAAGCTGTTCGAACTGGCTGTCAGCCTTGTCGCGGCGAACATCGGCTCGGGGCAATTTCAGACTGCCATGAACTTCGGTACGATCATCAACGACGACGTTCAGATCGCGTACGAACAACTGGAGGCCGTCTGGCAGCAGATTTCCGAAGGCGCTGAAGCGATCGATGCTGAAGTACCCGAGGGAAGCATCTCGCATTAGCGTGCCCTCGTTGTCGGCACGTACACCATTCCATTTCCGTGCACGTAGACATGTTGCCCGCCGGAGCATTTCTGCGTTTCGGCGATCGCGCTTGCTTGTTCGTACACTGCGCCGGCACCAGGCATCCTCCGGTCCGTGGCGAGGAATTCCTCCGAAGTCATGCCGGTAGCGCGTTTCCCTTGAGCGCCCGGGATTTCGTCGTCGGCCTGACTGACCGACACGTAATGTGTCTGCGCAATCAGTTGACGGCAACGTAGCATGACCTTCTCGGCGCTGATCAGCGACAGGCCGTCCAGAAGGCGGACAAGATCACACGCGCGTTCGTGGACCTCATCGTCAGATATCGCATCGATCGGCAGCGCGCATGCAGCAAAAGGAACTGCGGTCATCGGCCAACTGCCTGTCGGTCTGGGCCGTCAAAGTCAGGCGCGAACCGTTCTTCTACAGTTTCTCTTAGGCGGCGGAAGGACCGTTGATCGGCGATTGCTTCCCACAAGACCTGATGGATCGCTTCCAGAGTTCCCGGCGGTGAGGAAACTGCGGCGGCAATAGCGCGTTCCCAATATGCATGGTCAGCGACTTGTGCCCAGGTGAGCGCGCTCATGACAGCGCCCTCTCGATGTCGATCGCGAGGCCCGTCAGATTGACCTTCGCCGCGATGGCGCTGCCCCCGTGTTCGCTTGGGCAACCATGGTGGTAAACGCAGGCGACGCGTTCGCCACCGGGCTCGGTGATGATGTCAGAACCGGCCAGGCGGTACTTAATCGCCTCCGCAAGCGCGGTTTCGATTTTGCGGATCATCGTGCTCATCGCACACCGCCGATCTGCAAGGGCGCCTCTGAACTGCTGACGCCATGTGCGAGCGTGACGCTCTCTCCAGCTCGCCATCCAGCTGACCGAGCCGCATGATGCCGCAACGGCGCGGATCTCTGATTGACTGTTTGCGTTTCGGGGTGGCGTTCGAAGAGCGCGATTTCGGCCTGCTCTCTGGCATCGTCGTCAACAACGGTGGCGAATACCTCGAACAGACGGTACCGCAGGCGAGTGACCATGCCGTCGGTGAAGTCGGCCACAGCATCGCGCCTGGACTTCAGGCTGCGCCGCCTGCGGTAGAATTTCGTTGTCTTGAACTCGCGCACCGCTCGATTGACTGCGCCCTCCGTTACCTGGCGCAGGTAGACCGCAATCTCCGGGCCAGGAGCATGACCGACAAACTGAACCTCGGAACGGCCGTTGGCGCTCACGATGACGTGCGCCGTATTGGTGCAATAGGCGATCACCGGCCACAGCTTTGCCTTGATCGAGCGGCCACGGTCGCTGGTCGAAGATTGTTCATCCATGACGATGTCGGTTTCGGAAATGCCATGGTCGCGCATGAGCTGCGCGGCCTTTTCAGCGGCGGCGAGAGCTTCGGCTTCAGTGCAACCGCGCGCTGCTGTCTTGTCCCGAAGTGCCCGGATACGGTCGCGGACTTTTTGGCTGGTCATTGCTCAAACCTCCCTCGGTAGGATCGGCGCAGGACCGGAGCCCTGGAGGTTGATGGGATCGCATGCCTGCACAAGACGTGTCCTGGCGGCTGCACGCCAGTTCGCCAGCGCGGCATTCCATCCGGCGGTCGAAGTTGAGCGAATGCTCGCCATTCGAACCATGTAGACGTCACCGTTCTGGGTGAACCGCGCGTCCGCTTCATGCTCCAGGCGCTCGCGGATGTGCTGATCGGCGGCGGAAGACCGGGTCCGCCAGTTTGCATAGTCCACTGCGTCGCACGGCCCGACATACTCATTTGCAGTTTGCAAAAGCTCGCCGACCAGGCGAAGCAATTGCTCCAGGTTCTCTTGCCAAAGTGTCATGGGACGATGACCTCCAGCTCGGCGGGCTCGACCACGAAGTCCTCGCCTTCCGAGGAGATCGACACACCTGCGATCTGGCGGGCGGTATCGGGATCGGCCAGCATGGCGTCGCGGTTGATTTCTTCCTTGACGCGCAGGAACCGGACAAGCCCCAGGCGCTTGCATCCCTCGATGACCGCATCGACACCACGAATGCCAACCTTGGGCGGGCGCAGGCGCCAGCTGATGCGGCCGGTACCGAAGTCGTGGAATTTCACCTTGCCTTCAACAGTCAGAGCCAGACGGTTCGCCTCGCTGTAGGCCTGGATACCTTCCTCAAGCTGTTTCAGCTCTTCGGCCAGTGGTGCCAGTGTTGCCTCGATCTGCTCGCCGATCGTTTTGATCTGCTCGTCGGCGGTCGCTTTGCGGGCGGTGATATCGCGTCGCAACGTGCCGATCCGCCCAACGGTCCAGACGGCGTCCTCGCGGGACTGCGGAACGCGCGTCATTGCTTTTGCCTTAGCCTTGGCCATGTTTGCTTATTCTCCTGATTTCGAAGGTTCGCCGCGCAGGGCGGCCATCAATTCGGTGACGCGATCGAGCTGGTGCTGGATGGTGTCGTCGCGGAGGTGGTCGTTGTGGTCATCGCCGGTGATCGGAAGCCGCACCGCCCGAGCGAGCAGCTCGGCCTCGATGCAGATTTCCCACATGCGCTCGGTGGCCATAGCGAGCGCCAACACCGTGGCCGAGGACGCGGCCACCGCATTGCGCTTCGGATTGGCGATGATGCGTCCGGCCGCGTCGATGACGTCGACCTCGACCATGGCTTCGTGCAGGGTCTTGCTCACGCCGCACCGCCTTTCGGGCGGCCGTCCGAAAACGGCCGCGGAACGATCGGGAATAGGCGCACGTTCGTTCCCGGCTGGCTTGCCAACTCGGCGATGCGCTCGCCGTCAAGGTCGCGTTCGGCTTGAGCCTGCAGGTTCCAGCGGTGTCGCGAGATCTCGTGCGCTTCCTTGAGCGCAGCCTGCCCAAGGTTCATGAGACCATCAGTCAACTGCCGAACGCGCTCGGCCGAGAGGAACACGCCTCCAATTTCGTGGGGCAAAAAATCCCTGCGCAGCTGGAAGAGCTGATCGCTCAGCTCGTAGATGTTCTTGCTCACGACTTCCTCCTGAAATCGGGCCGCAAAATCTTGCCAGCGGCGCGAGTGCTCGATGCCGCCAGCACCTCGGTAGCTTCGTTTTCCATGAACCGACGGCCAGCACGGTTGGCTTCGAGCATCCTGAAGGCTTCCAGCTCGGTCTCCATCCCGTCGGCGAGCTTGGCCATGATGGCGAGCTGGTCGGTCAGCGCGGCCACCTGCTTGGCCGATATCTGCACCGACATGCCGCGCTGGGCATGGAAGTAAAGCTCCAGCTCCCGCAGCTTGCGTGAGAGCGTGGCGGTCATGCCATCCACTCCACGTCGCGGTTCTGCCACGCGGCCTGCAGGTGCTTGAACGACAAGGCTTCCCCGGCGCCAGTCGCCAGCATCGACGCCAGCTTCATCGTCTTGTCGATCTGGCCGAGGGCGCCACCCTTCAAGCCGACGCCAACAAGGAACTTGACGGCTTCTGGTTCGGTCACGCCCCAGGCGTTGATGAAGGTATTCAGGTCTTCAACGTCAGGTTTTTTGCGCAGGAGCCGCTTGCCGATGCGGCGCTTGATCTGGGCGTATGACGGACCATCCGGTCGACCGTCCTTGCCACTTTTGAAACGCCCGTAAATCTCTGTGTTACCGACAAGAGCCACGCCGCATTTGTAGACATCGACCAAGTGGCGAAGCTGGTTAACCGCGTCATCCGTCAGGTTCTGCGCTTCATCGACGATCAGGAGAGCCGGCGCGCCTCCCTTGTTCTCCAGCCGCCTGCCGATGGCGCGTGTGAGCTTCGCCGGATTGTGCACCATCACGTCCAGTGATGCCGCCAATTCCATCAGCATGCCGTGGACTGTCTTGGAATGCGGCGACATCGTCACCATGAAAACGTGAGGCCGGGTCTTTGCAAAATGCTCGCAAGCCTCTGTCTTGCCCATGCCGGCTTCCAGGGTGATGATCACCATGTCGGCGGCGATCTGCGCCCAATGCAGCGTCGCAATGACGTCCTGTGCCACGTTGGTGTTCAAGAATTTCGGTGATGTCGGGATGCCCGCGAGAAGGCCGGCCGTTTCCTCGACAGCGTCGAGCCATTGCTGGACTTGCTTGTTGGTGCTGTCCAACCTGCCGGCATATTTGGCCGAATACCATTGGCTGAAGGTTCCTTCGGCCATACCGATGCGGCGCGCCACCTCGGCCTTGCTCAAGCCCTGAGCCATGGCCACGGCGATCACCTTGTCGATCAGGCCCCACCAGGACTGGACATCGATCTCGGTTCGATTGGTGAGCGAGGTGTCGGGACCGCTCAACGGTCGTTCCCACACTGGCGTACCCTTGATCTGGGTTGTGCCTACGATTTCGTTCATCTAAAAGGTTCCTCGGTTTGCTGCCCGTTCGTGCGGGCGGTTTGTCGGGCGGGATCACTCCCGCCCGTTTTTTTCGGAACCGTACTCAGCACTTACCGGCTCATTCCCGGCCGACGCATCGGCAGGGAATTGGTGGATCGAGGCGCCGCCGGAAATGATGTGCAGCGCCCGCGAAAAATGACGTTCAAAATCTGCCTGCTGGGCCACCTGTTCGACGGGCGCCGCCTGGACCGCGAGATTACCGGTGACCAGCCGAGTGATGCGCGGCTTCGGCTGCGGCCGTTTCGGGGCTTCCAGATCGCCGCGCGTGAGGATCGCGGCAAGGTCTTCGGCGGACAACCGGGCGTGAGCGCGCTTCTCCGCCGCAAGAGCCTTCTGATAGTCGTTGCGTGCCCTGGCGTGCTGGCGGGCCGCTTCCGCATCGTGGAAACCGGCATCAACGATGCACTCGGCTTCGCAGATCAGCGCATTGGCTTGATCATAGACACGCAGCGGCCTAGTCAAGTGATCGGGATCGAAGCGCACGGTAACATTGCGCCCGGCATGAGCGTTCAATTCGCGCGACCAGTAGCGGTTTCCGAACAGGTGGATTTCACCGCTGCCGCGCTGGGCGCGGATGCGCTCCGCCGCAAGCAGCCAGAGTGCCCGCTGCGCTGCTGTCGGTCGACGCACAATGGCGTGTTCCAATCCGGCCGCGAAGGTTTCGTCGAAACTGCGTCCAGCGCAGATGGTGGCCGTTCGACCAGTCCGCCGATTGTGTTCGTCGACCTGTTTGGCGACATGCGCCCGCATCGTGTCGATTGGGACGGCGCGAGAGGCGTAGTTCTCGGGCTTGGCATCTGGCTTGTTGCCGGTGTAGGCACCGGCGCAAATCGGGTGCCGGGCGATGTCGTCTGCGATATCTCGCCACGCACGCTCGATTGGCTTGGACTGGCCTGAATACGGCAGTGTCCAGCTCAGCTCGATACCAAGCGCGGTGAGCAAGCCTTCCGGTTCTTCCTCGCGCACCTTGAAGCGGTAGCGATTGGCACTGCCGCCGCTGATCCACTTCGATGCGAACGCCCGGCCGTTGTCGAGGGTGATGATCTCCGGGATACCGTACGCCTCGACCACGTCACCGATGACCAGTCGCACGGTCTCCTTGTTTTCGCTATCGGTCAGACGCCAAGCGAGAATTTTGCCAGAGTACAAATCCTGGATAGCCAACAAAAATAGTCGGACGATGCGGTCATCTTCCAGGCGGACGAACACGTCGAGCTTGTGGCCATCCATGTTTACGGCCTGCATGGCGTGCAGATGATCGCGTGTGCGACGCTGGGCAGGATAGAGCGCTTTTGCCTTGTCCCTACCCTTGCGGGCTAGCGTCTGCACCGCCTGCGCAACTTCGGCATCGAGCCTGCGGCGCAGCGAGCGCTCGGATGGGATTGGAGCCCATTTCTCCTTGCATGCGGCTTCGGTCAGCCGACGATAGCAAGACGAAAAGGATGGCTCCTCTGGACGTAAGAAATCCGAAGTCAAAAAATCCCAGGCGGCAGGGTGACAGGCAGCACGCTCGCTGGTGGATGAAAAAGCGGGAGCCAGCGCAGCCAGCCAATCTTCCCGGTCGATGCCCTGGATCAGCCCTTGCCAATTGTAGATGGCCCGCACACTGACATCATGGCGATGCGCCGAAAGCGCGACCGCTGCATTTACCGCCATGCCCGAGCGGGTCAAATCGGCGGCATGCACCAGTATGCGCAGCCGGTTTTCACAGGTCGCTTTGTGATCGTTCGAAAGCGCCTCGAAACGCGACCACAGTTCCTTGCGTATAGCGGAACCGCCAGTAGGAACGTCGGGTGTCGAGTAGATGATCAGCAGTCGCGTCTGAGCTGATGGCGGCAGGTGCGAGAGGTGATACTCCCAACCGCCACCGCCGCCGCTTCCACCTAGCTTACGTACCTTCTCAGGATCGGCACGCCAACGCTGTCTGGAAGCCAGTTTCGCGTAGCCGTGCACGGTTGCTGGCATACCTGGCAACCGGGCAGCGGTCAGTTCAGCGAGTGTGAAATACTCCTTCCGCATCAACGCCCCCGCCGCTTCACGTTGACCGGCACCGAGCGGAGCGTGTTGAGCTTTCGCGTCAGCACGCGCTGTTCTTGTTGCAGCAGAGCGATTTCGGCGAGGCGGGCTTCGTCACCTTCCAGCACGGTCAACCCGTCCTCGGATACGACCATGTCCCATAGCCAGACAGCCCCCGTGGCGCGAACGAATGCCTTGAAGCGCGATATGCTGATGTCGTGGTTCGCTTTGCTCTCGGCTGTAAACCCGTCGAGCGTCGCCTTGCTGATCGATGGCAGGCCGAGATACTGCGCCATCCGCGCTGCGATGATTGGCCGATCGTAAGGACATTGGCGGATCGCTTCCGCCATCGCCCTTTTCAGTCTGGACCGAAACCTCTGCAGATCGATCCTTTCCGCAGGCGCGCGAACAGGAAAAAGCGCCTCCTCGAACATGTCGGATTGGTCGGGATGGAGCTTTCTCATGCTGCTTGCTCCTGATCGGTGGCGACCAGCGAGACCTCGGCAAGAAAGCGCGCGCGGGTGTCGGAGTTGGCGCGGGACCAGGCATCGACCAGCGAAGAGAAGATCGCTGTCTGCGCATCGATCTTGGGGCGCTCCCCCTCAACCAGGGTCAAAGCCTTCTGTAGGTTTGGCCCCTCCGCACGCATGGCGACGGCGACCTGCCGCTGCTTCGCCGGCTCCATCTTCGCCAGCTTCAGAAGAGCGGATTGATTGTCCGCCAAGGGCGTTCCGCGCATCGCGGCGCGGATATCGGGATGGAGGTGGCGGGCAATTTGGTCGAGGCGTTTTGCGGATGGCTTTGAGATACCAAGCCGATCGGCAACATGTTGCGCGAAACCGGCTTCCGCTTCAGCCGCAATGAGGTCGACGAAACAATCGCGACCGATCAAAGGCTCAACTTGAGCCTTTGATCGGCGATCGCCGCCGCGCGATATCGCCCCGTGCTTCTGCGTCCACACTTCCCGGTAGGTTGCTACGAAGATCGCGCGGTCAATCACCGACAGCTCGTTACGGAACAGGTTCTCCGTAATCTCCATCAGTTGCGCTTCGGCCTTGTCGGCCTCTACCACCACGGCGTCGATTTCGGTTTCGTCGTTCAACACGGTGGCGCGCAACCGGTGCGCGCCCGCCACCAGCGTGTACGGCCCGGTCTTGGCGGCCGGCGTCGACCTCACCGCGATGGGATTGAGGAGGCCATGCTCGACGATCGACTGCGCGATCGCAATTGCGTGCTCCTCTTCGACGGCACGCAGCCGCTCTGGCACGGTGATGTCGGCGACTTTGATGCGGCGGAAGTCGACCATCACGCGGCATCCTTCATCAACTGATCATGGAAAAGATCGCCGGCCCGCAAGGACATCCGCCGATAGGCGCGCTCAAACAGCGGCTCTTCCAGCCGGTTGTCGACGGTCAGGATGGCGCTGGCGACAGTGGACCGAGCAAGGCTGGTCATCGCCACGATGCGGCGGCGCGGAGTATCGAACCGGCTTGCGAAGATGTGAATGGCGATCTGCCGCGCCAGATGCGCGTCAAAGAACTGGTGCGGCGGATCGATAATGAAGCGTAGCGGCAGGTGCTTGAAGCCCAGCTGCACGCCCGCATAACAACTGGCGAGCATGACCCGCAGGCGCTCTTGCTCGGAATATGGGTTCAGCGGCATCGACTTACCTCACAAACAGCCGGACCAGGATCGATATGCAAGCGACGTTCACCGTCAGCAGAACCGTGACGACGAGGTAGATTTCCCCCGCCCAGGAGACCTTGGACTGAGAAGGAATGAAGAGATTTCGGGCGGCGATTTTGGCAGGTGCTTTCGTCATTGTGGCCCGCTCCGCCTTGGGAGAGATTGTGTCCGTGGCGCGGAACGGAAACGCGGAGCTGACAGCCGGGGCGGCGCTCTCGACGAAGGGGAGACGTTGACGCTCTGCCGGTACCGCCGGACGCAAAAGGCTAGAGCAGCACCGGTTCTGGATCGCGCCACGCATCACGCGGCTTTCCGCTGGATCGCAAGCTTGTCCGCAGTCTTTTTGGAGACGAGGTTGGGGTCCAGGATGCGGTTGCGTGTTTTCGGGTAGCGATCGCGGAACAAGGTCTCGACCGGAACGCCGATGAAATCCGCGATGGCGCGCTCAGCCTTCTCGTTGGGGCGCGTCCAGATATTCTTGACTCCGGAGAGCGGAAGCCCGTACCGCTTGGCAATGCCTTCAAGCGTCATCTTTTCGCGGCGCATGTGGGCAAGGATCGAGTGACGGTCCCATTCTTGGGATTGTGTCATCAGGGTCTCCTCGATCGGCGGATGTTGGCGCATCCGCCTTTTGTTGGTGGTTGGTTGTGCAATTGTCGCCCGATGTTTCCGGCGACGAAGGTAGGGGTAGCCATAAATGGCCATACCGTCAAGTCGGAACTGGCCAGTTCTGGCTATTTGGGTGAATTGGGATGTCTGAACTCGCCGACCGCATTAAAGAAGCTGCGGATGAAGTGGGTGGGCTGAACAAGCTGGCCGAACTGATCGGTGCTCCCAGGCGATCGCTCGGAAACTGGCTGAGAGGTACCAAACCCAAACCGAAGGTTCTGCAGGGGATAGCGGACGTAGCCGAAGTGAACCTAGCTTGGCTGATCTCCGGTCTCGGGGAGAAATTCGCCCGCGAAAAACTGGATCGCATCGCCCAGGAAGAGCGCCAGAGGAGGGAATTCGATGCCATTTTGAGCCACGGCATGCGCGCGGTAGACCAGCACAGGCGAGAACTCGATCCTCTCTATGACATGGAGATCCGAGCGCGAGCGCCAAGAGTGGACGTCGTGTTGCTCGAAAGGATGGCGCGCTTGGTGGAAGAAGTGCACAAAGATGTAGGTATTAGGATCACACCTGCAAAAATATCGGCCGAAGCTGGTGTGCTCTACAATGAGCTGATGGCTCGTCTGTTCAACCAAAGCGATGCGGAAGAGATCGAAGCGATCTTACCTCAACTCCGCCATTTCCTAAGAAAGCGTCTGGAGCAAGCAACCGCCGAACCCGGTACCGGCAAACGCTCGGCCTGATGATTGTGCGCATCCTGCTTTGGGCGCCGCTCTTCATGGCTTCAGGCGCCCCGTTCTCAATTGGACAGGAGGGAGAAAGCTCTTTGGAGGCGTCAGACTGGCCAACGAGGAGGTGGCGCAATAGCGTCGCGATCTGGACGCAGACGGCTGCCAACGGTAAGGCTTTGCCATCGCTCGTGAAGATGCAATTCCATAGGCCCCCGCCTGGCTTTGAAACGCGCGGTTAGCCGCCCTGGGAAGACCATGGAGTTGGACTTATCTCCATCACGCCCAGCGCTGCACTAGACGATTGAAATTGTTGCAAATTTAGCAGCCCGTCATGAATAGGACTAAAGTGGCCCTATTCAATTTGGGTTTTCGGCGTTTTGGGGTTTCAAGCTGGATCGGGGCGTAGCCTAACGGGCAAACCACAGTATCAGCGTTGTGCAACAGCCATCCGTTTGATTTATTTAGATAAACGTCGCGTCCCGCGCTGGTTTGCCTAAATGGGCAAACCCCAAATTGACTTTCCGTCGTGATGGCCATCCTTTTCTTGGCACCAGCGGAGGAACCGGTCACCCCGAAAATCAACGTTTGCGGCGGTTTGAAGCCCCTTAAAAGTCGAATTGAGGATTTCCGAGGCGCGATTTGAAGTCTGTGCAATATCGGGTGATGCCACTGCACTTTCGAGGGTATCGGCCCGTCCGTCGTGTCAAAGCCGACCTCTCGTAGGTTGGCTCGCTTAGCCGCGCAAACCCTTATGTAGTAAGGCATCCGCAGCTGTTCCCGGTTGTTCCCAGTTAATCCCGGTTTCTGCAAGACCCGGTGTCAAACTACACAGGTTTTCTCCATCGAAAGCGCAGTTTGATCTCTTGGTCTTCCAAAGACCGGAGTCACAGACCTCGACCGAGAACAAAGCAATAGCAAACAGGAGCGTTATGGGCCCGGCAGCCGCCACTTCCTGACACGGTAGTCCTCGGCTGCCGTGTCCAGCAGGTCTTCCTCAGATTCGCATGCCGACAGGCGCTTCGGGATGCCGAATTCGTCGACATCGAGTAGCCAGTCGTCAGCGTGTGCGATGGCATCCTTGAGCCACAAAACGATGGCCATCGAGTCCGGCGGCAGCGGCTTCGACATGGGCAGGTCGCCCATCTTCATGGTCGATCCCGGTCCGCGCTCCTCAAGGATGCGCCTCAGGTTCCCCGCGGCGATCCGGCCGATGGCGGCGGCCAGCAGGTCGCGCAAGCGCGGGTCGCCTTCTGCGAGACCATCGAGCCAGCGGTCATAATGCGGTCGTTCGTCTTCGGTCAGTCTGTGCATCGGATGCTCACTATACTGTGCAAGTCGGGCCGTCTTGCGCAGCGGCTTGAACATAGCATGCCGCTGCGCATCACGGAGCCCTACTACATGCCCAGGGATGGCTCCGCATCGTCGCCATCCTGCAGACACTCGACGGTCTCCTCCCAGCGAGGTTCCGATCCATGCCTGACAACCAACTTCCTACGCTCCACTCGGATCAAATGGTGCAGGTGTGCGGGTATCGGCCTAGCGATGTCACCTTCGTAGAACGCCCGGATTTCTTTATCGACATGCAGGCTTTTGGGTAAGACGACACCCTCGTGGCCGTCGTCAACGACAATGCGGCAGGGTTCGATCTCAAACGTTCCCCAGACAGTTAGGTTTTCAGGGATGCGGACCCTTGGCGATAGCGTCACATTGCCTGACACCGTGAGGCTTCGGGGCAGATCAAAAATGCCTAGGATGTCAACAACATCGCCGCCCGCATTAAGATCGCCAATGATCGTCGATCCCGCCGGGATACGGTCGACATCATGCTCAACGTCGTCGACATCCACTACGGTGTGCCACCAGTAGTGGCGATCTTGCCAGTCCTGTGCAGCAGCGTAAGGCCTCAGGATGTCCATGACCTCGCGGTCGGGCCTGGCGTTGCGCTTGCCATAGCACTGGCTGATGGACCATCGAGCGTTGGGTTCCTGACGCAGCTCAATGGTCGCAGTGGGGCGACGTTTGGCATCTCGAACCGATAGATAGCGAAACCAATCTGTGGTCAACTTTTTGTCGTAGGATCCGTGCCCCACACAGTGGGACATGCGGCGGGACTCGATATCGAGCGCCTCAGGAGTGAACATGCGGACGAGAGTATAGCCGTTGCCTAGGTCGGCGATGTGCTGCTCGTCCTCGGGTCCAAGAGCCCTCACAGCCTGGGCGTTCTTACGGTCCATGCTTTTGTCAGCTTCACGCACGAGGTCCTCGTAAGACGAGCATTTCAGCAGTTTCTTCGGCCTGCCACGTTCGTCCAGGTTTGCCAGCCACGGTGCGCCGGCATCGAAGTCTGCGACAAGCCAGTCAATAATGTGCGACAGCTGCCCGGCGCTGGGCATCGGGTCCCACCAGCCCTCCGCCATTTTGCGGTTTGCCTGCGCCCGAATCTGGTTCGCGGCGATCCGTCCGACGGAGACCCGTATCAGGAACGTCTCCGCAAGGTTGAGGCCCATAGTAACGCGCACGTTCTCGAGCCAGTCCCGCAGGCCATCGACATCCTGCGGCAGCAACCCCTTCAGATTCATGGCACCCTCCCTCGTTCCCCAAGCGAGGATTTCGCGGGCGGCCGCATAGAACAAATCGATCGCTTCTCTTTAACTGTCCCCTGGATCCTGCCAGGACATCATCGCGACAACAGAGGAGGCAGACATGCGCAGGATGGATCAGGGAACGGCGATTGGGCTTCAAGCCACGGCTATCGGCGTCGGCATCGGCGCCGCAATTTACACGGGGCACGCCCGGGCAATGGAAGCCGTCAGAGCAAATCGGGAAGCACGCGAGCAAGCAGCATACCATGCCGCGGTTGCCGGCAACGTCGCTCGCCTGGAAGGCATCGCCCGCGCTGCGCTGCGCGACCTCGGCGAAGCACAGGCGGAAGTCGAACGGCTGCGGCGCGCTCTGGCGCAAAGGCAGGCGTTTATCGACAGGCAGCGGAGGGCCGCATGAAGCGCGACCCCTTGTACCTGCAGTTTACGGACATTCTACATGAGATGCCCGAAGCCGAGGATGCGCTGCGGGCATGGCGAAAACAGCAGGCTCTCACCCTGATCCGGAGGCGGAACGAGGAGCGCCGTCAACGGGTGCTGGACGACGCTCTCGCAGGACTACGCCAACAGCTCCGCGTTGCGAGCGCGGGCAAGCCGGACTCTGTCGGTTAGAAAATCTCGAACTGGATGCGGCCCCTCTACTTGCGGGGCCGCATTTTCTATTGCGGGAAAGGGCAGGCCAATGATGCCCGACCGCCGTCCCGACACCGCCCGCTCGCAAACCCGGGGACCCGCCTGCGCAAGGCGCCTCAGATCCTCATCGTTCAGTCCGAGCAGCCAGTCAATCTGAGCAGAATTCAGGCCGCCGAGGTCTACCGCGCACCGGACACCCGGGTCCTCGGCGGCAGCATATTGATGAACGGCATGACCGAGGTCAGAAGAGACGGCTGCGTCAGCTGCGGCTTCGCGCTCATATGCATCTGAGTACTCCTCTCTGACCTCATCCGGAGGCAGCGCCTGCGGAGGCATTGGCATAGACGGACCGCCCCTGCCGAAAAGACGGGCGATCCGGTCCAACATCGTTGCGACACCCGACATGGCAGCCCGTACCGCCATCAAAACCAGTGTAAGAATCCTGCGCATCGCCCCCTCCTGATACTGCTGTCAACAATTGCGAAGGCCAAAGAACGGCCATATTCAAATTGTTGACAATGGTCTCACGGCCGCTAGCAAGCTTCCATCAAAAATATTTTCGCACGAAATTTGTTTACCATTGTATGAGCGGCGGACATATTTGCGTCATCCAGAAAAGTCATTTGGAAGAATCTTTGAAATCGCTCTTGTAATGATCGTCATGACAACAAATACTCCTTGCATCGGACAGCGCAATCAAGCGGCTGTCCGACGGACAGGAGAAAGACAGTGAGCACCATTTTCCGCGCATACAGCAGGCACGGCGGCAACCTCTTTTACGAGGCGAACAGCTTTCAAGGCATTCTCGACGAACACATCGGGATCGCCGGCGACAACAACATCCTTGAATAGGTCGATGCCGCCCAGCAGGCCGATTTTATCGTTTTTGAGGTCGATGCGGCAGCTAAAGATGCCGAATTCAGCATCCACATCGACTGGATCGACCTTCCGAAGGGTGTGCGCCGCATCGGGCACTACAAGGACGTCTGTGACGTCCTGGAGGACCTCGCGCCGTAATGAGCGTCGAAAGTGAGGGAGAACGATGATGTTGGATAAAGCAAGAAACCCGGCGATCTGCCGACGCACTAATAAGCTTGCCCGGCAAGTCGCTGTTTGGGAATTCGACGAGGCCTTCGGCGATTTGGATATTCCAAAGTTTGCCGAGGATTTCCGTCCGGCCGTCCGCTTCTCAACGCGTCAAGAAATCAGGGATCACTACGTCGATGTCGTAAGCGTGTTGAAACGGTACGCTCGCTGGGATTCCCATCGCATTGCGGACTATATCGGGGTCAGCCGGCAGACGTCGTATCAATACGGTTTCCAGCCGACCGCTCGCGGCGCCCGCGTGATCCCGGGCGATAAGTTGGACAAGCTGCGGGATGCCGCGACGGCGGCAATTTACGAAGACCTGAAGACTACCTTCGCGCCGGGGGTGACTGCGGAAATGCGGACCTGGCAGGTGTTCGTGGGGATGAACTTGGAGCTCGAGACTTTCAGTCGTCTGTACGGCGAATCCCAAGCTGCCCGGCTAGGTGGCGTTTGCGTGCCGCACGATTGCAATGCTAAGCCGAATGCCCAGCTTTCGGACGAAGACGAACTCTGCGTCGAATGGCTGCGGTGGCGGCACGCCGGTCACATCGCCAAAAGCGAAGCTGTGCACGTCGCTGGGGTTGACCAGTACTTGGAGGGCCGCGTCGGTTGCGAGGGGATTCCTTGGCGCATTGTTCCGACCGCGTACCAGGTCGCAGCACTTCGGGACATCCACCATCGGCGGGAGGGCCGCAATGCGTAGAACGCCCTCCCAGCCCCGAACGAAGTCGCTTCCGATGACCGGGGAGCGGCCAACCTTGGAACGCCGCTCCTCCGACGTGCTGCAATTCCGGGAGCGCGCGGATGGCAGCATTCAGATAATACGAATTCCGGGATTCACGCTGACGAATCCAAATGGTCCTTTCCGGCCCGGCAGCGTGCTCGAGGGGTCGCCGGAGGAAGCGGCTCTCAGGAAGGAGTACGGCCTATAGCCACATTCTGCCACTTCTAGCCGGCTTGGGCGCGATGGAACACAAGCTAGGCACGTCAAGATACCCTGGCCGGGAGTGGCCATTCGGAGCTGATGAACGATATGGCAAGGCCGTTGTTTCGCGCGGATCTGTCTTTCGGGGAATGGTGCCAAACTGCGTCAGCTGCGCCTTGCAGATTTCTTGCAGGCCTTGATAGGAGTTGGCCTGCTTCTCGCCCGATCGATATGTCAAGGGCGGCAGCCGTTCATCCGTCGAGTCGTATGGTTCGGACTTCGAGATCCTTCTTGCCCTGCCCGCATTCGACGACCACCTTTTGCCCGTCCACAAGTCCACGGAGCCCTGAACGGGTCAACGCGGTCGCGTGAACGAAAATGTCCGGGTCGCCGTTAGACGGCGCGATGAAGCCGAACCCCTTTTCGGAATTGTACCATTTGACGGTCCCCTCGGTTTTCAACTCCGGGTCGGTCCCGGCGGCAATCGCTCCGCGTCGGCCCCCATGCGAAGGAGACTTCAAAACGGCCTCGCCGATCTCCAGCACCTGCGCGACCTGACGCCCCTTCGGCATCTCTTCGATCGTCACCTTGAGGCGCGTACCCTCGGCGACCTCGCGGCTTCCGGCAGCCTCCAGCGCGCGCATGTGCATATACGCCTCGGAACCGTCAGCGAGTTTGACGAAGCCAAAGCCTTTGGTGGAATTGAACCAAAGGACCTCGGCATCGGCGGGCTCAGCGACGATAGGAGGCGGGCGCTGGAAGTAGCTCGGTTCAGGCGTTCGTTCTGAAAAGCCACCGTCTTCATCATGATGCCGATGCCGGCGTTGGTCGCGATGGTCCCTGTACTTGCTCATGGTCTTCTCGATTGATCGGCCGGATGCGTTCGGCCACCCGCCAGCATCGGTTCCTTCCGGGACGGGTTTGCGCCAACTTGAAGTGCCACTATCCGGCGCATTTTGCCAGCCCTGACGTCACTCGCACGATTGCCTGATGATCGCGTGCGCTGGCCTCACGCGCATAACCGCCACTCCGGTTATAGGACGCGACATCCGCCGCAACCGCAGCGAAGATGAGGCACAACGGAACGCTCGCCCGCTCCACCGGCACGCAAGCGCACAGCTACTGTGAAACCGTCCGAATGTTGCGGCTGCGCTACAGCCGTTCGGTCGAGGGTGCATTAGGAAATGCTTGTGTGGGGTTCCTGGGTCGGGCGGACCATCTGGGAAAGGGGCGCACAGAAAAGCCCGTCGGCTTCGGCTGACGGGCTTTTTCCTCTCCGTCCGGCTAAGCCGCCAGGGCCGCTTGAACAGCGTCGAAAAAGCGACGGACTTCAGTGCGCGCATCGTTGGCGCTCTGGCCACGTTCGATCGCGACGGAAAGCAGATGCGTAGCCGTCTCCCGCCAGAGCTTAGCCGCCTTGTCGCTGGGGAGTCGAGCGATCGCGTTTGCCACGGTTCGAATGGCTGGAAGCTCGCGGCTAATTGGGAAGGCATGCACTGACATGAAAGGGGTGACCCGAAATGTTTCGCGTCAACCTACCGCTCGAAAGGAAACAGACGTTTAAGCACCGCACCAGACGCGAGGCCTCGGGTGAGCCCCAAAAAGCAGACGAATGCGCATTCAGATCAGCCTAGGGTGGCGGCTAGCGCTTGCCAGGAGGCAACGTCGCTGACGCGTCGATCACCTCGCCGTCTTCTTTCAAGAAGCGGCCGATTGCAGGATTGGGCAGTATTTCGAGGACAGCCTCCGATGGGCGGCACAGCTTCACGCCCTTCGGGGTGACGACGATCGGTCGGTTGATGAGGATCGGGTGAGCCATCATGAAGTCCAGCAGATCGTCATCCGACCATTTCGGGTTTCCGAGATCAAGGTCGGCGTAGGGCGTGCCTTTCTCCCGAAGGAGGTTGCGCACGGAAATCCCCATTGCGGCGATCAACTCTTTCAGGCGATTGCGGCTCGGCGGGGTCTTGAGGTACTCGATGACGGTCGGTTCCTCTCCGCTCGCGCGGATCATGGCGAGCGTGTTGCGCGATGTCCCGCAGTCGGGGTTGTGGTAGATCGTGACCGTCATGGCGTGGCTTCCGTTGAGAGAATGCCGCCGACAGGTTCTGGCTTCAGCAGCCAACCCATGAGCGACGCGGCGAGCGCCGCGCCAAGGAGTTCGGCGATGACGAAGGCCGGCAGGTCAAGCGGCCGTATGCCGGAGAACGTGTTTGTAAGGCTGCGGGCGAGGGCCACGGCCGGGTTAGCGAACGAGGTCGACGCCGTGAACCAGTAGGCGGCCGTAATGTAGAGGCCGACCAGCCAGGGAACGGCCTTCCGTTCGAACCGGACACCAGCGAGAATGACGGCGACCAGGCCGAACGTCGCGACGGTTTCAGAAAGCCATTGAGCCGGCCCGCTGCGTTGCTTTCCCGCGATCTCGAGGATGGGGAGCGTAAACATCGTGTGCGCGACCATCGTGCCTACGATGCCGCCGACGAACTGGCCGCCGAGGTAGGCCGGAAGGTCACGGGCCGGGAGCGTCCTGTTCAGGAAGAACACCATCGAAACCGCCGGGTTGAAATGGGCGCCGGAGATCGGGCCAAGGGTCGTGATCAGCACGATCAGGATTGCCCCAGTGGCGATCGTGTTGCCGAGCAGGGCGAGAGCGGTGTCGTGCGTCAGGCTGTCAGCCATGATGCCTGAGCCCACGACAGTCGCCACGAGAAGGGCCGTTCCTAGGAATTCGGCGGCTACTCGCCGTGGCAAATCATAGGCAGTCATCAGCTTGCCCCTATGCCTTTGACAGGCGCGCAGCACGAGGCGGCCAGCGCCGACGCGCAGATCTCCGGGCGACCCGAGCAGCAATCCTCCATCAAAAACCGGAGGAGTCCCGACAGCGCGTCGAATTCGGCGCTGTAGACGATCGAGCGCGAATCCCGGCGCGTCGTGACGAGACCAGCCCGCTCCAGTTCCTTCAGATGGAAGCTCACGTTGGAAGGCGACACCTCCACCTTTTCGGCGAGCGTGCCGGCTGCGATCCCTTCGGGCCCCTTCGTGACGAGCAGGCGCAGCAGTCGCAGCCGGGTTTCCTGCGACAGGGCGCCGAACGCGATCAGTGCTTGACGTTCATCCATATTTCAACAATCCTAAAAATATTGAAGTGACAATAACGAACATGCTCGCCCCTGACAACTGTTGCGGCAGGCTCCTTCGCCACGAGCCGACTCGTAGTCGTCACATTTGAGGCGTACGGTTGACGGGTCGTCCGCAGAGTGTTCGAGGCAGGCGGACGGTTGAAAGCGAGCAGCATGCTTTCGCCCCTTGTAGGAGGCAAGCATGGCGACGAGTAGGTTCGGTGTCGCGGATGCCAGCGAACTCTCGGTTCTCGGAAGGACCTTCGACGAGTACTGCGCGAAGCACGGCATCTCGCGAGACGATGACCGAGAGCGTATAGCGCTCAGGGTGCTGAGGCTCTTCGGCCGAGGTTTCTGCGATCCAATCCGGCTTTCCGACGAGCTTGAGCGAACCAGCTGGCTCGCTAGTCCTCACAGTCGCAAGCGGGAGCGATTGCCTTAAGGCGGTCGCCAGCTGGAAACGGTGCTGCCAGGCCGATGCCGGATGATCCGGACGACGTCAGCAAGCCCCGAAGGCTGTCCTTCCCGGCCGAACGGGCCTTAATCTGGTTTCGGCCTCGCATCGATGAAAGGCCTCACAAGATCGGTTGCATACTGGACAGCGAGCGGCTCCCCGCAAAAGCGGACTCCCCACGTCCGCTCGTCATCAACGAAGAATACGATCTCGATATCGGACAGGATCTCTTGATCTCGCGCAGTTGCGAATGCCCGCTCTATACGATCTTTATAAGGCGCTATTATCCGGGCGATATGGCCGTCCCATGCCTCGGCAAGCGGCATTTGGCGGCCTTCAAATTCGATCGTCCACTTCATGATCTTCACTTGCAGCATCGTGGCGCGGATGTCCACGACGATGGCGAAGTTTGCGGCTTGTGCCTAGGCGGCTCGTCCCGGGTCGATCGTGGTCAGGGGTTGGCTCCCTGTCACGATGACGGCTGAACGCTCGACCGGGCGGCGAACTGATGCTCCGCCAGATAGCCCACCAGTCCAGGATGATGGACTGACTTTCTGGCCAGGGCCTCCCGAAGAACGAAGAAGCGATCCCGCCCGGATTTCGCTATCTGCTCCGATGTCACGGAGTTCAACGCCAGGAATAGGTGCACGACGGAGCTCTCGGGGGTCGCCGTCGACCACAGAACGGCCTCCAGTGCCTTGCCTTCCGCGTCGGAGACTTGCAATCCAGCATCTTCGAGCATGGTCGCTATCAGCGAGGACCGACATGTATGCTTCTCTGCGGCTGGCTTCTGCTCCGCGTCATCCCGGCACTCTAACATCGGTCGGTTCCTCCTCTGCGCCGGTTCGATTTCGATGCTCTTCTCGATCGCAGCCTGCCGCAATCCCCTCGACATGCGAATGACGCGGCGCAAGTCATCTCGAATTTAGTGGCCATCGAAATGCGCGTCCTTGCAATCGCCAATCATAGCGCGATCGCTTCGGCCCATTAACCGTTTTTCCGGTTATCGGCCGAGGTGACCATGGGTATTTGCAGGGAGGCGGTGCCTTACACCGAAGGGCTGTCAGGGGCCTAGTCCGCTGCGTCGGCATTGTCGGTAGCTCGAGCTGTCCGAAGGCATGCCGGAGTAAAGCTCATTGACACATGCTATCCCGGCGCGCGCGATCAGCAGGCGAAGAAGGGATCTGATCGTGACTGTAAAAATCGAATGGCTAACGGCGCTAGCAACGCTTATGTGGATTCGCGAACGTTTCTGGAGGTCAACGATGAAGTCCGATTTCTCGCGGTCAGTACTGCCCCCATGTCCGCCAGAGGTGGCTGATATACTCGACGCTCGGATTGAAGCTGTGAGAAAGGGGAGGCATCTATCGATTTCCGAACACAGAGAGTTGCTCAACGTTTGGAGGGAAGAACACCCAGAACTTTTTCCCGAGTTCTCGCGAGGGCCAATTAAACCATGACGAACCGCCTTCAGAACGGTGTCGTCAATGACTTGGCCCGCATCTATCTACACAATGCAAAGCTGAAGTCACATGATAGAGCGATCGAGATCGAAGACGGGCTTTACGATTTCGCAGATCGTATACGAACTGGAACGGGCGCGGATTTCAGAGGGCGGACTGGCCTGAAAAGCGACGACGGATACATCGTCTTTTTCGTGGAAGCGGAAGACCATGTAGTCGTTTATGCTGTCTATCACGAACGGGAGAACTGGGATGCGTTGGTTCGCGAGCCAGACGCATAAACCAGAAATGCAGCAGTTCACTATGGCTGGAGCAGAGCGCCACCGTATTGCGCCCACAGGCGCTCGCAGTCCCAGCTTCTCAAGCGTGGCGTCCCTGGTTCGCCGTACAGGACGATTGCACCGCGAACGTCGTATCCAAGCACCGACGCGTTCGCGACGAACTGGATGGCCTGTCCCAAGCCGATGGCACCGATCCGGGTTTCGATTTTGCTGGTCAGATCGATTACTCCGTAGATTTCCGCAGCCACCCCTCTTCCGGCCAAAACAGCCGACGAGACCGAATCGTCCAAGGCAAGGAGCATCCCCGAGTCCCCGTAACCAGCACCAGCCTAAACTTCGATGCGAAAAATTGGTTCCCCACTCCTGCGACGAATCTGAAATTTAGCGGCCTTTGGGCGACAGGTTCGCATCCGTTGGCGAAGAGCGCATGAAGTCAGGAATCGTCGCACTGGAAGTCCCGACAAAAAGCGAGATACCTGGGGGCGAGCGTCGGCGCGAAGGTCCATCAGGGTCGTCGCATATGCCAGTGGCTAAGGTCACGATCTTAGCAAAGGCCCCTCCAACGACCGCCGTTCTTTAACCGCAAACCCGGTTATGTCCGAGACCGACAACGAGAATAGGGCAAACCTCCTGCGCGAGCGCTCTCTACCGGATCGCGACTGCATCCCACAGAGTGTCGGACCATGTCGGCAATCAGGCTCAATCAGGGATTGTCATGGCCGCAAGCTCAGTTGTAGGGTGGCGAGCAGGAAGTGAGCATGCGACGGCGAACTGGCATCCCAGTCAGGAAACTCACAATCAGGCCTGCGTCAGGCAAGATGCCAGTCGCGCTTGCCTGCGCCCGTTGCCATCGGCCCTTCTCGGTCATGGTGCTGACGAAGCGGTACGAGTATGTCTGTCCGCTTTGCTTCGATGACGCTGCCTATGAGGTGGGGAGCGCCAGCGGAGCAGCAAGTGGCGTTTCCGATACAGCAGGCGATCTTTCCAGGGTCATGCGCAAGGACCAGATCCGGGACTTCGTTAGCGAGTTGATGGCGATTGGATGTGAGATCACGGCAATTGGACATCGCGGATATGTGTTCGGCGATGCCGATCTTGGCAGCGAGGCGGCCAGGACAAGGGCGCGCGCGATCGCCAGATCATACGGCGAGCGTGACCATCTAAAGCGCGATATCGTCGAATATCTTCGCTCGATCGGCAGGTGCATCGACTTCGACAAACCTCGTGTCGATTGACGGCTAGGAACCGGGCCCGTCCATCCAAGCATTGCAGGAGAAGTGAGCAGCAGCGAGACGGCAAACTCGACTCCTCTATCCAGTGTTTGATCTGGAGCAAAGACGTGCACAGCAGCATGCTATTTGGCTTGCGCGGTGGTTATCGGCAGCCGATCAGACTGCATTTAGCCGCATCTGGATGTCGGATTCTATCAGCGCTATCAAAATGTTAGGCAAGGCACGAAAAGGTGGATTTGAGCTGCGTTTGAACCGACGGACAAGAAGGTCTTGGATTGCGTTTGTCGCAGGCTGTGCGCTTGTCTTCCAGGTTCTGTTCGGCGCGGTCTTGATCGATGCTCGCGCGTCGTCCGTTCAGTTAGATGCGTTCGGCAACGTGATCTGTACTTCTCACGGTGCCGAGACGGAGCCGGACGGCGGCGATCCTTCCAAACAATCTCATCTCCCGGACTGCTGCAACGCTGGATGCTGCATGTCCGCACATGCCGTTCCTGTGCAGGCATACACGGCCGGACTGTTCGTCCCGTTCGCGAAACACAAGGACACGATCCTTCGCGCGGAATCCGAGCGCCCCGCGCCGAGCCGCAAGGGCACTCCGAGCAATCCCCGCGCGCCCCCGCTCGCCGTGTAGCCAGTCGCGAATGCGGGCGCACGCTCGGCTTCGAGGTCAGGTCCCATGATCCTGATCGTTGCGTCCACACGCGCTGGCTGCGGTCACGCGCGATCGGTCGAACCGCTGCGAGCAGGGATCGACGAGCGCCGACGCTACCGACCAGACATCCACGGCTTTCGCGCTATCTCGGAGAATCCGTTCCTCCGAGCGATCCGCCGCTTGCCACCATAGAACCACGGCCTGCGCATCGGGCGCCGACCCTTCCACCAACTCAAACTCAAGGACAAGTCGCATGCATATTCTCAAATCCCTCATTCCCGCTGCAGCTCTCGCGTTCGGAGCGGTCCCGGCATTCGCCCATGTCACGCTGGAGACCAACGAGGCGCCGGTGGCCTCGATCTACAAGGCGGTCTTCCGCGTGCCGCATGGCTGCGCGGGCAAGGCCACCGTCAAGTTCCGCGTCCAGATTCCGGATGGTGTCATCGCGGTCAAGCCGCAGCCAAAGGCCGGTTGGGCGCTCGACAAGGCGAAGGGCGAATACGGCAAGTCTTACGACTACTACGGCACGCCTACGAGCGAAGGCGTGAAGGAAATCTCATGGAGCGGCAGTCTGCCGGACGACGAATACGACGAGTTCGTCGCGCGCGTCTACCTGACCGACGACCTCAAGCCCGGCGCGACGCTCTATTTCCCGGTTGTGCAGGAGTGCGCGGGCGGCACCGCCGAGCGCTGGATCGAGATACCAGAAGCCGGAAAGAGCGCCGATGACTACGAGACGCCGGCGCCTAGCCTGAAGCTCCTGCCTAAGGAATGAGCCAAAGCAGGCGCGCTCTTCCCGAGCGCGCCTGCCACTTGATCTTTTTCCCGGCAGGCCTTCCTCAGCCATTGCGGACAATCAGGGGTGCGGCGTTGCGATTGCGAATATCTCTAGTCAGCTTCACGCGCTTGCCGACGATCACCCATGCTTGGCTGATCGTTTCTGCCTATTCCGACCGACGAAAGACCTCGCCGATGGTCTTGATGACACCCGCATCCTTTACCCGGTAGCCGGGAATTCGCGAGATTGCCTCGTAGAACTCCTGGCCCTGCAATATCTTTAGAATGCGCCTTACGGCTTCCATGCCGAAGGCAACATCGGCCATGTCGGAAGTCACATAGGCCCGCCACGGCGGCGTGCGTATGCTCGATCTGCTCATATCCGTTGATGCCTGCGCCGTCGAGTTGATGCTGGGCAAGCAACAGCTCGAACAACTGACGCGTGTCTGAATCCGAGGCCGAGGAAAATCTCGCGGCGGTGGCGAGCTAAGGGAGCTGTCACTTGGCGAGGCACACGCGCAGGTTCAAAGTCGCTTGCTGTGGTGGGCCGTCGCAGCCTGCCACCAAGCCGCGATCGACTGGCCGTTCGGTTCCAGCCAGAGCGTTTCAGGTGCGAAGGCTTTCCATGCATCGAAGTGCCTGGCTGAAACCGTCGTCAGGAGCGGTTTTCCAGCCTCGACTGCCACCGAGAATACTGGCCATAAGCCTTCCCGCATCGCTTCAAGCTTGCCGAACTTGCTGAGCAGAACAAGGTCGGCATGCTCGATATCGTCGATCACTCCCGCACAGGCGTTCTTCACGCCGCTGGCGTCAAGATGGCAGGTAGTGCCGGTCGGTGGCGCTTCGAGCGCGATCACGTACCGCCTGCCCGATGCAATGTCGCGCAGGAACCCGGCGCTGCATTTTCCGGGAACGTCACCGTCCTCCGCCAAAACGCCAACGACCTTGACGCCCTTCTCGTGCCAACGTGCCGCAGCGCCGGCAAGTAGGGATTGGGTATCCGTCCCTTGGGTGTTGGAAACGACGGCTATGCTGCCTTGCCTGGTCATGCAGTGGATTTTAGCACGTTGCCGCTAAGATCGAAACGCCTTGGCCGTAAGGTGCGATCGGTTCCTTGCGTAAGGGAAATCCGATTCGTAATATCCTTTGGGATATAGCGACGCGCAGTTCGGATCTCGTGCGTCGGCGATACCGACGCGCATTCTCTTCACTCGGAGTTCTCCCATGCTGCCTCCTTCGGCGCACCCGCCCAGCCGTCCGAAGACGCTCGCCGAAGCCAAGGACCACATCGCCTCAATACATCAGCGCGTCACAAGCGTGGAAACGCTCCCCTTGCAGGCTTGCTCCGGCCGTTGCCTGACCCAAGATGTGGTCGCTTCCATCGATATTCCTCCTTACGACGTGGCGGCCATGGACGGCTATGCGGTGCGGTCCGCCGACCTTGACGCAGAAGGGCGGGCTGACCTCCGCGTCATTGGAGAGATCGCAGCGGGCCATCCTAGCTATCGAGAGATCGGCACAGGCGAAGCGGCGCATATCTATACCGGCGCTGTGATCCCTCCCGGGGTCGATCGGATCATTCCCCAGGAACATTGCGTTCGGCGCTCCACACATGTGGCTGTCAGCGCACGCGTTGGAGGAAAGCCCCACATCCGATTGAGCGGCGAAGACATAGTCTCGGGACAAACAGTGCTCAAAGCCGGCACGAAACTCGGTCCAGGCCAGATCTCACTGCTGACAGCGCTAAGGTTTGAGGATGTGATCGTGCAGCGCCGCCTTCGTGTGGCGCTGCTGTCGGTGGGGGACGAACTGGCCGAAACCAGCAGCTCTGTCAAACACGGTGGCATCGTCGACAGCAATCGCCCCATGCTCCGGGGTTGGCTGGAGCAGCTCGGATGCGAAGTGGTTGACCTCGGAATAATTTCGGACGCCTCCGGCTTGCTTCTTCAAGCCTTGGTCGATGCTGCCGCGACCTCGGATCTTATCATCACGAGTGGCGGAGCTTCGGTCGGGCCGGCCGACTACCTCGCACGATTGATCGTCACTCGCGGTTTTCTTGAATTCTGGAAGCTCAACATGCGACCGGGTAAGCCGGTGGGCTTTGGCGATATCGACGATTGCCCCATCCTTGCACTTCCTGGCAATCCGTTCGCCGCTGCAGCCGCCTTCACGATCCTCGGGCGCTTCCTTATCAGCCGCCTTGCGGGCGGCACGGAAACTCCGTCCCTTACTCTGCCGCTGGCACGCGCGGTTTCCAAAGAAGGCAGCCATCTCCAAGTGCTCGCTGGAAAATTAGCCACCGCAGATGCAGGGATGACTACCGTCGAGCCACTCAAGCAACAAGGTTCAGCGAGCATGCTGGCGATTGGTAGCGCCGACGGTTTGATCCTTTTCCCCGAACATCAGCGGCAGTTTGAGATCGGTGAGCCTGTGGAGTTCGTCGCTTTGTGAACCGAACACAGTCACGTTGTCAGCGAGCAGGCAGACGACGGCAGCCGCCCGCATTGCGGCCCAGGTATCGCCTGCACGAGATCCCCGCGACTGTCGGATGTAACGGATCAGGCAAGGCGAATGCTCTGGACTTCGAGGCCTTTCTTGCTCTGCCGACATTCGACAAGAACCTTTTGTCCCTCGGCAAGGCCGCTGAGGCCGATCGGGCCAGCGCGGTCGCATGAACGAAGATGTCCCTGTCGCCGTTAACGGGCGCGATAAAGCCAAACCCTTTGTCGGGGTTGTACCATTTGACCGTTCCCTCGCTTTCCAGTTGTTGACCGCTTCCGGCGACAGCCGCTCTGCTGCCGCCGCGGTGTGGGGGAACTCCCGGAACGGCCTCGCCGATTTCCAGCACCTGCGCGATCTGGCTTCCTCTAGGGGTTTCTTCAACCCTGACCTTGAGGCGCGTTCCTTCGGAGACGTCGCGGCTGCCGGCGGCTTCCAGAACGCGCACGTGCAGGTAGACTTCGGCGCCATCCTCGAGCTTGACGAAGCCAAAACCCTTGCTGGCGTTGAACCAGATCACCTCAGCGTCGACGGGATCCACCGCGACGACGGGCGGGCGCTGAAATAGCTCGGTTCAGAACTCCCTTCTGGAAAGCGGTCGGTTTCGTCGTTACTCCGACGCCGACTCTGATCGCGATGGTCTTTATATTTGGCCATGGTCTTCTCGAATGATCCGCAGGTGCACTAGAACCCCGCCAGGGCAGCCTATGCCGGACGAGCCCCGAGAGCACCGCCAAGTATGGCATCGCCCCGCTGCTGGACGATGACAGTGATCTTCCGACCGCCTGCAGCAGTTGTGTAGCGACAAAGATAGCTTCCGCGGGCGGGTCACGTCGACTGGTCACGCGGAATTACTGCAGCCCGAAATTTGCTCATACATCGTATAGATGTATCTAAAGGACATGGACACGTTTACGCCCGAGCAGCGCAGTCGGATCATGAGCGCCGTGCGGCAGAAGAACACCAAGCCGGAGATGGCGGTGCGCCGACTCCTCCACGCGATGGGCTATCGGTACCGTCTTCATGCGGCCGAACTGCCCGGCAAGCCCGACATCGTCTTCCGGAGGCGACGGAAGGCGCTCTTCGTTCACGGCTGTTTCTGGCACGGCCACGATTGCGCCAAAGGACATCGCCCTGCCAGCCGAAAGGAATACTGGGACGCGAAGATCGGCTGCAACGTCGCGCGAGACCTCGACCGGATCGAGAGGCTCCGGGCGGACGGCTGGGACGTGCTGGTAATATGGGAATGCGAGTCGCTCAAACGCGACGCGGAGGCCCTGTCCGCCCGATTGCGATCCTTTCTCGGATAGCGGGGCGTATCGAGGACTCGAGTGTGAATACAGTTCCGTCGCTGATTGCAATTTGGAATCCTTGCGCAATCGTCGCCGCCCGCGGACGTCGTCAGCCGACCCAGATCGATCCGTGACTACCCGGTATCCGTGCTTCTCTGCGACAGGCCCTGCTCGGCTTGGCCCAGCATTCCACATTCGCCGGATTCCCTAGGCGGGGCTCGATATTGACGCTCATCTGGATCCGGATCGACCGCAAGCCAGCACACGCAGGCGCTGTAGCGCTAGATCAAGGGCAGCGACCGGAACATGTCTCGCAACTCGTCATCGGTTGCCGGGAATTCCCAGAGTTCGTTTAGGGACGAGCCTCCGTTGAAGCCGAAGCCGCGATCATCGCTTTCATCGTCCGGTCGATCGAACTCGGCGAGCAGCTCGTTGATTTGCGACAACGGCGCGTAAAACGACAAGCCGTATTTCTTCGACAAATCTTCAAGTCCGTCTTTGAGTTCCGACAGTTCAGTCTCGCCTGAGCAATCGGAAACTTCGTCGAAAGCCCCATTGTCACGGTATTGCACCAGGGCCGCGGACACGGCTGCCTCATCTGGACCGGCCCATGCAGTAGACTTCTCGGCGTATCCGAGAAGGCGATCCCATTCGTAGTGGCGCGCGAACTGGAGGCATTCCAGAATTCTGTCCAACAACGCCCGATGCATTCCCTCTCCCCCTTGGGCACGAGCCCAGGGCGCCCCGTCCAGGACCTCGATCACGCCGATGATCGCATTGATGTCGGTGACGCCGTACTGCTCGCTCTGGAGAAACTGGAAAGCTGAAGCGGCCAACTGCCATACCTTCGCACTGCGGCTCTCGTCCGCCCATCTGAGCAACCAGCTCAGGCGATGCTCAGGCGTCAAATCGACAAGCGTACCTTGTCGGCCAACAACAGTTTTCGTCCATCGGAGATGTTGGCCCGGGATCGTTCGGCTTAAGGCAGCGAGATACCTTTTGTTCTCGGAAGAGACCTTCGCGAGCAATACGGGCGCGTTCCGCTCGACAGCGAAGTCGCGGAGTTCTTGAAGCTGACGAAAGCGGATTGCACCCGCGATGACGTCGTCAGCGTAGTCATCGTCCCCCGACAATACGAGATTCATGAAATCCCGTATCGACGGGTTCAGGAAATCGATCCCGTAGGGTCCGATGGAAATGAACGAACCCTCCAGTTCCTGGATCGACCGACGAAACTCGTGCGCCCCTGTCCTGAAGTTGTACTTGCGTGAATTGTGACCGTGGATGCCGTCCCAAGCCGGTCGAAGATCCAGCGCGTCGACGTGTCGGCCGAGCGAGGCGAGCGTCAGCAAGAGCGATCGGGCGGCATCGGAGATTTGGTGCTCGAACGCATATCGCCAAATCGCCTCTGGGGAATCAAGCAGCGCCCTGACGTGAGATCGATAGCCCTCGATAGGGACTTGGCGAACGCGGGCGTAGCCGCCCACATGCCGCACTATCCCCTCGATCAGGCATTCGAGGACGATCTCCCGGAAGAGCTGGCTCCTTACCTACGGTCATGGCGCGATACCTACAGCGGCCATCCCTCGCCGAAGTGGTGACACGGCTGCGTCACGGGCATCAGTTTGCCCTTCGAGTATCAGTGATCAGGCATGGGGCGATTGCTGTCGTGTACAGCACGACGCCCGCGCTTACAGCGAAAACCGTGCTGATCGGCTAACCGAAAATCCGGTTACGCGCGCCCGAGTTCAGAAACCATCCCGGGACCCGGAACGGTTCGATATTCCATTCAGGTCAGATCGTCCGCCATCTAAGCCATTCGGCTTCGAGAACCCCCACTCGGGAGAATGCCACGCCGATGTCGTGAGCGATGCGCTGTGCGTGGCTGGGTTTCAGCTGCGCAATCCACTCCAGCGAAACGTCCTTGTCTTTTCTCCGGTAGTAGTATCGACCGTTCTTCAAGGCTGCCGCGACCGTCTTCGTCGCGGAAGCCTTGAAGTCACCGATCCACATTCGGTCGCGCGGCTTTCCGTGACTGTAGAGTTCCAGATGACCTTCGGTTCCTGGCAACTCCACGACTATGCCTTTCGAGCCTTTTACAGGCTCGGTTCGCAATCGCCAGAACGGGAAACGGAAGGTCGCACCTGCAGCGCCGTTGAGACGGATGCCGTCGCACAGCGGCATCAGACATACTGAATATTCGATTTCCTGCCCCACCGTGCTCCGTACGATCGTTCCAAAACACAGGTCGCGACGCGTTCCGTATTGCGTTCGGGTGTTGTAGAGGCTCGCGAGCTTGAGGTGGGCCGTTTTGGTCTGATCGACAGCATCGTGAAGTTGGTCGATCTGTTTCTTCTCGATCTTGACGTCGTCCCTTACGCCGCCGCCGCCCTCCTTCAGGAAGCGGGTCGCGAACACGCCTGCCGCCGGCTTGACCTTATTAGGCTTCGCGGTCCAATCCAGCGTGAGTTTGAAGCCGTCAGCCATTTCTGCAACAAGCTTATTGGCATCTTCCGTCTTGAGCCGAGCGGTATCGGTCATGACCGCAAGCGCTTCTTCCGCAAGCAGTTCCGGTATCTGCTCGAAAGCTTCGTCATCGGGATAGACGGTTCCGCGGTGCACTAGGAACGCTCGCGTCAGGGACAGCCAACCCTTCGTCGAAGGCTGCCAGGCGGCGGTCATTGCTTCGTCCCCAGTGTCGAAATCATCCAGCCGCTCGCCGGAATTCAGGCGGAAAAGCCCGATCTCCGGCAGGCCGACGCGCGCTTCCACCGACATCCGCACCTGCCCGACGACCGCGCCGAGCGCATTCGCCACGTCGGCGTGCTCGGCGATGCGGCAGTCAATGACGATCAGGGGCGGCAAACCGGCATAGTGGAGCGATGCCGAGGCTGCTGCCCGCTCGCGCAGCCCTTTATCGCGACCGGACGGAGGGAAACCAGGCGTGCCTGCCAGATCGATCCTGGGGCCGCCGCATGGCCGAAACCAGCAGGTGGAAAGTGGCGGCAGTCAATAGAACCTGGAACCGCCGCCACGATTGTGGAAGGGCTAGCGCCGTCGTCCGGCTCCAGCCGCCTTGGCGCCAAGTTCCGACACCGTGGCCGCTTCCTGAATTTTCCTGTCCTTGTCCTGCTTCGGCTTGCGGGCTTCTCGATTGCCGTTTCTCTTGGCCATTTCCGGTTTCCTTCGTGCATGGTTGAGCAGTCCGCCGAAGCGGACACGCAACGCTCAGAATTTGAGTCGATAGGAAGCTCCCTGGCCTGACGGAATTGATCCGCGAGGCCAGGGCTAGCGGCCTGTCTTGGGCCGCTTCCGGAAGGGAAGTCCGTGTGTTGGAATCCTGTTCACAGACACATCATGGCCAGGCTGCTCTCGAAGTCAAATGGATGGAATGCCGCACGGTGCCGCGTGGTCGCTTGCTGCGTTGCGCCCGAGTATCGCCAGCGCATGGCACTGCCAGCGTCCGAAGGCCGCACCCGGTCCCAACCCGTTGAATGGACTGCGTCGAATGGCCATATCCGGAGCATGGTTATCCCGGGCAGTCGCAAGAAATACCTGGTCGTCTTGGCGTCCCTCCTGACGCATTCGTAGCCCGAGCGGCTCGAACGCTTCGTTCGCCGTCTCGGGAACCTTCACCAACAATCAGACAGACCGGCACGGCGCTGCTTCCTAGCGATGCGGCGAGCGTCGAAGAAGCGCGCCCGGTGCCTTCCGTCAAGTCCATTCACCGACGGCCATGTGGAACGCCGCGTGGAACGGGCCTGGCAAACGAAAGGAGGACGACATGTCCATATCCAAGCATTCCTCGAATACGGTTCGACGGCAGGCTTCTGCGCTTCGGCAACCGCGAGCCACCGTCGCGCTACTGTTCCTGAGGGCGATTCAACGCTGGCAACGCAACCGTGCCATGGCCGCGCTTGAGGGCCTGGACGATAGGATCCTTGAAGATATCGGGGTAGCGCGAAACGAAATCCCGCAGTTGGCGGAAAGCTTCTTTAGGCCGTCGGAACATGGAAGATGGAGCTCCGTCGCAGGCCATCCGCCAATCGATCGTCAATTTCAGCGACATGTCTAGCAAGGGCAGCAGCTATGGACACGACAACACGAACAATTGTCGCGGTGGGTCTTTTCGCCCTGATGCTCGTCGCTTTCCTGGCGATCTGAACCTCGCGTTCGGCTTGGAGGGGACCGGCGTCGCTTTCAGAGACGAGGCTTGATCGGCTAGGTAGGTATCATGTGCATGGAGACTTTCGTCAGAATTTCGAGGCTTGCAGGGCAAGGACGGATCCTTTCCCGGAGCAGACCCTCGATCCCTCGATTCCGCACGTAATCCTGCTCCGGGACCTCCCAAAACCTGCGGTTCATTCTGCGGCCCTTGGCGGGCCCGCATCGATGGAGCGTTACATGAGAGTTTCCCGTTCGAGGCGCATATGCCTTTCCTGCGGCCGGTCATTGCCAAGAGCAGCCACCCGGTGCCCTTGGTGCATCGCCTCCGTAGTCGTGCCGGCCGGGCTGGCGGATCACCCGCCGCCGCGCCGCTCGCCCGCCGCCCGCGTCGCGTCAGGTGATGCTATGAACCCCGTGTTGAACTTGCCGTTTCAACGCCCCGCCGCGGCGAGCATCGCATCCGTCCGGACTGCCGCTCATCAGCCCGGACGCGATTCCCACGCCGGCTTTTGTGTCCCGGGACGGCCGTCCATCTTGGTGGCTCCGTTGCCGTCGATGAATCACACGGTTCTTGCGGCACATAGCGATGCCGAAAGTGCGCGCTGGGTTCAGGATCATAAGGACAACCAGAATGGCCTCCGAAACGAAGAGACATAACAAGCCGGCTATCACCATGGCTCGCTCCGCACATGAACGGCTGACCCGGCTGGCGGAAACCTGTTCGGCGAGAAATCCCGATGCCGCCGACGATCTGCTGGCTGAACTCGACCGCGCGCGGATCGTGGCGGACGACAGGATCGCGGACGATGTCGTCCGCATGGGGCCAGCCTGCGTTTCACGACCCACCTCGGCGAAGACAGGCGCGCAGTACTTGTATTCCCTGGCGGACATCGCGGAAGGGAAAATCTCGGTCCTGACGCCTGTCGGCGCAGCGCCGATCGGCCTTCGAGCCGTGCAGTCGATTCAATGGACCGCGCGCGACGGACGCGTGCATCGGCTGACCGTCCAAAGCGTAGGCGTGCCACTGCAGCCTCGCCCGGCAGCAATCCCTGTCGAACTGCAGCCAGCATGATCATGCACGCGCGATACGGTCGCCTCTCAAGAAGCATGGGAGGCTGCCTCCTCGCAGGATCGTAGCCCCTGCGCCGCCCAGCGCGGCCAGGGGTCCTCTCTGATTGAACTCAATTATCCGCCTGCGCGCGGACCAAGGGAGAACTGCGATGTCCTACGAGACCTGCACACTCACGACCAAAGACTTCACGATCATCCAGGCGATGCACGACAGCGGCCTCGCACGCGACGACAGGATTGCGCCGATCCTCAAGAGAAAGATCGATTCCGCGCACGTCATGTTCCGCGACGATATCCCCGACAATGTCGCCACCCTGGGCAGCCGGGTCGATTTCATGGTCGACGGACAAACCCCTGAAAGGCAGATCCTTTCCCAGGACCGGATGACCTCGGCCATGGGGACGCTCTTGCCGATCACAACTTTGCGCGGGCTGGCGCTCCTCGGACTCTCGGAAGGCCAGGAATTCTCGTTCCTGGGGGTCGACGGATACCAAGAGCGGGTCCGGCTTGTCAGGGTGCTTTACCAACCGGAGGCCGCCAGCCGCAAAATGGCCCTGACGGAGAAGCCGCCAGTCTCGTCCAAGGGAAGATCGATGCTGAACGTCATCCTCCGCGCCTTCCGCGAACCGCCGCCCGAAATGGCACCCAAAGCCCCGATGAAGCCGGGGGCCTGACCATGGACGGCAAGGAGAAAGGCGCTTCGCCAGAGGACATCCGCCACGCCTTGAGGGGCTGGGCATTTTTCTTCGTTCTGATGACTGCTATCTTTGGCGTGGCTTACGCTCTCGTCGAAATGTGAGATCGGGCCCGCAAAAAATGGCTCGCCTCTTCTGGAGCGAGCCATTGAGGGAGCCGGGCAATCGTGATGAACCCCTCAATTCCCTGGCGTGAAGAAGGCGAAGCGGGAGCCAACGCAGGCGATTGGTTAGTCTAGATGACGAGATCGGGGTTCGCGGATCCGCCTAAACAACAAGGAAACGTTGATGGAGGCGTTCCATGCTGTCAATGGCAGGGCCAGCTCGCTTTACCCTCGCGTGGACCACGCCATCCTCATGGCAGCGATAGCGGAACAGCGTCCGGAGAAAGCTGGCATCGCCAGGGGACACCGCGTGATAGGCCGAGCGCCGTAGAGCTTCGACATTCCCATAAGTTCCAGCACTTCGGGTGCGTTCATAGCGAGCGCAGGCGGCGATCGGCTTGCGAGACAGCCTCAGCGCCAAGGGGATGGAAAGGATCGTGCCCGGCATGGGGTCGCGGCTGCGGGCCAGGGTGTTGAGGATCACCGCCGCCAATCAGCCGCCGATGCGCCTACGCTTTTGTCCGTTATCGATATAGACAACAACTGCTATCAGGATGCCCTCTACGACCATTTCCCAAAAAGGATCGATGCCCAGCAGGTTGGCGCCGTTTCCGATGGTTGTAAACAGAAGGGCGCCGATGAAGGTGCCAAGGACCGTACCGCGCCCGCCAAACAGGCTGCCGCCGCCGACAACCACCGCCGCGATCGCTTCCAACTCATAGCCGGTCGCCGCGGTGGGGGTGCCCATCGATAGCCGCGACACGAGCAGAATGCCGCCAATCGCCGCGAACATCGCCGAAAGGCAGTAGGCGACAATGGTGACAGCTGTGACGTTGATGCCGACGCGTCGTGCCGACTCGATGTTGCTGCCGATGGCATACATGTAGCGACCAAGACGTGTGTAGCGCAGCATTATGTGCGAGCACAGGCCGATCCCCACCATGATTAGGAACAGAGTTGGCATCCCGAAGGCCGAGGCGTTGGCGACCTCCGAGACCGAATTGGGGATTCCGGCAATAGTCATGCCGCCCGACAGCAGCAGGGCAAGGCCGCGAAACGCCTGTAGGCCAGCGAGCGTTACGATGAAGGGCGGAATTCCCATACGGTCCGAGGCCAGCGCGTTGATAGTGCCGACGACGATTCCTAGAAGCAGGGCAAGCGCCATTGAGACCAGGATCGGTTCGCCACCCGAAAGCATCATGGCAAAAGCGATTCCCGTTAGACCAGCGACCGACCCCACCGAGAGATCGATGCCCGCCATAACTATCGTGAACAATTCCCCGAAGGCCACGATCGCGGCGATGGAGACCTGCCGCAGAATGTTAGTGATGTTGTCGGACGTCCAGAAATAGGGAGAGAACACAGCCAGGACCACCCACGCCATCGCCACCAGCCCAGCGACATAGGTTTCAACCGGCAAGTGACGGCGCAGTCCGGCCAACGACCGCGTCATTTCCTTGGCACCGCTTTGCGATGACAACTCAGCACCTCTTCTAACCGAGGCCATTGGACGGCGATCCGCTGCGAGCGGATCGCCGCAGACTTTACATGCCTAGGAACGGCGTGAGTTTGTACTTGGACGGATCCAGCAGTCCGGCCATGGCGGAGCTGTCGATGTTCGCCTTGGTCACCACATGCACACCGGAGTCGACATATTTCGGCAGAGCCACGCCGTGCGCTGCTTCAAGCGCATACCATACGCCGGCGTAGCCCATCATGTACGGGTCCTGCACGATCAAGCCGTCCGTGACCCCGCTCCTCAGGAAGTTCAGTTCCTGGGACGAAGTATCGAACGACACCAGGCATACCTTGCTTGCCTTGCCCTTCTCGTTCACTGCCGTCCCGGCGCCGTCGCCTTCGAGTTCGTTGTCGGCGAAAATGCCGACGATATCGGGATTCTTGGTGAGGATATCCTCTGAATCGGCGAGAGCCTTACTTGCATCGTTGTTGCCGACACGGTGGTCGACGATCTTCATGTCGGGATATTTCTTCAGCTGCTCGACAAAGCCCTTGTCGCGGTCGTTCAGCGATTGGGCCCCGGCCAGCGCAGTCAGATAAGCGACGGTGCCCGCCGCTTTGCCCGTACGGGCCTTGACGCATGACGCGATCTCGTCAGCGGCCTTCTCGCCTCCCGTGACATTGTTGGTTGCAAGGAATGTGACGTATTTGTCCGTCTGCGCCGAAGAGTCGATCATGATGACCGGGATGCCTGCTGCGGTCGCTTTCTCGATCGGCGCGGCCAGGGCTACCGCGTTCGTCGCCGCGATCACGATGGCAGTCGGATGCTTGGCAATGGCATTCTCGGTGATAGTCACTTCCTGCGCGACATCGGTTTCGGCGGGCGCGCCCAGCGTGTCGATCTTTATGCCCAGCGCCTTGGCTGCTGCGCGGGCGCCGTCGAAGACCGTCGCCCAGTATTGGGACGTCGATGCTTTGACGATCACTTCGATGCGGGAATCCGAGAAATTGGCGGCTTGGGCACCAAAGGGCACCGAACTTAAGGCCACGGCGGTGGCTAGGCTCAACAACTGCTTCTTTTTCATGATCTTCTCCTCGGTATGACCGGGTTCCTTATTGGATGAATCCGGTCATGTACTTGATGAGTTCCTCCTGGCTGGCGTCTTTGGCCTTGGCCGTGTGGACGACGCGGCCGCGGAACATGACGGCGATGCGATCGGCCACCTGGAGGATCTCGATGAGGTTGTGGCCGATATAGATGACCCCCACCCCCTCCGAGGCGAGCCGGCGCGCCATAGCAATGACGTGCTCGCGCTCCATGACAGCGAGAGCCGCAGTCGGTTCGTCAAGAATCACCACCTTGGCTTTCCAATAGAGTGCTCGCGCGATCGCGACCGCCTGCCTTTGTCCGCCCGAGAGACCAAGTACAGAGCTGGTAGTCGACGGTATCCGGCTTTCGATTCGGGCAAGAAGCGCCTCGGTTTCGGCGCGGATCCTGGCATCGTCGACAAAAGGAAGAATGCCGAACAAACGCCATACCGGCTCCCGGCCAAGAAAGATGTTGGCGCCGACCGAGAGGTCGTCCGCGAGCGCCAGATCCTGGTACACGGTCTCAATGCCGATCCTGCGACCCTCGCGCGGATTGTCGATCACGACCGGCTTTCCATCGAGCAGGATCTCGCCGAAATCCGCTTTGTAAACGCCCGAAATATGCTTGATCAGGGTGGACTTGCCGGCGCCGTTGTCGCCGACCACGGCCAGCACCTCGCCGGCTTGCAGGCTCAGGTCGACGCCGCGCAGTGCCGCGACCGGCCCGAAGCTCTTAGTCAATCGCTTTACCTCAAGCAGCGGCAGCAAGCTCTTCCTCCTTCAGGCACGGCCGTTCTGGGCCTCACGCTTGCGGACGGCATTTGACGGTTACCGAATATTGGTCGCGCTGGAAGCGAACCGAAAAGGACAATGCCGCAATGCAGCGGCGGTCCAAGTCGGAGACTGGCGGGGCTGGGGCAAATCCGGGGTACAACTGTCGTTCAATTCACGAATTATGTCTCAATGTTATACTTTCAAGAGGCATCCTCATGAATGTTGCGCTCGACGGGCGGGCTTCATCGGTTGCTGCGATACTGCCGCCCGAATTGAAGCCGGGCCCACGCGGTGCCCGCTGCAAAATCCGGTCTACTTCGCCGGATGGTTCGCGCCGAACAGGCCAGAGGCCAACTGCGATGATCGAGGTGCCGGAAACTTTGGCGACGGCGCTCGGATAGATCCCGCCGTTGTCCTTGCGCTTTGAGCGCGGAAGTGGCGGTCTACGAATTCTTCAATCGGGCCCGTCAAGCTTCTGTGGACGAGAGCAAAAAACCAACTACGTCATTTTCCGAGCGAAGCCGCTTTTAGTGATACTGGGTGCTGACAAGCCGTGCCGATCGGCGATCTGGCAAACTGCGATCCGGCCCGGCAGTGTTACGATGCGATACGTGGCCTTCCGATAGCTGTCGCAACGACAGTGGCTTCGACGAAGCTGCGCTTACCCTCGATCGTCGCTGCTTTGACCTGCCGCGCGGCCTCGATCCGAGCCCGATCGGTCCCGGCGCGCTCGGCGAGACTTGCCGCCAGGACACGGACGTGCGCTTCGGCGGCGTCCATCGCTTCATCCTCGGTATCGAAGTCATCCAGACGCTCGCCCGAATTCAGGCGAAAAAGGCCTATCTCCGGCTGGCTCACGCGTGCTTCCGCCGACATGCGAACCTGTCCGACGACCGCACCCAGCGCGTTGGCCACGTCCGCATGCTCGGCAATATGGCAGTCATTGCCAAGCATGGGCGGCAGACCGGCATAGTGGAGCGAGGCGGAAGCCCCGAGGCCGATCACCGGCCGGTCGAGCACGATCGACAGCCGCGCCATTCCGCCTCGCCGGCCGACGGCTCTCTGGACCAGCGGATTGGCAACGGAGACACCGCCGTCCAGCCCGTCCTCGGCGAACACCGTTTCCAGAATGGCCTCGGCCGAACGCTGGGTAACGGAAGCGAGAACCATCTCGCAAAACGCATCCGCGTCTTTCGCGATAGGATGCCCCTGGCCATCGCGCCGGCGTGCGAACAGCTCGGCGCCCAGCCGCGCGGCGACAGGATTCCAGTTGGCCTGCCGGCCAAGCACGTGAGCCGCGTCGGACGGCGTAAAGCCGACGATGTGCACCAGGCCGCGCGCGACCAGGCGATTGAGTGTCGCTACCTGTGAGGTCGACATCAGCAGGTCATCGAGCGCGGCCGGAATTGCCGAGATATTGGCATAGAGTCGCCCCTCAGTAGTTGTCAGGCCGGCCGCGAGACGGTGGGGAACTCCCGTGCGCAAGGCAAAGCGGCCGTCCAGCCGGCTGGTGGTGGGCTTGAGCAATTGGCGCTGCAGATCCTTGGCGACGGCATCGCCATGCTCCACGGCGGCGAGCGCCAGCGGCACGAGCCGGCGTGGCCCGAGCACGATCGCCGAGGCAAGCGACCGCTCCTGAAGCGAAACCTCCGAGTCTCCCCCGAGGCCGAAGGTGCGCATGGCGACAGCCTCGACCATGGTGCGCTGGCCGCCGACGGTCGCGCCGTCGGGATCAAGCCGCAGGCGGCCGGCCTCCAGAACCGCAATGTCGGTTGTCGTGCCCCCAATGTCGGAAATCACCGCGTCTTCGATATCCGTCAGATAGCGGGCGCCGACAAGGCTGGCTGCCGGGCCGGACAGAATGGTCTCGATCGGCCGGGCCCGGGCAAATTTTGTGGTGACCAACGTGCCGTCGCCGCGCACCATCATCAGTGGCGCCGCTATGCCGCGCTTTTCGAGAAAGCCTTCCGTGGCATCGACGAGGCGGGCGATCATCGAGATGAGGCGCGCGTTGAGAAGCGTCGTCAGCGCGCGGCGCGGCCCACCGAGCTTCGACGACAGTTCATGCGAACAGGTTACCGGAAGCCCGCTGCGCTCGCGGACGAGATCGCGCGCCGCGATCTCGTGTTCGGGATTGCGAACCGCGAAATAGGAAGCCACGGCGACGCCCGAAACGGTATCGGCAAGAGCGGGCAACGCCTCGGCCAGAGCATCCAGCACAAGGGGACGCGGATCGCCGTGGACATCATGCCCGCCAGGGCAAAAGAAAACGGGATCGGAGCCCAGTGCCTTGGACAAACCGCTGCGGGCAAGATCGTCTTCGGCGAAGCCGATCATCACCATGGCGACCCGGCCGCCCTGCCCTTCGATCAGCGCGTTGGTGGCGAGCGTGGTCGACATCGACACCAGCTTGATCGCGGCGGGAGAGATGGCCGCCTGGCCAAGGACCGCGTCGACGGCGCCGGCGATACCCTGGGCAAGGTCGTGCCGGGTCGTCAGCGACTTTGCCTTGGCGACGATGCCCGCGGCCTCCGACCACAGGACGGCATCGGTGTAGGTGCCGCCTGTGTCGATACCGAGATACAGCGGGAAAGCCTGGCCTATGGCCGCGTTCATACATCCCCCTGGCCTGGATTGGGAGAGAAGTACCGGGGGAACTTGTCCGCTTCGCCGTCGAACGCCTTTGCGTCCGCGGGCGGATCGCGCTTGATCGTGATGTTTGGCCAGGTCGACGCGTATTCGGCGTTCAGCACCAGCCAATCCTGAAGGCCGGGCACGGTGTCGGGAAAGATCGCCTTGGCGGGACACTCTGGCTCGCAGACGCCGCAATCGATGCATTCGTCCGGATGAATGACGAGCATGTTCTCGCCCTCGTAGAAACAGTCGACGGGGCAGACCTCGACGCAGTCCATGTATTTGCACTTGATGCAGTTGTCGGTGACCACGAACGTCATGCGGTACCTATCGGCCATGGTTGATCCGGGCGGTAGAACAGAGCGAGCTTGAGGCTTTCGGCGATGCGGACCGCCTTGCGCCAGAACAGGCCCGCTGTCTCGCCGTCCAGCAATTCGGCGCAACTCTCGCCGAACAGAGCGAGCCAACGGTCGAACAGGCCGATCTCCAGCCCTTCGATGCGTTTGTGGATCATGACGGGCTCGCCCTTGTAGCGCCCCGTTGTCAGCATCACCGACGACCAGAAGTCGTACATCTTCTTGAGATGCGGTCCCCATTCATCCTGGATAACGCGCTCGAAGATCGGGCCGAGATCGGGATCGGCGCGAACCTTGTCGTAGAACAAGTCCACGAGCTGGCGGATCTGCTGTTCGGAAACCGGGGCCTTGTCCCTCACGCCGATGCTCACTGGTTCGGTGTCCCGTCGCGCCTTCAAACCATCGTATAGGCGATGTCGAGCGGAACGCGGTGATCGTCGACCGCCCGAACGCCGGCAGTGTTCTCGGCCAGAACGAGCGATGCCTTGCGTTCCTGTTCCGACAGGTAACCGCCCCAGAAGGCGACCACCCCGTTGGTCACAACCACATCGGCTTCTCCGATCGACGGCCATGCCTCGGAGCGCAGGGCACCAATAATTTCCCGCCTGATACTGGCATCATCATGGAATGAGACCGGGCGAGGCAGGCTCTCCCTGGCGCAAATCAGTGCGCGCACCAGGTCCGCCCGGGCGACGATCCCCACGACGCGTTCGCCATTGACGACGAAGACGCGCCGGGTGCGATTGACCTCCAGCAGTGCCGCGATTTCGTCGATCGGGGTGCTCAACGAAACGGTGACCACTTTTCTGGTCATGACGTCCGTCACATGGACGGAGTGCGACTTTAGATAGTCCGACGCGAGCGCGTTGTTGTTGCCGAAGAGCTGAAACCACCAGGAACGCCGCCGTGTGGCTGTCCCGATTTCCGCCCTGTGGATCAGGTCCTCCTCGCTTACGATGCCGAGCAGCACACCCTGGTCGATCACCGCAACCGCGCTCAAATCGCGCGTGACAAGGAGGTCGCACACTTCGTCCAATGTGCTGTCCGGGCCTACCCCGACGACCGGTGACGTCATGATATCCAATGCGATCAGCGCCCGCGCTCTGTCGAGCGGCCGAATGCCTGGCCACGGAAGCATCTTGTGGTTATCGCGTTTGGACCTGTCCATCATCTGCCGGCCTCGCCGCGCCTTTCCCAGGGGCTGACACCCCAACACCCGGGCTCGGCGACGATATCAATGCTGCCAATTCGCAATTGGAGATTCAGCTCTCTTTGCATGCGAGGCAAACGAAATTTATTGCCGTACTGGCGCAAATATCTTGCATCGAAATCTCGCTTCCGAACGAGTGACGCAGCCCTTTCCTTTTCGGAATCAGTATGCATTTTTTGATGGATGCAGCCGCTGCGTCCGGAGCGTCTCGCCTCAGCAGGCGGTGATTTCGATCATGAATGAACGGTCTGGAGGGAGATGTCTATGAGTATCACTGGTGCCCAATGCCGCGCCGCTCGCGCGCTGGTCGAATGGACTCGTGAAAAGCTCGCCAGCAATTCCGACGTGGATGCCTCGGTCATCGAAGAATTCGAGCGTCGGATCACCCTTCCCAGCCAGGATGTCTGCGACACGCTGCAAACCACGCTCGAAAACGCCGGCGCTGTTTTCATCGCCGAGAACGGCGGCGGTATCGGCGTCCGCCTGAAACTCAATCGCTCGGAAGTCAAGCGGATCGGCGTGCTGGAAAATGAAGGCGGCATCGTTGGCATAGATGCCGTCCCGTAGGCCCAAGGCATCGAGGATCGATCGATTCGTGGTCAAAACCTTCGCGGGTAGACTGGAACCGACTCGGCCAGACAGCGCAAACAACGGAAGTCAATCTCATGACGGTTACATGGGACGATCTCACCAATGAGGAACGAACGGCTCTCAAGCGGATGAACCGCGGGCCTTACCCTTCACTATCAAAAACCATGGCCGAACGGCTTGTCTTCCTCGGATTGGCGGAAGAAAGGCCGAGTGGGACCGGGATAAACAGGACTGGAAGAGAACTGGTGATAAATACGTTGCTCGGCGTTCGCCCAAAATAGCTCAAGACTGGCGCCCCCGGGGCAGCTGCCTTGACTTCCTGGATTGCTTCCCCAACTATGGTCCTATGAACGCCGCCGCTAGAATTCTTTTTGATTCTCTTTTCCGGGTTTGCCCCATCGCGGGATCGTAACCCCCGGCTCGGCCGCCATGTGCCCCGAGCCGAGGGGCATGACTTTTATCGACATGGGATGATCCGCGGGTGGCATGCCCCCAGGTGTCGCCGCTTCAAGCAAAAAATCTCCCCGAATTGGCCAATTTCCGCCACCTCATGGCTGCTGGCTCGCTAAAATTATGAGAATTCAAAATGCAACAAAACACGAAAACCCGCCGTAAGCCCAATATCCGTATTTCGCAGTCGGACTATGCGCGTTTATCGGCGCTCGCGAGCACTATGGCCGCACGAAACCCGGATGCGTCCGATGAACTGCTTGCCGAAATCGAGCGTGCGCGCGTCGTCGCCGATGGCTGGGTCTCCGCCGCCACTGTCCGGATGGGCTCGACCGTGACGTTCAAGCCCGACACAGGCGATCGGAAAACAGTCACGCTGGTCTATCCGGGCGATGCCGATATCTCTGAGGGCAAGGTTTCAATCCTGACGCCGATCGGCACGGCTTTGATCGGCCTCTCGGCTGGACAGTCGATCATGTGGACCGCCCGAGACGGGCGTCGGCACGAACTGTTGGTGCTTGGTGTGAGCCATCCAGCCCCGGAAGGCGATAGTGCCGACCGCCTCGCACCTGCGTCTCCCGCGATCGTTGCGAGCCTCTAGACATGGGCATCTCCTTCCGGCTCCTCAATCATGCAGGCAGCCTGATCGCGGGAGTCTGACCCCTGGGCCGGCCTATCCTGGTCCGGCGCAGGGGTAGCTTCCACCATCCGATCAACTGCTTGATGCCGGATCCCCCTGGACGGGCCGGCTGGAGGCGTGTCATGCCCACTATCGATAGCTGCCAACTGACCACCAAGGACTACACAATCCTTGAGGTGATACGGGAGCGCCATCCAATCCAGGACGAAACCTTCTCGAATATTCTTCAACTGAAGATTTCGAGCGCGGTTGTAATGTTTCGGGAAGACATTCCGGCAAACGTCGTGACACTCAGCAGCCGCGTGGCTTATCGCGTGAACGACGGCCCTGCCGAAACCCGCATCGTCTCCCATGACCACATGCGCGGTTTGATCGGGATGCTTTTGCCTATCACCAATCTGCGCGGCCTGGCGTTGCTCGGTCTGGCCGAGGGTCAGTCCATCTCCATTCCGGCAGCCGACGGCGGCCTTGAAACGCTGACCGTGCACGAAGTGGTTTATCAACCAGAAGCGGCAAGGCGCGAGCGGCTGAAGCTGGCGGGAACTGCTGCGCCGGACTCGTATCGGCTGGGCGGACCGGATCTGCGCGTCGTCCACCGTTCCGATGAACCCCACGGCCAAGCTCAGAACAAGGTTGCGGCGGCCTTCGACACCGGGTTCGACGACCCGGGTCCGTCGGCCGCCTGAGAACTCGACTATCCCGTAGGCAGTGAAGGCGGGTAGACAAGCGTTCCGTCGACCCTCTCCCTCGCGCCGTCGGTGAGTTTCGCCGGCTCGACATTGTCGTGGCCCGTTAGATGAAAAACGGCTTCTCCGTGGCTGATCAGATAGTCAGCCACGATTCTCCTGTGACAGCGCCACCAGAGCGCTTCCGAACACATGACTGCACACCGCCGCTCCCTGCCGAGCGACACGAGTCGGTCCAAACCGCGATGGAATTCCGCCGAGAGCGCGTAGTCGGCGTAGTTGTGAAAGCTCTGGTTTATCCAGAATGCATTGAGCGTAGCTGGAATGCCGTGCGCCTTGCCACGCAGCCCGCCAAGCTCGGCGATGCATTCATATCCGACCCCGAACGTTGCCAGGCTTTCCGGAAGCACCTCGCTGTTGAACTGCGGGTTCGCTCGCGATCGCCTGATGGTCCTTATGTCGACCACCAGGGTGATGTCTCCAACTCGCAGCAGGGCAACGAATTCGGCAATCGACCGGGTTGAGTGACCGATGGTGTAGAACGGATAAGGCATGTCCGGTCAATCCCGTGACGATCATCCTGGCCTAACCTTTGGCTTTCGCCTGGGGGAACGATCATTTCACAACTTGCTTCAGGCCGCGTAGCGCCTCATGCACGTCGGTTCGCGCCTCGCTTGCTTCCGGATAGACCGCATAGGCCGGATAGGTGAATTCCGGCGCGCCCTCCACGACCTCCAGCTGCCCCGCCTCGATATGAGGAGCCGCAGCGCCCCGGCGGAAATAGCCCATGCCGCCCGCCCGCAGAATATAGCTGAGACCCAACGGCCCTAGGCCAACCAGCAATCCAGGCTCTCCGAACGCGGTCGAACTTGCGTCGTGCTGCGCCGCGAACAGCGGTCCCCAATCCACATAGACATAGTCTTTCGCACCAGCCGGGTCTTCGCTCTTGGCCCTCACGAGAACAAGTTGCTCTTCGACTAGCAACTCCACCTTGAAACCTGGCAACAGCTTCGGCGCATAGAGCACCGCGATATCCAGGACCCCGGTCCTGAGCTGTTCGAGAAGCTGGTCGGGCACGCCGACCTGAGCATGGATGGCGATTTCGGGCTTGGCTTTCTTCATCCATACCAGCCAGTCGAGCAGCAGCGGATTCCACAGGCTGAGCTCGCCGCCCAAGGCAACGACGCTTGTCCGTCCCGACGGGATGGCGAGTTGGTGGCGAGCGCGTTCCCAGATCTGAACGAAAGACTGGGCAAAGCGCTCGAACTCTCGACCGGACGGCGTCAATTGCGCGCCATTGCGGTTCCTGATGAAGAGCTGACGGCCGAGCTCCTCCTCCAGCGTGCGGATGCGAGCGCTAACGGTGGTCTGGGTTACATGGAGACGGTCGGCAGCCCTGAGGAAACTGCCTGAATGGACGATTTCAAGGAATGTCCGCGCGCGATCGATATCCATCGGCCCCTCGTTTGCGTGCAATAATTTTGCACTTATACAGCATTTAATTCCGTTTGCCTTCCCGTTTCGTGCGGAGCACGTTCCCATCAACGCATGGGGCCAATATACGGAGATGGCGATGGCCGTGAAGACACACATCGATCCTGAAATCCGGGAATACGCATCTCCGCCCTGCTTCGCGCACGAACTTTCATCCGAATATGGCGGACAATCGGAGCCGGGAGATTCCTGGAGCTGCGTCCTGCGCTGGCGCAAGGCTGAACGGCAGAGGCTGATCGAGGAGCGCCTCGCCATCGACGCCGACGAGAGGAAGGAAAGGTCCGCCCGCATCGCTTCGCGTCTCGATCTCGCCATCGGCAAGGTCAGCGGGCGCATCGTAAGCGGGTATTGGCCGTTCCGCGGCGAACCCGACCTTCGCAACTGGGCAATTAAGATCATCGAGCGCGGTGGCAGGATCGCGCTTCCCGTCGTCATCAGAAAAGGCTGGCCGCTGGAGTTTCGCGTCTGGAGGCCGGGCGACCCGCTTGAGCGTGGCGTCTGGAATATCCTGGTTCCCTCACGCGGCCCCTCGGTTCTGCCGGACGTCGTGATCGCGCCGGTGGTCGGCTTCGACGAAGCGAACTACCGCTTGGGATATGGCGGCGGCTTCTTTGACAGGACACTCGCCGCGATGCACCGGCGGCCGCTGGTCGTCGGCGTGGGTTACGCAGGAAGCAGGCTCCGAACGATCTATCCGCAGCCTCACGACATTCCTATGGACGCAATCGTCACGGACGACTGAACACGAAGCAGACAGCGCCTGGTTCCCCGATCGCGCCGACGGCTGAATGTCGCCCGTCCCGGCAACCGTCCTGCATGCCTGAATGAAAGGCAGGAGAGCACCATGTCGAATCCAGCAACAACGTTCGATGACCACAAGCCCCGGTTTCTCGTCAGGTGGCTGTTCTCGACCAACCACAAGGATATCGGGACACTCTATCTGCTGTTCTCGATCATGACTGGGATCTTCGGCACCGCGCTTTCGGTGCTGATCCGGATGGAGCTCCAGGAGCCCGGGCTGCAGATATTCAGCGACCCGATGACCTACAATGTCGTCGTCAGTTCCCACGGCCTGGTCATGATCTTCTTCGTGCTGATGCCGGCGCTGATCGGCGGCTTCGGCAACTGGATGGTGCCGATCATGATCGGCGCGCCCGATATGGCGTTCCCGCGCATGAACAACATCTCGTTCTGGCTGCTGGTAGCCGCGTTTATCCTCTTCATCACCTCGATGTTCATGCCGGGAGCGCCAGGCACGCTTGGCCACGGCGGCGGCTGGACGCTCTACCCGCCACTTTCGACCTCCGGCCAGCCAGGCCCCGCGGTCGACCTCGTCATTCTTTCGATCCACCTTGCGGGAGCGTCATCGATCCTTGGCGCGATCAACTTCATCACCACCATCTTCAACATGCGCGCGCCGGGAATGACGATGCACAAGATGCCGCTCTTTGCCTGGGCGATGCTGGTGACCGCCTTCATGCTGCTGATGTCGCTGCCGGTGCTGGCCGGCGCGATCACGATGCTGCTCACGGACCGCAATTTCGGCACGACCTTCTTCGTGCCTGACGGCGGCGGCGACCCGATCCTCTTTCAGCACCTGTTCTGGTTCTTCGGCCATCCTGAGGTCTACATCATGATCCTGCCCGGCTTCGGCATCATCAGCCACGTCATCTCGACCTTCGCCAAGAAGCCTATCTTCGGCTATATCGGCATGGCCTATGCGATGGTGGCGATCGGCATGATCGGCTTCATCGTCTGGGCGCATCATATGTATACGACCGGCATCTCGGTCGACAGCCAGCGCTACTTCGCCTTCGCCTCGATGGTGATCGCCGTTCCGACTGGCGTGAAGGTGTTTTCCTGGCTCGCCACGATGTGGGGCGGGTCGATCGAGTTCAAGACACCGATGCTGTTTGCCGTCGGCTTCGTCCTCCTTTTCACCATCGGCGGCGTCACCGGGATCATGGTCGCCAGTCCCGGGATCGACCGCTCCCTGCACGACACCTATTTCGTGATCGCCCACTTCCACTACGTGCTGTCCTTGGGCGCGGTCTTCGCCATCTTCGCTGGCTGGTACTACTGGTTCCCGAAGATGACAGGCTACATGTACAGCGAGACGCTGGGAAAACTGCATTTCTGGACGATGTTCATAGGCGTCAATCTCGTCTTCTTCCCGCAGCACTTCCTCGGCATGGCCGGCATGCCGCGCCGCACCGCCGACTACCCCGACGCTTTCGCCGGCTGGAATTTCGTCGCGTCGATCGGATCCTACATCTCGACCGTGGGGCTGATCATCTTCTTCGTGGCCGTTGCCGAAGCTTTCAGCCGCAAGCGCACGGCCAGCGCCAACCCGTGGGGCGCAGGAGCGACCACCCTCGAATGGCAGCTGCCCTCGCCGCCGCCATTCCATCAGTGGGACCAACTGCCCCGCATCCGTTGAACGACCGGATCACTGGATGCTTCGGCAAGCTGTCTGGTGAATGTCATGAACGAGACCATAGACCCGACCAGCCAAATCTTGCTTGTTGCGATCTTCGCCTTTTGGTGGGCAATGCTAGGCAGTTGGACCCAGCTTCTGTCGCGCTGGATCGAGGAGATGGCCAAGCGGAACGATGCGTCGACGCGGCGGAACGGCAGCATTGAGCTTGCGTCCTCTGTAGACACGCCCCTGGACGCACTTCGAGAGATCGATCCGGACTTCGACCTCCCCGCATTCCTATTCGGTGCCAAGAGCGCCTATGAAGCTATCCTGCGGGCCTATGTGGACGAGGACATGCCGACGTTGAAACGCCTCGTCGGGCCTGAAGTGCTTGATGCGCTTGAGCGAGAAGTCTCCGGCCGCCGCGATCGGGAGGAGACGCTGCAGCTCACCTTCATCGGTACGCGTCAGGCAAAGATCGTCGATGCCCTCGAGGAGGACGGCACCGCTGAGATCGTCGTCCGGTACGTTTCCGACGTTGTCAGCGTCACACGGTCCGCCGACGATGCGGTCGTCGCAGGCGATCCCCGGCAGATCGTTCAGGTGATCGACTATTGGACGTTCGCGTGTGAAAGTCAGTCGACGAAGCGGAATTGGATGCTGATAGCCACGGAAGGCGAATAGCGCTTGCGATCTTCCGATCACGGTAGGCGGGCGGCTATCTCAATCGGATCGGGTCGGCCAGAGTCGCGCCCCATAGAAGACCGCCGCCGCGTCAACATGGCCCCTATAACCCGGCGCGAAGTACCTCCAAACGTCAGCAGGCATCCTGCAAGGACACGTGACCGCGGCAATGCCGGAAGCTGCCCCGCAACGCTCCAAAATCTTATATTATGAAGAACGATCAGAGAAGCGCTCCGGCCGGGCGTGATCGTAACGGTGCCACCCTACTCGAACATGATCCGAGCGGTACCTCTTTTGGCGATCAACACTCTCCGGACTTCCTGAATCCGCTGGGCCTGTTGTTTGGTATAGGGACCCATCGGCCGCGTCTTTTTATTGCCGCGACGCACCAGGCAGTACCAGCGGCCGCTGTCTGCGAAGATTTCAACCGAGGTTGGCATTTCGCCGGACTCTTCCTTGGCAATCTCCTCGGCGAACTCGACGATCCTTGAACAGTGCTGAGCGGGCGCAGTGGCGGGCAAACCGGCGACTGCATTAAATTCCTGCAGCAGTATGGACATAGGTCGAACTCCTTTCTGTCACGATAAAACACCCGTTCATCCCGGTTGTACTCCCGGTTACCCACGTGCGCCTTCTAGGTTGCCATTTGCCGCTCCATCGCGACCTCGGCCTCCAGACTTTCGATATCGCGGAAGATCGAAGCGACAGCCAGCGTGCGCCCTCCCCGTTTGAAGCGGAGCAGGCAATCCTTGGCTGCGATGTCTCCATCAACCGCGATGTCATCCCATTGTTCGGCATGGCCGACATAGTTGATGGGGACATCGTAGTGCTGGCTCCAGAAGAACGGCACGGCGGTGAATCTCTCGCGATGGCCGAGCATGTTGAGCGCCGCAGTTCGCCCCTGTCTCTCTGCAACCACCCAATGCTCGACCCGGATGTTCTCGCCACTGTGGGGATCGGGCCACCGGGCAATGTCGCCCGCCGCGAATATGCCAGGCGCACTCGTTTCCAGAAATGAGTTCACCACCACACCGCGATCGACGCTAAGCCCGGCCTTTTCGGCGAGCCCGATCCGCGGTCGCACGCCGACCCCGGCCACGACGAAATCCGCCGCCAACGTCCCGCCACTGTTGAGCTTCAGCTTGCTGCCGTCGAGGCTGGCCGCAGTATCCTGGAGATGGAATACGACACCATTCTCCTCATGGAGGGTGCGGATGAAATCGCCCATCTGCCGACCCAGGACACGCTCCATTGGCCGTTTGTCTGGCGCCACGACATGGACGTCGATGCCGCGCGAGCGCAGGGCCGCCGCAACCTCCAAGCCGATGAAACTGGCGCCGAGCACGACGCAGCGCCGCGCGTTCGCGGCCCGCTCGATGATCGCTTTGCAGTCCGCGATCGAGCGCAGCGTGTGGACACGAGATTGCTCAGCACCGGGGATGGCAAGGCGAACCGGTTCGGCCCCCGTGGCAAGCAACAGACTGTCGTAAGGAATCCTGCCGCCACCCGCGAGGACGACCTCACGGGAATGCAGGTCGATGCGGTCAGCCTTCGTATTGAGATGTAGGTCGATGCCGTTTTTCGAATAGAACTTCTCCCCGCGGAGCGGAACCCAATCCTCCGGAGCCTTTCCAGCGAGGTAGTCCTTGGAGAGGTTCGGTCGGTCGACGGGCAGCTCTTGGTCATCGCTGACCATGACGATGCTGCCCTGATATTGCTTGCGCCGCAGTGTCTCGGCGGCCGCAAAGCCAGCCGCGCCGCCGCCGACGATGACGATCTTGCCAGGAATTCGGCCCGAGCTTCCGCGGCGCGGCTCCGGCGCCCTCCGTTCGCGCTTTTCGCGCACGAATATCCGATCGTCGCGCTGTTCCACAGACCAACAGGCGAGTGGGTTGAAGGCAGGGGCGTGCAATGCCTCGCCTGTCCGCAAATCGAAGCAGGCGTGATGCCACGGACACCGGACGGTATTTCCCACTACAAGACCCTCGACGAGCGGACCGCCGTAGTGCGTGCACGTTGCTCCTGTGGCGAAGACCTCGCTCCCCCGGCGCACGAGCAGCACCTGCTCGCCGCCGCAATGGCCCACAAGCTTTCCGCCATCGGAAAGGTCGGACAGCGCGATGCCTTGGACCAGATCCGGTCCGGCTAGCTTGGTAGGGCCTTCAGCCACGTTCTTCTCCCTTGGCGATCCTGTGTCAAATCGCTCGTACGGCCGAGAAGCGGCAAATCTTCCACCGCGCAGCCTCGGATCGCATCGTGCCTGGCTGGATTTGCCCTCGTCGCGCCGCTCGCGCCAGGCGCGCCGCCTGGTCACTGTCGCGAGGTTGAGCAACGCTCAGGCGCGAGTTTCCTGCCATTTCCGGTGTCACGCAAACGAATTTAATCGGCAATTACGTGCAATTTTTGTGTTGGCTCAGCGATCTCAACGCTGGCGGGTCATAGGATCGTTTGCCCCGTCTTGCCCCAGTCGCTGAGAAAGGATTCGAGCCCCTTGTCGGTAAGTGGGTGCTTGGCGAGGTTTTTGAGCACAGCTGGCGGCACTGTGGCGATATCGGCGCCGGCGATCGCTGCCTGTTTGACATGGAGCGGACCGCGAATTGAAGACGCAAGGATCTCCGTCGTGAAGGATTTGTCGTTGTCGTAGATCGTGCGGATTTCCCTGATCACTTCCATGCCGTCCAGGCCGAGGTCATCGAGCCTGCCGATGAGCGGCGAAATGAAGGTCGCGCCCGCCTTGGCCGCGAGGAGCGCCTGGTTGGCCGAAAAGCACAGCGTGACGTTGACATTGTGCCCGAGCTGACGGAGCGCCCGGCAAGCCCTGAAACCATCCCAGGTCGAAGGCACCTTGACGGCCACGTTGGCGGCGATCCTGGCCAGACGCTCTCCTTCGGCGACCATCCCATCGAAGTCGGTCGCCGTGACTTCCGCCGAAACCGGGCCCCCGACGATCTGACAAATCTCCTTGATCACATCCCTGATCGGTCGTCCGGTCTTCGCGATAAGGGATGGGTTTGTGGTAACCCCATCGAGAATGCCGACGGCAGCAAGCTCGCGGATTTCAGAAATGTCTGCGGTATCGACAAAGAATTTCATTGTTTTCTCCTCGATGAACATGTCCATCAGCGCCTTGATGGGTTTTCTTTGGCTTGGTTCCAGAAAGGTGACTTCGGTCTCGCTACCGCGATCGCACACCCTACGTCTTTGAAGGCAATGGCAGCGAGACGCGCCGTCCCTATCGATGTCTCAGCAAAACGTCCCTGAGGACGACGGCATCGTTGTGGGCCTCGTCATGAGCCGAGTAGACGAGCGTGACGGCGCCCTGCCGCACGAGGTCGCGCAGCCTGTCGAGTTCATCGCGATGCCCGTGGATTTCCGCCGCGTATCGCAGGCGGAATTCCTCCCAGCGGGCCGGATCGTGTCCGAACCATTTCCGAAGCTCGGTGCTTGGCGCGAGTTCCTTCATCCAATGGTCGATGGCGGCCTCGGCCTTCTTGACCCCGCGCGGCCAAAGCCGGTCAACCAACACCCGTGTGCCATCGTCGGCAACAGGGCTCTCGTATGCCCGCTTCAACTTAATTCTGTCGTCGAAGAATTTCCCGCTCATCGACGTGGTGTCCTGTCCGTCACCGTGTCGTCGACAGGATCAAGGAGGTCAGAGAATTCGTTTTTAAGGATTGCCTCGTCGACCCCATCCGGCACGAACACAAAGATGTCGCCGCGATATCGCTCGATCCAGTGATGCCCGGTGCCATGGTTGCGCAGGTAGTCGCCGATATGATGGACCGTGGAATAGCCTAGACCCGGATGCAGGACGAACTTCATAAGGTTGTGCTTTTAAAAGCTTGGACAGCTAGCCTCCTGACTCAGGGGGCGACCTTCTGCCCCTGGGCGTTGAACTGTTTCACGTAGGCGATAACGTCGGCGATATCCTGGTCTTTGCTGAGGCCGGCAAACGTCATCTTCGTGCCAGGCACGAGCTTGCGCGGCGCGCGCAGATAGGTCGTCAGCGTCGGCTCGTCCCAGGTCAGACCCGAATTCTTGTTCGCCGCGGAATAGCTGTAGCCCGGATACGTGCCTGCCGCCCGGCCGACGACCCCGTTCAAGACCGGACCCACCCCGTTCTTTGCATCAGGGCCGGCCTGGTGGCAGGCCATGCACCTCTTGAAGACGGCGGCGCCTACTTCTGGGTCGCCAGGGGATGGGTCCTGCGCATGCGCCGAGCCGGCTGCGGTGAGAATCGCGGCCGCCAATCCAAGCATGGACGATTTCATGGTTTTGCTCCTGTGACACCGCAGGCAAAACGATGGGCAGGGATGGAGAGGACACGCGCCCGCTCCGATCGGCGCTACGCAGCATCCAAAGCCAACCTCGGTGGATTTCCCGAAGCATAGTGCTCGCGCTTGTAATGCGGCAAACGAAATTCATTGGGCCTTAAGCGCAATTTTTTTGCTATATTCTGGTATCGACATGGAACTCGCCTGCACTTTTTTCGAGATCGTCAGAACAGGGAATTTCATTCGGGCCGCTGGATGTGGCTCAGACGACCGCGAGCGCACGAATCGCAACCTTGAGAAGCAACCAGGCCGGGCACTTTTCGTTCGTCACAAGGGCGGAGGCTAGCTCACCCCGATCGGCGAGCAGTTCTTGGTCAGCCTCGATGCGCGAAGCAGGGTGGTCAAAGCTATGTGCCGCAGCTTTCGTTTCGGTCTTGTCCATCTGTCGCCATTTTCGTCCCTCGCAGCAGATGATCACCGTCGAGGCTAGACCTACTCGGTGGGCTTGTTCTCAAGCTTGTTCAGGGCGATGGTCGCGTGCGCGTATGCCGCGCCTGCGCGCATCTCTGCAGCCACCCAGATCGCTTCCATGATCTCTTCCGGCGTCGCGCCTTCTCTTGTCGCCGCCTTAGTGTGACCCTCAATGCAGTAGGGGCATTGCGTGACATGTGCGACCGCTACGGCGATCAGCTGTTTCATTTTTCGTGGCAGCGCGCCTTCTTGAAAAAAAGTCTGGCTAAACTGACGGAAAGCCGATTCGGCTTCGGGCGCGAGGCTGCGTCGTTTCTCCGCCAACGCCTTTGTCAGCCTGGGATAAAGCTCTTCACTCATGACGTCTTCTCCGTGTAGTCCATGGATTCAAGCGGGCCGCCTGCCAGCCGGGACACTGCCCGGCCGTCATGACGTAGCAGCGAGGGGTGATGAGGCTCGAGCCCCTGAACGAAGTCCATCCGAGACCGGACCGGAGACGAGCCAGCTTGCTCCCAACGAGATCATCCGCTCAGGCCGCTTTGTGAGCCTCGAATCTCGGGAACAGCACGTTGTTCTCAAGGTGGATGTGCTCCATCACGTCGTCAACCAGCTTGGCCGTCCCAAGATAGAGAGCCTCCCAGGACCGACAAGCGCCGTCAGGCAGGACGAAGCTCCTGGCGATCGCTTCCAGGTGGCGCAGGTGCTCGCCATGCCGATCATGGTCGTGACGCATCTGTGCGATCGGGCGCGTGCTTCCGGCGTCGTCCCGTTGCCGCATGGATGGGAAGAGCGTCGTCTCCTCGGTCTGCATATGCTCCTCAAGTTCGCCCTGTATCGCCGCGAGCGCGTCGGCAAGGCCCCGCGGCGCCTCCGGATGGCCGGCATGGACAACCTCGACCTTCCGCGCCAGACGAATGAGCTCGGGCAGCTCGCGCCGATGCGCCTCGTGATAGCGGCTCACAATGTGGTCGATCAGCGCGTCGGTTGCGGCCGGCGCAGGAATGGATTTGCTCGGGTCGAGCGCGGCAAGCGCCTCCTCTACGGCAGCCACATCCACGCCGCGCTTGCGGACCGCTTCGGCCAAGATCGCGTCGCCGCCGCAGCAGAAGTCGAGCTTGAATTTGCGGAACACAGCGGTTGCCCCGGGCAACGTCGCGGCGATTTCGCCGATGGCGCGGTCTCTAAGCAGGTTCTCGGTAGTCATTCTTGTCATCCTTCGTAACGTGGGAATCTGAGGTCTGGAGGAAAGCGCTGCCGCTTGCCGCGGACAACGATTGTTGGCTGGCAATTCCGAGCTCCAGGCTATCGGCGATGCGCCCGGCACGTTCCATGGAGCGATCGGCTGCGGCCAGCGGCCGTTCGCCGTAGTCCACGATCGAGCGGCGCACGATCCTTCCTGCTTCGTCGACATTCAGGCGCGCGCGACGGCCCTTGCAGAAGAATGTGAGCCGGAATTGCCCTTCATGCTCCCCCTCGCCGCGCTCGCAGAGGCTGGTGATTTCGTTGCTGCGCATCAGGGCCTGAATGTCATATGGCTGTACGTCCAGAAGCTCGCTGAGCAGCGAAGCCTCGATCGTGAACATCCCCTCCTGTCGCTCCAGCTTCATCGGTCGCCTCTTCGCGCGTCCTACCAACTCAGCTTCGGGGTCAGCCGATGCAGCAGTACCTCGAAGCGACGCGCAGCCGTCGGATCGCTTGCTCTCAAGGCCACGCAGGCTTGTCCGGCAAGTCGGCAGGCGGTCTCCACCTCGCCTGCTCCCGCAAGCGCGGTAACGCTTTCCAAGAGGATCGTGGAAAGTCGCCCTTCCGACGCGGAACAATCGGTCGCGCTAGCTTCCGCCAAGTCACTTGCGCCTCGCCTCACCATCTTTCCCCGTCCCGTATCCCGAAATGGGCTTTGGCTTCGGGGCTCATCATCTCCGGCACCCAGCGCGGCTCATACGTGAGCTTCACATCGACGAACTCGATCCCTGGCACATCGCCCACCGCCTCGCCTGCTCCTTGCTTCAGGTAGTTCGTGGCCGGGCAACCGGGCGTTGTCGTGGTCATGATGATGTGGACGACGCCGCCCTCTTCCACGGCGACCTCATAGACGAGGCCGAGGTCGACGATGTTCCAGCCGAGCTCCGGATCGATCACCCGGCGCAGCGCTTCCCTGACAGGCTCGACAGCATCGGCCTTTCCGTCGGTTGGCGATGATGCGCGGGGCTGCCCCCCTGCTACAGGGCTTTGGCGCAGAACCGGCGCGCCCGACATGAGATGCTCCATGATCGTGCCGAGGATCGCCGGCTTGAGGTGCTGCCAGTCGCCGTTCGCCTTGGTGACGATGATCGAATCCCTCGCGAAGGACACGCCCGAGACGCCCGCTATTGCGAAGAGCCGCTCGGCGAGCGGCGAGATGGCCGCCTCCGCCTTGTCGCGCAGATCAAGCGTGCCTTCCGCCAAGACCTCGCAGCCCGGCAGAAATTTCAGTCGAGCTGGATCCGCTGTCGCCTCGGTCTGAATGAACATGGCTCGCGCGCTCCTTAGGAATGCTGGGCGGGACGCTGCCGCAGGCCCCGAGATGGCAGGCGCACGGCGATCATGCCGCTGCCTGCCGGGTCGCGCCGACCCGCACCAGGATCTTGTAGCTCTGGCCGTCAGGCTCGAAGCCGCCGCGCCAGGCGTGTCCGCGTTTAGCGAGTTCGGGAAGGAGGAAGGTCGGCTCGCGGCACAACAGCGCCGAGAGGACCTCACCCTCCTCCATGGTTTCCGTAGCAGCCAGGATCCGCACCATCGGCTCCGGAGGATCGAGTTCACGATTGTCGAGATGCCGCACGGGCTCGGGCCAGGTCGCAGCATCGGAAGTTGGCGCGGCGAATGGCTCGGTTTCCGCGGCGGAGGCGGATCGCGTCGGCCGGAACAGCACCTCCCAGTCACCGTCCTCGAGCTCCCTCTCTTCATGGCTGAAGCCCTTCGAGCCAAGCACGCCGAAGAGCGGAACCGGCTTGAACGTCACAAGGAGCCGAAGCCCCTGTCCGGGGGCGAGCGTGGCCACGGCCTCCATGATCTGTTGAAACGGCTCGCCGCCCGCCCGCAGGACCGGGCGAAGGTCGAGATCCAGAAAAGCCGCTTGCATGGCACTTGCCTCTTTTTTCAGTCAGGTTTGATGGGAAAGCGAGAACAGAAGTCTCGGTCTGCGCACCCCCTGCGGAAGCCGCAGGGCGGTTTCGACATCGACGAGACGCCGTGTCCGCACCAGGTGCGCGACAATTCCGGCCGTCGCGATCAGCAAGGCCGCGGCGCAGGCCTGGAACACGGGTGGATAGCCGACGATGAGCGCCGCGGTGCCAGCCCAGACCGAGAGGAAATAAAGCCAGAACCACTTGACCGCGCGCGGCTCGACGACGAGGTCCTGGACGCGCGGCGTCCGAACCTTGCCGAGCACCGGGCCGTAGCACTCGAGCCAGGTCAGAAACGCGACGATCTTGTAAAGTTGGGCGAGTCCAAGACCGGATAGCCAGCCGAAGGCGATCAGGAAGACGACGGCGCCGATGTGGTCCGCCAGTCGCCCGAGCGCAAGCAGGGCGCATATCAGCACGACGGACGCCGCAAGGGAGGCGAGCGCGAACGCCGCCATCCGGCCGTTGAGCTCGATATGCGCACGCTTGCGTCGCCTGTAGAGATGAACCACGTCGGCCCCATAGAGGGCGAGAGCCACGAGGCCCAGGCCGCCGGCGGCCAGCAAAACGAGTGCGAGGTTTCCGCGGAGAAGGATCGCCAGCACGCCACCTATGACCGCAACGGCGAGGGCCGTAGAACCGAGATAGAGCGCGGTCTTCGTGCTTCGGCGCTCGAGTTCCGGAGCCAGCATGAACATCGCGAGCAACCGGTAGCTGACGCCCATGGCGGCGAACGTGAGCCAGCCGCCGAGCCCTGCGATCACATGAAGAGGCAAGCCGGTCGCGGTCAGAGCGACGAACGGCTCATAGGCCGTCAACCCGCCGAGCACCAGCGCGAAGATGATCCCCAATGTCGCTGTCGCTGCGACGCTCGCGAGGCCGACGATGACGAACAGTGCCGGCAAGGATCGCGTCTGCGCGGCCCAGAGCGTGCGCGCCAGATTCCACAAGACGAGCGCGAAACCTAAACCCAACAGCGCGCCGGCTAGCGCGAAGAACGGTGGTGCAGGACTGACGCGGCCAGCAAGCTGCAGAAAACCGAGGATCAATGCTGCGAGGCCTGCGATAAGCGAGACGAGCGCCGGCAGCGGCAGCATGTCGTTGTGAAGTGGCTGCGCAACGAGAACGGGGACGAACTGGAACAGCGCTCCACACATCAGAAGGCTGAGCCAGCCGATCGCCACAAGATGGACGAGGATCAGTGTTTCGGGCGCCTGCAGTTCGGCACGGGGGAAGCCGTACCCGAGCGTCATCAGGGCTTCTGCCGCGACAAGGAAAAGGAGCGCTGCTGCAAAATAGGACATCGTCCATCTGGAGAGCGAAGCACCGATCATAGTCACCTCTTTCTGGAGCCTCGCGCCGGCACAATGAACCGACGCGAGGCTCCAGGGTCGAACTCAAGCGGCCTTTGCGAGCTTGCCGATCTCGACCCGCCACACCGCTGGTCCACGTTCGAGATACGTCCAAGAAAACTGCTTCGGATATTCCGCTTCGAGCTGATAGTAGAGCGGCTTCGGGTCGTGATCGTTGACGAGGATGAATGAGCCGCCAGGCGCCAGCTGGTTGACCAGTTGGAAGATTTTTGCGTGCCGCTGCGCGGGCACGAGGGTGCGCACGTCGACCACGTTGTTGGGGTCCGATGCTGTGGTGGGGTTCGTCATGAAAAGCTCCTTGGTCGCTGGATTGGTCTGAGCGGCCTGACGATGGCGACCTCTTTCGCCGGCCGTTTCAAGGTGAAGCCAGCTCTGGAATGCTGGCCCTTGCAATAGGTCTCGGCGGCATCGCTGGATTTGCCTTGTTCATTGCCACCGCCCTCGCGTCCTGGTGTGACCCGGGTTGTCCGCTAATGTTTCGCCAAAAACATATATTGTCAATATATCTTTTTCGTACGCCGATGTGTCGACGCTCCCATGTTGCCGGCATCAGGTTCGAGATGACGCGGCGTGGCCGGCATCGCGTCAACATCCACCTTCTTGACGCTTAAAGATATATTTCATATGTATCTTTTACGATGCCCGGAGCAACGGGAAGGAGAACGCGATGCTGCTTCAGCTGTTCGAAGCCAGAGACTCGCCGGATCGCGACGATATTCATGCATTCGACCGGCGGACAAAGAGTCACGACAAGCGGGAGGCTGCCTCGGCGGATGCGGCTACGGTGATCGCGAGCCATATGAGCCGTGCTCTCATGTCAGCCGTGGACCATACACCTGAATTCGATTTGGACGACCTTGTGGAACGGTTGGTCGCGGTTTTCCGCAGGCACCCGCACGTCAGCAACGTGAAGACCCATATTAGCGGCGCGCGATGGGGGCGCATCGCCCAGGCTCTCCGCGCCATCCTCGGTCCGGCCGGCATACGGGAGGATCTTTCGCCGCTCGCTCAAAACATTGTCGAACTGATGTGGGCCGAGCGCGGTGTCGCCGGGCGGATCCTCAAGCCCTATCTGCACGAACAGTTTGTCAGCATTCTGCCAAGGCCCGTTGCCGATCACCTGTTGGGTCAGATCGCCGGCCTCTGCGGAGCGCCACAAGCCGGCATTGCGCACCGGGGGCTGGCACCATCGAACGCCGCGCTTGTGCAGTCGCATTAGGGGGGTGCAAGTGATGGAAACGACGAGCCGGATCAGGGACGAGCGCGTGATCGACGTGCGTGAGATCAGCCCGCGCCTCCGACATACGGTGATCTTCCAGCTCTTCGGGCACCTCGACGAGACGAGTTCGCTTCAGCTCATCGCCGATCATGATGCGCGGCCGCTGCGCCTTCAGCTTGAAGCGAGGCATGGCGAGCGTTGCCTGTGGACCTATCTCGAACAAGGTCCCGACGTCTGGCGGGTCCGGCTGCACCGTCGTCACCTACGCTGCTGTATTCGCACATCTTGCCGCGCGGTTTGATGCCACATTTGCCGGGTCACCTGCCTGCTCGCAGCGGGCCCCGAACACCATCGCCGCCGCGCCGCCAGGAAGCGGAACGTAGAGCAACCTCGCGGCCCGAGGATACCCATCATGCCGCCCGGCATGTTCTTGTCGCAGCCGCCCAGCACCAGCACGCCGTCCATCCACTGGCCCTGAACCGACATCTCCACGCAATCGGCGATCACCTCGCGCGAAACCAGCGAATACTTCATGCCTTCCGTACCCATCGACATGCCGTCGGAGATGGTGGGCGTGCCGAACATCTGCGGGTTGGCTCCAGCGGCCTTGATGGCGACGGCGGCGGCATCGGACAGTGGCTGAGGACCGGGGTTGCAGGGCGTGATGGTGGAATGGCCGTTGGCGATCCCGATCATCGGCTTGTCGAAATCGCTCTTCTCGTAACCCAGCGCGTAGTACATGGCCCGGTTAGGGGAGCGAGCAACCCCTTGCGCGATATGTCTTGAGCGTTCGTTGAAAGGCACGGCGGGAACCTCGATAGCAAATGGCCAAAGGCCGTGGGTGACGGCGGGCCACGCATCGAAGCACAAGCGCTTCAAAAACAGATATTTCCGGTGTATCTTATGGCCGTTGAGGCCGCAATCGTTTTGCGAGGAAACGGCGATGAAGTCATTCCTACCTATGAATTGGGGAGTCGCGCCCGGCTCGAAGGTCGCGCGCGGCCGCAAGTGGCCTACAGCCGGAGCGCGAGCCAGGACACGCAGCTTCGAGATCTATCGCTACGATCCGGAACCGGGAAGCGGTCCGCGAATCGACGTCTACGACGTCGACCGCGATGACTGCGGCCCGATGGTCCTGGATGCCCTGGTCAAGATCAAGAACGAGGTGGACCCGACCTTGACGTTTCGCCGCTCCTGCCGCGAAGGCGTCTGCGGCTCGTGCAGCATGAACATCGACGGCAGGAACTGGCTTGCCTGCACGCAGGCGATCGATGACATCGAGGGGTCTGTTTCCACTCAGCCATATGCGCGTGATCAAGGATCTGGTGGTCGACCAGACGCATCTCTTCGAGCAGCACAAGCTCATACAGCCGTGGTTGCGCGCGGACGGACCGCCGCCTGAACGCGAGCGTCTGCAATCGCCGGAGGAACGCGCCAAGCTCGACGGCTATTACGAATGCATCCTGTGTTTTTCTTGCACTGGTGGATGTCCGAGCTATTGGTGGAACGGCGATCGCTATCTGGGCCCTGCCGTCCTCCTGCAGGCGTATCGGTGGCTGATCGACAGCCGCGACGAGGCGACCGGGGAACGGCTTGACGAGCTCGAGGATCCGTTCCGGCTCTATCGCTGCCATACCATCATGAACTGCACGAAGACGTGCCCGAAGGGGCTTGAGCCCGCCAAGGCGATCGCCGAAATCAAGGCGATGCTCGTCACGCGCCGACAGTGAATGGCTGGATATGAAGCAAAGCAATACCCCACCTAGGGAAAGACCGCTAGCGCCGGATCTGCAGACCTACAGGCCGACGCTGACTATGGTCATGTCGATCGTGCACCGGGCCACCGGCGCGGTCCTTTACGTCGGCTTTATCGCGATGGCCGCATGGCTCCTGGCTTTGGCCAGCGGCCCGGAAGCCTATGGACTGGCCAGAAAAGCGCTTGGATCGCCGGTTGGTCTGGTGGTCCTGTTCGGCTTCACCTGGGCGCTTCTTCACCATGCGTTCGGCGGCATCCGGCATCTTGTGTGGGACCTCGGCGTTGCACACACCTACCCTTGGCGCGAATATCTGACCAGGGCCACACTGTTCGCCTCGTTGGCCTGCACGGTTCTGTTCTGGCTCAGCTTGGCGCTGTTTCATACAGGTTCGCCATGAAGCCGATGCGTTCAGGACTGGCCCGCGCTAGGGGCTTGGGCTCGGCCAAGGGAGGAACCGAGGAATTCTGGCGGCAGCGCGTCACCTCCGTGCTCGGCCTTCCGATCGTTATCGGGCTGATGGCGGCCTTCTGGCTCCTAGCGGGCGCCGACTATTCGTCCGCGCGCCGTTTGGTTGGAAACCCGATCGTGGCGGTCGTTGTCGCGTTGGCCCTCCTCAACTTTGCCGTCCATATGCGGTTGGGTGCGCAGGTCATCATCGAGGACTACATCCACAGGCCTGTCCTCAAGCCGTTCCTGCTGATGGCAAACATTGGAATTGCCTACGGCGCAGCGACCGTCGCTATCCTGGCGCTGGTTAAACTCTCCGCTTTCGGCTGAAATGGCTGCCGCTTAGCGATAGCCGACGCACATGACGTAGTCCCTGAGAAGCTCTTCCTCATATTCGACTTCTGACAAGAGCATCTCCAAGGCGTCCCTGGCGAACAGCAAACCGATCGGCTTGCGCTCCGCGTCCACGACCGGGACGCTGCGCAGGCCTCTTTCCTTCATGGTCGACCAGACCTCGTGCAGCCAGTCCTTCGGCTCGCAGGAGACCACGTTCCTGGTCATGACGGCCGTGCAGGCCGTCGTGCACGCGCATCCCTGGCAATGGCGTATCTGACGCACGATATCCGTTCGGGTGATGATGCCGGCCATCGCGCCGGCGGCATCGCACACGACGACCATATGCTTGGTATCGTCGGAAAGAAGCGATGCGGCTTCCGTAAGCTGCCGGTCGTCACCGATCAGAAGCAGGCGGTCGCGAATTTTCGCCAGCAAGTTGTCGATCCGTATCATGTCATCGCCGTCCAATTGATATCCAAGCAACCACCGAAACTCGCCGGACTATACAGCGTAAGGCGCTCGCGATCCGCCGATATCAGTCATGGCCAGCGTACAACAATTAGTGACATCACGCGTTCATTTGACCCGACAGGCTATCCGCCTGTGCGACGCTGTTGGCCCGGCAAGACGGCTTGCCAAAAGTCGATTGTTGAGCGCCTTGTAACGTTTCCCGTGCAATCGATATTCAGACGCGCCCTGTAGGTGCCATAGAAGAAGCTCAATCGATATTCGCCCTCATCTACCGCGAATCAGAGAGCTTTCGATGAAGTGGGGCCGGCGCCGCACCCGATCCAAGCCGGGGGATCGCTGGCAGGGAAAGATTCCCATGAAGCCTGCGCCACCTCGTCCCACTCGATTTCAGCGTCGCTGGAGGTTGACCGAGGTTTTGGCGGCTGGTGCGACCCATTTTCCGGTAGAGCCTTATGATCATGCGGCATCGTCAGTCTCCTAGTCGCCTATAAAGATACATTATATATACATCTTAATGTCACGGCTGCAAGGAATCCGGCAAAGATAAAGAACCTGTCGCCGGCCACGCGTGCATTTTTGCCACTGGCTTGTTGCCGTCTCGGCGATGAGGCCCGAGACCCCCCGAATGGCAAGAGGGGCTATGCGGCCACGACCCATCGCAAGATCGTTTGCACAGCCGAAAGGCCGGGATATTCCGATTTCCGGATCAGCGTCAGAGGCTGGAACCAGAGATCGTCGTCAGCCTCGTCGAGAAATGCCCGTACGGCACCGGAAAAGTCGCCCACGGACATCGAGAGGCCTGCGCCGCACGTTCAGCGACCTTTGCTGCGAGATCGGGACGGAGGGTCGACAGGACATCGGCAACCACCTCCGGCCGCTCCAACGAGGCGATCAAATCTCCGAGCATCTTGCGCCTCTGCCCGTTGAGTTCGTGGTCCCGGCATCAATTTCGAGAATGTAGCCCTGTTTAACTGGAACCAAAGCTTTCAAGGCCGGGATGATAGACCCAAGGCATGGAAGTGATCTTTATCGTCAGCTCCAGACCAATGCCCGTCAAGCCGCAATTGTAGGCTGAGCCGCCCTTCCTGATATCAGTATTGGTGAGCCCAGGAACTCCTTGTCGGCACCGCATGGTCAGGTTCAACTGTCCCACGTCGAGACCAACCGACATATCTGCTCAAACCAGCCAGGCAACCAGGAGCATCCCGACCACGATCAGCACAAGGCCGCCGACCAGCATAGGCAGCAAAGAGCTTTCGCGCTGGCCATCCTGCTGGTCGTCCTGGTCGAAGCCGCTCATGTCAATTCTTCCCGTGTTCGTCTCAATGTCGGCGCTACTGCACTCGCCTGCTCAACCGATGCAGCAACACGTTGAATTTCCGTCATTGGGCGGGGTTGGAGATGCGCGACGCGGCACGGGCGTTTCCTGCCTGGCGGCAGGCGGCATCGGCCTGCCTTGTCTTCTGGTGCCTCTGCATGGGCACCAGGCTGCGGACATCTATCTCGTTTGGAACGGTCATTGGGTCATCCCTAATTGCGTTGATGAGCGGGAGGCAACCCGATTGCTCGCCGCCCTCGGCGGCGCTGCACCCATCGCGTTTCGCTCCGGTCGGCGATAGTCGGCGACAAAACATACATTGTCAATATATGTTCTATCGATCACCAGGGCAATCGCTTCAGGTTAACGGCTGGTGCGCGTTGGTTGCGAATATGATTCATGAGGTGCTTCGTGATTTGCGGAGCGCTCGATGTCACACCATGCTTCCCGTTCGTGTCCGATCCTGGATCATTTTTCGGCGCTGTCGGATCCGCGCCAGCGATGGCGGGTGGTCTATCCCTTGCCGGAGATCCTGCTTCTGGTGCTGTGCGCAACCCTGTGCGGCATGGATGACTTCGTGGAGACCCGGCTGTGGGGCAAGCAGCGGCTCGATTTTCTGCGCCGCTTCCTGCCCTATGAGCGCGGCATTCCGGCCCACGACACGCTCAACGACGTGATCAACGCACTCGATGCGGAACTGTTCAAGGCCTGCTTCACAAGCTGGGTCGAGACCTTGCGGGAGGCCGCGCCCGACATCGTCGCCATCGACGGCAAGACCTCGCGACGCAGCCATGCGCGGAGCAAGGGCCGCGAGCCGCTGCACATGGTCTCGGCCTGGGCCGCGCGCCAGCGCCTCGTGCTGGGACAGGAGGCAACCGACGTCAAATCCAACGAGATCACCGCCATTCCGCTGCTGCTCGAACGCTTGGAACTGACCGGCGCACTGGTCACCATCGACGCCATGGGAACCCAGACAGGGATCGCCGAGACCATAGTCAGGCGCGGCGGCGACTATCTCCTGGCGCTCAAGGCCAACCGGCCAGCCACCTTGGCCGAGGTCGAACGCTTCTTTGCCGATCCCGGACGGACCTGCTCCAGGACCCCTTCGAAACCGTCGACAACGATCATGGCCGCCTCGAACGCCGCCGCCACCGCGTCTGCCACGACATCGGCTGGCTGTTCTCAGACCGCCGCTATCCCGGCGAGCCGCGCTTTCCCCATCTGGCCATGATCGGCATGGTCGAGACCAATGTCGAGCGCAATGGCAAGACCGAGCACGAGCGGCGCTACTATCTCTCCTCCGCCAAGCTCGACACCCACACCTTCGCCCATGCCGTACGCGCCCACTGGCATGTCGAGAATAGGCTCCACTGGGTTCTCGACGTCGTCTTCCATGACGACCTCGCCCGGCTCAGAACAGGCCACGGGCCGCAAAACATGGCCGTCGTCAAGCACATGGCCATGAACCTCGTGCGAAACCCAAAGGACAAACACAGCCTCAAGGTCCGCCGAAAACTCGCCAATCTCGATCCAGACTACCTCGAAACCATCGTCCGTCACAAAACAGCGTTAACCTGAAGCGATTCCCCTGTATCGATCACTGCGCCCACGGCCTTGCAAAACATACATCTCCAGCGCATCTTTCCGTTGGATGGGCTAAACTGCGCTGGTGACCGGCAAAAGGATTTTGGATGAGACTGACGGATTTCTCCGACTACTCGCTTCGCGTGCTCATGTACGCGGCGGCCAGGGACGGTCAGCTGATCACCATTGAGGAAACCGCTCAGGTCTACGGAATCTCGCGCGCGCACCTGATGAAGGTGGCCAACCAACTGACCCGCGCCGGGTTCCTGAGGGCGGTGCGCGGCCGTTCCGGCGGTCTGGCGCTTGCCAAGACGCCGGGCCAGATCCGGCTCGGCGACGTGTTGCGGGTGACGGAGCCCGACTTTGCGCTGGTCGAATGCTTCAGGAGCGACAACAGCTGCCTGATCACCCCACGCTGCCGCTTGCGCGGAATGCTGAAGGAGGCGCTCGCGGCCTTCGCGGGGACGCTCGACCGCTACACACTGGCCGATCTTCTGCTCCGCCCCGAGGATTTCGGAATCAAGCCGGCAGCGTAAGCGCCTACAGCCCGCGCCGCTTCACCTGGTCGCATCGCCTGCCCTTGCCGGAACCGCTTAAAAAAGATATATTGTAAATGTATCTTTCATTCGATGGTGATCGCCTTGCTGCCCCTGTTGCTCGCTCAAGCATTGCGCACCTTCCATGGTTTGCTGCCAGCCTTCACGCCATGGGAGCCGGCGCTCGGCCTGTCACGCCAGGAGCGGCTCGGCCTGATCTTCTCGGCCATCGAGCGCTGCGGCGCCGATTGCCCCGCCTGCGCGATCTGGGCGCTGGAGCAGGACAGATGGCATGCGGCATTGGATCGAAGCTGAACGAAAGGAAGCAATCATGCCGACCAATTCGCACGATTTCATCCGACCTGCGGATGCATCCGAGCGCGCGTACCTCGAATCCCTGGTTCGCGCGGATTACGACAAGAGCCACCCCGGCGAAACCTTCGACGACATGAAGCGCCGCGTATCCTTTTCCAGAGAGGACCAGGGCCTCTATCGCGACTGGATCGCCCTTGCCGCGGCACGCGCCGAGGCCACGCAGGCTGCCGAGGCAATGCCGATTGCCGCCTGAGATACTCGCAATCGAGCGATCCCTTTTAGTCGATGCGTCCAGAGGACGGCGCTCGCTCCCAGGCGCGGTCATCCGACACGGCGGTGCTTCGAAGAGACAGACAGAATGACTTACGTCGTTACCGACAACTGCATCAAATGCAAGTACATGGACTGCGTCGAAGTGTGTCCAGTGGACTGCTTCTACGAGGGCGAGAACATGCTCGTCATCCATCCGGACGAGTGCATCGATTGCGGCGTTTGCGAACCCGAGTGTCCGGCGGAAGCCATCTTCCCCGACACGGATTCCTCGGTCGCGCAGGCATGGCTCGCGCTCAATCATCAATATGCGTCGTCCTGGCCCAACATAACGCGCAGGAAGACACCGCCCGCCGACGCTGACGCCTGGAACGGGGTGCCGGAAAAGTTCGATGCCCATTTCAGCGGCAAGGCCGGCGAGAGCGAATGATATCGCGGTCTTTCCGTTACCACGGCTCCGATCGAGACAAATCGGCACCGTCCAATCGAGCGACGGCATCAGGAACGGCCTGCCGGGCCGATTTCGACACTCGTGTCGAATGGATGCCGTTGCTCTCGACTTAGTAAATGCAACCGCCTCGCGGCATCGCCTCCCGGCCGCAAGGCATTTGGTCTTCCGCAAAGAAGCCGAGCGGAGACTCGACCATGATTCGGCGCTGCATCGGAGGTGAAAAGGGCCATGCAACCATCCGTTCTGCAAAAATATGGCGAGGCGCGTCTGCCACGCTACACTAGCTACCCGCCATCGCCTGAGTTCTCGCCTTCGGTCAGCTCCGACGCCTATGCCGGATGGCTATCAAGCCTACCGTCGGCGGCCCCCGCTTCGCTCTATCTACACATCCCGTTCTGCCGCTCGATGTGCTGGTATTGCGGTTGCCACACCACGATAACCGCCAAGGATCAGCCTGTCGTCGAGTATCTGAACCTGCTGCGCAAGGAGGTCGACATGGTCGCCACCCTAGCGCCGCAGCCGCTTCAGGTCGACAGGGTGCATTTCGGCGGCGGCAAGCCCACCATCGTCGCGCCATCGGATTTCATCGCCCTGGCGGATCTCCTTCGTAATCGCTTCGGGTTCGCCGACGCAGCGGAAATCGCTGTCGAGATCGATCCGCGCACGCTGACGATCGAGATGGCAGGTGCCCTGGGAGGCGCCGGGGTCAGCCGCGCCAGCCTGGGCGTGCAGAGCTTCGACCCTGTCGTCCAGAGGGCGGTAAACCGCGTCCAGAGCGAGGAGACGACGATCGAGGCGGTCGACCGGCTGCGCCTGTCGGGCGTAGGCAGCATCAATTTCGACTTGATCTACGGCCTTCCGCATCAGACCGTCCGTTCCTGCATCGACACGGCCAGCATGGCGGCAGCCATGCGACCCGACCGGGTCGCGGTGTTCGGCTACGCGCATGTGCCGTCCTTCAAGAAACACCAGCGCATGATCGATGAAACGGCCCTGCCCGACGGCATCGCTCGCATCGAACAGGCGCTGGCTATAGCCGAAGCGCTGGTTGCCGCGGGCTACGTCCAGATCGGACTGGACCATTTTGCGCTCCCTGACGACGATCTTGCCCAGTCAGAGGCGATGGGAAAGCTGCGGCGCAACTTCCAAGGCTACACCACCGACAATTGCGAAACGCTGATCGGATTCGGCGCTTCTGCCATAGGTCGCACCCATCACGGCTACGTGCAGAACCAAGTCGGCCTCGGCCTCTATGCCGACTCGATCACTTCCGAGCGGCTGGCGACCGCCAGGGGCTGCCAGCTGACTGCCGAGGACCGCCTGCGCGCAGAGATCATCGAGCGCCTGATGTGCGAATTCAAGGCCGACGTGCCGGCGATCTGCCGGCGACACGGGTTCGACCCGGCTGGGCTGCTCGCGGGCAACAGGAGACTTTTCGAACTTGCCGAGGATGGCGTGGTCGATCTGGCCGAAGGCATCATCCGGGTTCGGCGTGACCATCGGTTCCTGGTTCGCGCGGCGGCGGCGGCCTTCGATGCCTATCTGCATCGGTCAGTCCGCAGCCACGGCCAAGCCGCCTAACGATTGGCTTGGCAAGAATCCGGGCTTGGCTGACACAGCCGAAGCGAAACGACCAGGCCGGCGAGTGCCAGGCCATTGATGCAAGTTGACGTGTTCTGGACGTTCGTCTGGTGCGGATCCGCCTAGTGGAATCATGAAACTCCGAAGCGATCCCGGGCGCGAAGTCGAGCACATAACTTCAGGGCGCGAACGAGTTGTTTGCGCCAGCGCAAACTTGCGGCGGAGTGAGCCGTTACGTTCGTTTCCACGGCAATGCTATCGTCATCGTCATGGCCTCTGCCCAAGGCGCATTTGCCTATGATAGGCCCGCAGCCCGAAGCAAGCTGTCTGGCCGAATGGGAATTGGCTTGGGACCAACAGGCAAATGATGAAGATCGCTGCTTCCAGTATGACGATACGGCGTCGTGGAACCGGCGCCGACGGGGACGTCATCGCCAGGCTTACAGCGGTGACGAAGAATGTGCGGTTGGACTGCGAATGCCGTTCTCGACTGGACGAAGCGCTGGACCGATTTGCGGCGTTGGAGCGTAGGCGCGCCAAACTCGGCAACCTTTCCAACGCCTGCGGCCAACGCCGGAAGATCGAAGCGATCCTGCTTTTCCTGCAGGACCTGGACGATTTGAAAGCGACGGAAGCGGACCACAGCGTATACAACGACATTGCGTTCCTATTTGAGGATATCGCAACCGCTGCCTTGGAAGGGGCCTGGGCGATGCGCCAACTCTGCTCACCGAACGACGCGTAATCCCGGCTTCTGATACGACACGTGGAGTTGGTTTCTGTAACCCAACGGATATCCTTGGAGCCGCGAGCCTGCCGTCGATGGCCGCTGCGGGATGGAACCTCCCGATACGCCGGACATAGTTCTCTGGGCCGCGGCGCAAAAGGTGCGTGGGTCGGCCGCAGCTTCTGCAAGGGTTTCTTCAACTGTAGCGATGCCATCACCTTCCGTGCAATCCGAACGTCCCTCATCCGCAGTTTGCGCCCGATGCGGCAAGCATTCAGTCGCGCTGGTCCTGGTCAAGCCCTACGCGTACTGGTGTCCGTCGTGCCTGGACTACGAGACGGCCGAGGCGCGCCCTGACCGAGAAAAGCCACGCTCGTCGCCCGATGACTCATGGTCTCCAACCCTAGGCGCCATCTGTTCCCCGGGCCCATAGTCGGCTCCAATTGAAATTGCTGTCGAGCGTAGCACTTCAGATACGGCAAGATGCTTCAGAAACGTTGGGCGGGCCGCGTCACAAGCCCACTAAATGGATCCCCCTCCCAAGCCCGAACATAACCGCTTTCCGAGAAAGTCGTGGCTCATTTCTTCGCCGTGTCGTCATTGCCCTGCAAGCTTGGGGAATAATCTTCTTTGCCGTTCAGAACGCGGAATAGCCCGCGCAGCATACCGAGGAAGGTGACGGCCCAAGCCGACAGGGCTATGTACAGGAACGTATGGGGCAAGGCCGACAGAAAGCCGAATTCCATGGCGCGATCCATCTGCCAGGTGCAGGCGGCATACATGCCGAGCGGGAATACAGCTCCCCAATACAATGGGTCATACTGGAACGGGAAACGCTCGTAGCCATAGCGCCAGATCCCCAGCAGAAGCAGCATAGGAATCCACCAGGTTCCGGTCGCCCAGTAGAAGACCGTAAAACCCTTCAGGAAGGGCAGCAGGGACATCAGGTACGGCGCGTGCGGCGCGTTCAGTATCAGCAAGGATCCGGCCAGCGTCGAAATCGCCATCGCACCCATGTTGATCCAATAGGGCGGCGCCAGATCGCCGGGCGAAAAGCGAAAGAACGCATAGCGGTAGAAGATCAGCGACATCATCCAGATGTAGAGCATGCCGCCCCACAGCCACATCGACAGGGCGACGAGGTTGAGCTCGAGCCGATAGGGTTGGTCAATGCGCGCGGCAAGCAGCGCACTGGATACAGATAGCGCCTGCGTGGCCACCACCGCCAGCAGCCAGCCGCCGTTGATACCCTTGTCGAGTGTGGGCTTCTCGCGCTTGACGGTGAAAGCCGTGAAGATCGTGTAGGTCAGGCAGACCCACAGAACAACGGCCAACACCCACAAGGCCGCGCCCGCTGCGATGTTTTCACGCAGGATCATGAACTGGCTGGCCAGGATGCCGGTGCCGGCCACCGTCGTGAAATAACCCGGTCCGGTAAGATGAGCGACCATGTCGCCGAAGAACCGCCGCGGATAGCGCCAGGCCCGCAAGGCGTACAATACGCATAGCACGGCATATTGCCCGATATTGAGATAGAACAGGCCGAGAGCAATAGTGTAGTGCTCCATCATGAAGGCCGCCAGCGAGACGATGCCGGTGGCCATGACCAGTCCGAAATAGGCGGGCGACATTGCGGCAAGACCCGAACAAAATTCCCCCGCCTTCCGGGGTCGGCCGCCGGCTGTCATGGCTTCCTCGCCCGTTGTGGCCCCGCCGCGCCCGGTATTGCCCTCCCCGCCGGGGCATGTCGGAAATGAGTTGCAAGTGCCCGTTTGGACAAAGCGCGCCGCCTCCACAAACTATGCGACCAGCATGGGCAGACCGGAGAACCCGCTTGCCGGATAGATGGCGATCGTTGGTTGCCGACCGGGTACCAGCGTGAACTTGCGGGTCCGCTTCAGCAGTTCCTCCATAACGACGCGCAGCTCGAGCCGCGCCAACTGAGCACCCGGGCAGACATGGATGCCCCTGCCATAGAGAAGGTTCTGCGCCGGGTCGCGATCGAGGCGAAAATCGTCCGGGTCGCCGAAGATCGCCTCGTCGCGGTTCGCCGACGCCCACATAAGCGTGACCCGCTCGCCAGCGGCGATCTTGCGCCCTCCGATTTCCACCGGCCTCGTCGCCACCCGCCGGTTGGAGATGAGCGGTGCATGCATCCGCAATATCTCGTCGATCGCTGCGGGCAGCTGATGCGGACCTTCCCGAAGCCGCCGCTGAAGCTGCGGGTTCTCCGCAAGGTAATGGCCCAGGATCCCGACGCAAGCAGTGATGGTGCCCAGTTCGCCAACGGTCCAGTTGCGCAGGATGCTGACGATCTCCTCGTGGTTTAGCGGTCTGTCGTTCACCCTTTCCCGCAGCAGATCCGAGGTGATGTCTTCCGGCGCTGCCGCGCCAGCCTCGCGCCGCGCCGCCAGCAGCTGGTTGATATAGCCGTCGAACTCGAGCGCGATAGCCGCCATCGCGCTGGTGTCCCTGGCCAAGGTGGCCTCATGGTTTTTCTGAACCCACTGAAGCAGCGGTTGATGCAGGCTGTCCGGCCAGCCGAGAAAGGCACACTGAATTTGTACCGCGAAGCGCTGGGCAAGCTGCGTGACAAGGTCGATCTCCACGCCTCTTTCCAGGCTGGACACGAGATCGACCGAAATCGCACGGCAAAGCGGCTCGAAGGCTTCGACGCGCTCAGGTTCGAAATGGCGCTCGATCAGCCGCCGGTATGCTGTATGCCGGGGCGGATCCATGCCGCTCGGAACGGATAGGTGGCGGGAGACCTCGCTGCTGAACGTCCGGTGATCGTCCAACGCACGCACCACGTCCTCATGCCCGAACAGCGACCATCCCAGATAATCGCTATATGCAACCGGGCAGCGGCTGCGCATCTTGTCATAGGCCGCGATCTGGTCGGAAAGGACCGTATCGGATCTGGAATCCCAATCCGGTTGCGGCTTGTCTGGCATCAGCCTCATGCCTCCTGGCAACATCCCGATGCCGCGGCGGCGGCCATGGAACTTTCAGCCCCCCGTTAGCCCGACATGCACAGGAGAACTTTGCGCAAGCTCAAACATCGGCATTGCCGATGCGTCTATCTTGCGATGAACGTTGCGGGACCCCGCATCGGATCCTCTTCCGACTCCCCGTCTATCGGATCGCCGCTGCGATCATTGGTAGGCTGTCGCCTCTACTCGGGGGAATGCCTCTATGAGCCTCAAGTGCGAGCAACCAGGTAGCCAGGCTATATGTGCTGCGGCCTCACAAAGGCCGATCTGACGCAGCCCGTGATCCCGCGGCGGCAAGACCACGCTCCAGATCGGCAAGGAGATCGGCCTCGGCCTCAAGTCCAACTGAGAGGCGCAGCAATCCGTCAGCTATGCCTGCCGACTGACGCGCTTCCGCTCCCATGCTGGCGTGGGTCATGGTTGCCGGATGTGCCACGAGGCTTTCGACACCGCCGAGCGACTCGGCGAGCGTGAATATCCTTACGGTCTCCACAAAGCGACGCACGGCCTCCAAGCCGCCGACGAGTTCGAAACTGAGCATCGCGCCAAAGCCGTCCTGCTGGGCCTTCGCCCGGGCATGACCGGGATGAGTCGGAAGCCCAGGATAATGCACCGTGCTCACTGCCTCGCTCTTTTCGAGGAAGCCAGCGATCGCGGCTGCGTTCGCCTGCTGGCGCTCGATGCGCGGAAACAGCGTCCGCAGGCCGCGCAGCGTCAGATAGGCATCGAATGGCGAGCCGGTCACTCCGGTGAGGTTGGCCCACGCGCGAAGCTGCTCCGCGTCATCGGCGGCACCGCAGACGACTGCGCCGCCCACGATGTCGGAATGACCATTCAGGTATTTCGTGGTGGAGTGGATGACGAAGTCCGCGCCCAACCGGAGCGGTCGCTGGAGCGCAGGCGAGAGAAACGTGTTGTCGACGGCCACTTTCGCACCGACAGCCTTCGCCTGCCGCGCGATCTCACCAATGTCGACGACGCGCATCAACGGGTTGGACGGCGTCTCCATAAGGACCAGAGAGGGCCTGCGGGAGAGAGCCTTGGCCAGCGCCGCAGCGTCGGACTGATTTACGAACACGACATCGAAATGCCCCTTGTCGCGTCGTGCCGAAAGCAGTTTGTACGTGCCACCATAGCAATCATGGGGCGCGACCACCAGATCGTCACGACCGGCAAGCGACAGAACGAGATCAACCGCCGCCATGCCCGAAGACGTGATGACCGCGCCGATGCCGCCCTCGAGCTTGGCCAGCGTGTCGGCGAGAACGTCCCGGCCAGGATTGGCGGTGCGGCTGTACTCGTAGCCGCGGTGCTTCTCGAAGCCGGAAAAGGCAAAGGTGCTGCTGAGATAGAGCGGCGGTGTCACCGCTCCATAGTTCGCATCCGAAGCGATGCCGTTAGCTGCCGCAACGGTCTGGGGATCTCGCTCTCGCATTCTTCTGTCCACCCCCTTCTAGCATCCCTTGGTGCTCCCCTTGGCCAGCGGCAACTTTTGGCGGTTATGTTGGACAATGACAAACGAATGATATTGCTAGCTTAGCGTAAAAATTTTGTACTTAATGGGACAGAAAATAACTGTTCCCGGGTAGTGACAAAGAGCGTCTGAAAGATCTCGTCACGGCGCCTGCCCGTCTCGCCGGGCGCAACCAAAGTTGTTGGGTTGCGTTTCGTCATTCACTCGTTATCAATATGGTCGGAAGACGTGGGAAGCAATTGTCACGTTGAGGGAGGCAGCCGTGCTCCGATCTGCGATCGTGTCGTTTCTGGTTGCTGGATTTTCATCCTTGGCGGCTAGCCTCCGAGGAGTATCCGAGCTAGGCGCGGCCCTCTGGCACCCAATTCGCCCAACATCCTCCAGCCGCACCTGCGATGTCTTTCAGGAGGCGCTGCTTTGCTCGAGGCTCGTCAAACGCGGCCGATCCCTCCTGCCTGCAATCGGCATTGACGGCGGGCCCGTGTCATTTCCGTTCGAGCGCCCAACGCACGGCCATCGGTCGACCGCGGCAGCGGAGCACGTCTTCAATGGCCTATCGTGGGTGCGTCACGTCGCAACGTCCAGGAAGGGTGCGGTGACCGACCGAATTGTCCGTGGCGGGAGGAGCACCGAGCGCTAGCATGCCGCAAACCCGGAGCCTCGCTGTATTGCTCGTCAGCACGTGGGCCTTCACGGTCTGCTTCGCCGTCTGGATGATGTTCGGCGTGACCGGAATCCCGATCCGCGAGGAACTCGGGCTCGACGCCACGCAATTTGGGCTTCTTACGGCGACCCCGGTTCTGACCGGCGCGCTCTTCCGCCTGCCGCTCGGCATCTGGACCGACCGCTTCGGCGGGCGGCTCATCATGCTCATCCTGCTGGTCGGCTGCGCTGTTCCATTGTGGCTGTCCTCCTATGCAACCGCGCTCTGGCAGTTACTATTGCTCGGCCTTGCGCTTGGTCTCGTCGGCGCTTCCTTTTCCGTAGGCACGCCCTATGTGGCGCGCTTCTTCCCGAAGGAGCGCCGCGGCTTCGCCATGGGCTTCTTTGGCGCCGGCACCATCGGCGCGGCCCTCAACATGTTCGTGGCACCCGTCTTGATCGATAGCTATGGGTGGCAGGCGGTGCCAAGGACCTATGCCGTTTGCCTCCTCGCGACCGCAGCGGTTTTCTGGGTCTTCTCGGCGCCCGACCCTGGCGCTGGCAAAGCTGCCTTTTCAATATTCCAACAACTGGCGGTGCTGCGCGATCCTCGTGTCTGGAAATACTGCCAGTATTACTCGATCGTGTTCGGAGGGTTCACGGCGCTTTCGGTGTGGATGCCTCAGTATTTCCGCAGCGAGTATGGCTTCTCCATCGCCCAGGCCTCGCTGCTCGCCGCGAGCTTCTCGCTGCCAGGCGGAGCCTTCAGGGCGCTGGGGGGCTGGCTAGCCGATCGCTTCGGAGCCCATGCCGTCACCTGGTGGGTTCTGTGGCTTGCCTGGATTTGCCTGTTTCTGCTGTCCTATCCGAGAACGCAGCTGACCGTGTTCACCGTCAGGGGGCCGGTGAGTTTTGCGATCTGGCTTGTTCCATGGCTGTTCACGCCTCTGCTGTTCGGGCTCGGCATCGCCTTCGCCTGCGGCATGGCCTCGACCTTCAAATACATCGGCGACGATTTCCCTGACTCGATAGGCGCGGTGTCGGGCATCGTCGGCATGGCAGGCGGCCTTGGGGGCTTCCTGCTTCCAATCATGTTCGGCGCCATCCTCGACCTGCTTGGAGTCAACTCGAGCTGCTTCATGCTCCTTTACGGGATCGTCTGGGTATCGTTGATCCTGATCTACATGACCGAGGTGCGGCGCGCCCCGGTCATGGGCGAAGATGCCGCTCAACCAGATCCTGCGCAAACCTGACACGAGGAACAGCCATATGAGCCACTTCCTGGAACGTCTCACCTACCTCAGCCGACCCCGTGAACCCTTCGCGGACGGCCATGGCGAGCTGCGCGACGAAGACCGGATGTGGGAGGAAGGCTACCGGCAGCGCTGGCAGCACGACAAGATCGTGCGCTCCACCCACGGCGTGAACTGCACCGGCTCCTGTTCATGGAAGATCTACGTCAAGAGCGGCGTGGTCACCTGGGAGACGCAGCAGACGGACTATCCGCGCACGCGGCCCGGCATGCCGAACCACGAGCCGCGCGGCTGCTCGCGCGGAGCTTCCTACAGCTGGTATCTCTACAGCGCGAGCCGCATCAAGTATCCGATGGTGCGCGGCCGCCTCGTGAGCGCCTGGCGCGAGGCACGCAAGACGCTCGGACCCGTCGAGGCGTGGGCCTCGATCGTCGGCGATGACAAGGTCGCAAAGTCCTACAAGGCGATGCGCGGGCGCGGCGGCTTCGTGCGCTCGACCTGGGCGGAAGCGGCCGAGATCATCGCCGCCGCCAACGTCCATACGATCAAGACCTGGGGACCGGACCGCGTCGTCGGCTTCTCGCCGATCCCCGCGATGTCGATGGTGTCCTACGCGTCGGGCGCACGCTATTTGAGCCTGATCGGCGGCACGCTGCTGTCCTTCTACGACTGGTATTGCGACCTGCCGCCGTCCTCCCCGCAGACCTGGGGCGAGCAGACGGACGTACCGGAATCGGCCGACTGGTACAATTCCGCCTACATCATCGCCTGGGGCTCCAACGTGCCGCAGACGCGCACGCCCGACGCGCATTTCTTCGTCGAGGCGCGCTACAACGGCACCAGGGTGGTGGCCGTCACGCCCGACTATTCCGAAGTGGCAAAGCTGTCGGACCTGTGGCTGCATCCCAAGCAGGGCACGGACGCCGCGCTCGCCATGGCGATGGGCCACGTCGTCCTGAAAGAATTCTTCCTCGATCGCAAGACACCGTACTTCGAGGACTATTGCCGCCGCCTGACCGACATGCCGATGCTGGTCCGGCTGAGGAAGGACGGCGACCGCTTCGTGCCGGACCGCTATGTCCGCCAGAGCGACCTCGCCAGCGGGCCGAAGTCACGTCGCAAGAAATCCGACCGCGCCGCCTGGAAGACGGTGGCGTTTGCCGAGGAGAGCGGCGACATCGTGGTGCCGCAGGGCTCCATCGGCTACCGCTGGCCAGCGGACGACGAGGAAAAGGGCCGCTGGAACCTCGAGGAGAAGGACGGCGAGACGGGAGCCGAGGTGCGGCTGGGCCTGAGCGCGATCGACAGGCGCGACGATGTGGTTGCGGTCGCCTTCCCGTATTTCGGCGGCATGCCGCATCCGCATTTCTCCGGCAACGACCAGGGCGGCGATGTGCTCGTCCGCAACGTGCCGGTGCGGCGCGTCAAGCTCGCCGACGGAGAGGCCCAAGTCACGACTGTCTTCGACCTGCTCTGCGCCAACTACGGACTCGACCGCGGCCTTGGCGGGAACTGCGCCAAGAGCTTCGACGACAATGTGCCCTATACGCCGGCCTGGCAGGAGAAGATCACCGGCGTTTCGGCCGCGCACGCAGTCGACGTGGCGCGCGGCTTCGCCGCCAATGCCGAGAAGACCAAGGGCCGCTCGATGGTCATCATCGGGGCGGGCATGAACCACTGGTACCACCAGGACATGGGATACCGCTCGATCATCAACATGCTGATGATGTGCGGCACGGTGGGCGTGTCCGGTGGCGGCTGGGCGCACTATGTCGGGCAGGAGAAGCTCAGGCCGCAGACCGGCTGGACCATGCTCGCCTTCGCGCTCGACTGGGTGCGGCCGCCGCGGCACATGAACGGCACCTCCTTCTTCTACGCGCATTCCGACCAGTGGCGTTACGAGAAGCTCGACGTGGCCGAGTTGCTGTCGCCGCTCGCCGATCCGGCGCCCTATCGCGGCAGCATGATCGACCTCAATGTCAAGGCCGAGCGCATGGGCTGGCTGCCATCGGCCCCGCAGCTCAACGTGAACCCGCTGACGCTCGCAGCGGCGGCTGAGAAGGCAGGCATCGAGGCGAAGGACCATGTCGTCGCCGGCCTGAAATCCGGCAAGATCGCCATGGCCTGCGAGGATCCGGACAATCCGGTCAACTTCCCGCGCAACCTGTTCATCTGGCGCTCCAACCTGTTCGGCTCGTCCGGGAAGGGACACGAATACTTCCTGCGCCATTTCCTCGGCACGCGGCATGGCCTGCAGGGCAAGGACCTCGGCGAGGAAGGCCGCGAAAAGCCAACCGAGGTCGAGTGGCACGAGGCGGCGCCAGAAGGCAAGCTCGACCTGGTGGTGACGCTCGACTTCCGCATGTCGACGAGCTGCCTCTATTCCGACATCGTGCTGCCGACGGCCACCTGGTACGAGAAGAACGACCTCAACACCTCCGACATGCACCCGTTCATCCACCCGCTCTCGGCCGCGGTGGATCCGGTGTGGGAGGCGAAGAGCGACTGGGAGACCTACAAGGCGATCGCCAAGCGCTTCTCAGAACTGGCCGAAGGCCATCTCGGCATCGAACGCGACGTGGTGCTCACCCCAATCCAGCACGATACCCCGGCCGAGCTTGCCCAGCCCTTCGAGGTGCAGGACTGGAAGAAGGGCGAATGCGAGCTGGTCCCCGGCATCACGGCGCCGCAGATCGCCGTGGTCGAGCGGGACTATCCCAACACGTACCGCCGCTTCACCGCGCTTGGGCCCCTCGCCGACAAGCTCGGCAACGGCGGCAAGGGCATTTCGTGGAACACCGAGGCCGAGGTCAAAGGGCTCGGCGCGCTCAACCATCGCGTCAACGACGGCGGGCCGACCGATGGGCGGCCGCGCATCGACACCGACATCGATGCGGCCGAAACCGTCATGTATCTCGCGCCCGAGACCAACGGCGAGGTGGCGGTGAAGGCCTGGGAGGCGCTCGGCAGAGTCACCGGGCGCGACCACGCCCACCTTGCCGAGACGCGCGAGGACGAGAAGATCCGCTTCCGCGATATCCAGGCGCAGCCGCGCAAGATCATTTCCTCGCCGACCTGGTCCGGCATCGAGAGCGAGCATGTCTCCTACACGGCTGGCTACACGAACGTGAACGAGCTGATCCCGTGGCGTACCATCAGCGGCCGCCAGCAATTTTACCAGGACCATCGCTGGTTCCGCGACTTCGGCGAGGGTTTTGCCGTCTACCGCCCGCCCATCGACACGCGAACAGCCGCCGCCATGCTCGGCAAGAAGGCGAACGGCGAGAAGGAGATCGTGCTCAACTTCATCACCCCGCACCAGAAATGGGGCATCCACTCCACCTATACCGACAACCTGATCATGCTGACGCTGTCGCGCGGCGGGCCGATCGTGTGGCTTTCGGAGACGGATGCCAAGAAAGCCGGCATTGTCGACAACGATTGGATCGAACTGTTCAACGTGAACGGTGCGATCGCCGCGCGCGCCGTGGTCAGCCAGCGCGTGCAGGAAGGCATGTGCATGATGTACCACGCGCAGGAGAAGATCGTGAACGTGCCGGGTTCCCAGATCACCGGCCAGCGCGGCGGCATCCACAATTCGGTGACGCGCACGGTGCTGAAGCCGACCCATATGGTCGGCGGCTACGCGCAGCTTTCCTATGGCTTCAACTACTACGGCACGGTCGGTTCAAATCGCGACGAGTTCGTGGTCGTGCGCAAGCTCGTCAAGGTCGAATGGCTCGACCATTCCAATCCCGTCGATCCGGTTGCCGAGGAGACCGCGTCATGAAGATCCGCGCACAGATCGCGATGGTGCTGAACCTCGACAAATGCATCGGCTGCCACACCTGCTCCGTTACCTGCAAGCAGGTGTGGACCTCGCGCCAAGGCATGGAATACGCCTGGTTCAACAATGTCGAGACAAAGCCCGGCATCGGCTATCCCAAGGATTGGGAGAACCAGGAACGCTGGAACGGCGGCTGGAAGCGGAAGAAGAACGGGAAGATCGTGCCGAAGCAGGGCGGCAGGCTGGCCGTGCTGGCGAAGATCTTCGCCAATCCGAACATGCCGGAGATCGACGACTATTACGAGCCTTTCACCTTCGACTACGAACATCTGCAGAAGGCACCCGAGCTCCCGACCGCACCGGTCGCCCGGCCCTTGTCGCTGATCACCGGCCGGCCGATGGAGAAGATCGAATGGGGGCCGAACTGGGAGGAGATCCTCGGCGGCGAGTTCGACAAGCGCTCGCAGGACTACAATTTCGAGGCGGTGCAGAAGGACATCTACGGCCAGTTCGAGAACACCTTCATGATGTACCTGCCGCGCCTGTGCGAGCACTGCCTCAACCCGAGCTGCGTCGCCTCCTGCCCCTCCGGCTCGATCTACAAGCGCGAGGAGGACGGCATCGTCCTCATCGACCAGGACAAGTGCCGCGGCTGGCGCATGTGCGTGTCCGGTTGTCCCTATAAGAAGATCTATTACAACTGGACCTCGGGAAAGGCGGAGAAGTGCATCTTCTGCTATCCGCGCATCGAGGCCGGCCAGCCGACCGTCTGCTCGGAGACCTGCGTCGGCCGCATCCGCTATCTCGGCGTGCTCCTCTACGACGCCGACGGCATCGAGCGCGCGGCCTCCGTGGAGGATGAGCAGGACCTCTACGAGGCGCAGCTCAAGCTCTTTCTCGATCCGAACGATCCGGCGGTCGTCGAGCAGGCCCGTGCCGACGGCATCGCCGACAATTGGATCGAGGCGGCAAGGCGCTCGCCCGCCTATAAGATGGCGGTGGACTGGAAGATCGCCTTTCCGCTGCATCCCGAATACCGCACGCTGCCCATGGTCTGGTACGTGCCGCCGCTTTCTCCCATCCAGTCGCATGCCAATGCCGGCGCGATCGAGACGGTGGGAGAGATTCCGGACGTGCGCTCGCTGCGCATCCCGGTGCGCTACCTTGCCAACCTGCTCACCGCTGGCGCCGAGGCGCCGGTCGTCGCGGCGCTGGAGCGGATGCTGGCCATGCGCATCTACTTCCGCCAGCGCCAGCTCGGCGAGGGCGACGGCGCCGCCGTGCTGGCGCAGGCCGGGCTCAGCATGGCGCAGGTCGAGGACATGCACCGCTATCTCGCCATCGCCAACTACGAGGACCGCTTCGTCATCCCGACCAGCCACCGCGAGGACGCCGAGGACGCATACGGGCTGAAGGGCTCCTGCGGCTTCACCTTTGGCAATGGCTGCGATTTCGGGCCGCCGCATTCGACGCTTTTCGGCGGCAAGATGGGTCGCCGCAAGCTCAATCCCGTGCGACCGCTCGATACGTGAGGGTGGTCCCATGTTGATCTTCAAGGCCTTCAGCGCGCTTTTGTCCTATCCGAGCGAAGAGATGCGCCAGGCGCTGCCCGAGATCGCCGAGGTCGTGTGCACCTCGCCGATAGTGGCCGCCCGCGAGCGGGATGCCCTCCTCGCCCTGATCGACGAGATCGGACGAGGCAGCCTGCTCGCCACTGAGGAGCGCTATGTCGACCTGTTCGACCGCGGCCGGGCTCTGTCCCTGCATCTGTTCGAGCACCTGCACGGCGACGGCCGCGACCGGGGTGCCGCCATGGTGGAGTTGAAGGCCCTCTATGGCGCCGCCGGCTTCGAGCTCACCGCCTCGGAACTGCCCGACTATCTGCCTGTCGTGCTGGAGTATCTGAGCCTGCGCGACATGGCGGAAGCGCGCGAACTGCTGGCCGACTGCGCGGCCATCCTCGCTTCGATCAGCCGTTCGTTGCTCGCCCGGCAAAGCCGATATGCCGCTGTCATCCAGGCGCTGCTGGTCATCGCCGGCGAGAAGCCGGTCGACGCGGCCAAGGTGAAGCCGGTCCGCGAGCAGACGCAAACGCTTGACAGCGACTGGGCCGAGAGGCCCGCCTTTGCCGATGCCGCCCCGCCCGGCGGCTCCACGGTTTGAGAAGGAAGGAGGCTCTTCATGCTCGCCAATTCCTACGTCAACACGCTGCTCTTCGGCGTCTATCCCTATATCTGTCTCGTGGTGCTCCTGATCGGCAGCCTGATCCGCTTCGACCGCGAGCCCTATACATGGAAGAGCGATTCCTCGCAGATGCTGCGCCAGCGCGAGCTCAAGCTTGGCTCCAACTTCTTCCACTACGGCGTCATCACCGTCATCCTCGGCCATTTCGCCGGTTTTCTCGCCCCGCACTGGATGGTCGACTGGGCGCTGACGCCGGTGGCGCACCAGCTTCTTGCCATGGTGGTGGGCGGCATCGCCGGCTTCGTCGCCATCGTCGGATTGACGATCCTGATTCACCGTCGGCTGGCCGATCCGCGCATCCGGCTGAACAGCCGCAAATGGGACATCGCCATCACCTTCATGCTGTGGTTGCAGCTTGCGCTCGGCCTGCTCACGGTGCCGCTGTCGGCCTTCCATATGGACGGAGGCCTGTTCGAGACGCTGACAAGCTACGTGAAAGGCATCGTGACGCTCGACGGCGGGGCTGCCGCGCTCATGGTTGACGTGCCGCTCACCTACAAGCTGCACATACTGCTCGGCTTCACGCTGTTCCTGGTTTCGCCGTTCACCCGCATGATTCATATCTGGAGCGGGGCTGGGGCGCTTTCCTATCTGTTCAGGCCCTATCAGATCGTGCGCACGCCCAAGACCCGCGCCCAGGAGCCGACCAGGCCATGATCCTGTCGGTGAATGGCATCGCCGTGGCGGTCGAAGCCGACCGCCCCGCCGAGTTGGCCGCAGCGCGGGAGCTTCTGCGCCAGCGCGCGGTTGCGGTCGGTCTGCTCGATCCGTCCGTTGAAGACGAGGCGGCTGTCGAGTCCGCGATCGAGGCGCTGCTGGAAAAGGAGGTGGTGATGCCGGCTCCCACCGAGGCCGAGTGTCGCCGCTACTACGAGCAGAACCCGGCCGAATTCGAGAGCGGCGACCTCGTCCATGCGCGGCACATCCTGTTCCAGGTGACACCGCATGTGAACGTGCCGCAGATGCGGGCCCGCGCCGAGCAGGCCCTGAACACATTGCTTGCCGAGCCGGACCGCTTCGCCACGACGGCGGCGGAGCTTTCCAACTGTCCTTCGGGCCAGCAGGGCGGCAATCTCGGCCAGGTCGGGCGCGGCGACATAGTGCCGGAATTCGAAAAGGCTCTCTTCAAGTTCGGAGCCTCGGGAATTCTGCGCGAACTCGTCAGGACGCGTTACGGCTTTCACATCGTGGCCGTGGACCAGCGCATCCCTGGCCAAAAGCTTCCGTTCGAAGCCGTCCAGGAGCGGATCGCCGAACGGCTTCGGTCGCGAGTGGAGGAAAGGGCGCTGCGCCAGTATGTCAGCATCCTGGCCGGACAGGCGGAGGTCGATGGCGTTCACCTGGAAGCGAGCCCGTCGCCTTTGGTGCAGTAGGTTCGGCCTTCTGCGTCGAAATGGGGAAATGCTTCGCACTGAGCAAGTCTGCGCTTGGGCCTGCTGACCAGGCTAGGTTCCTCTGATGTTGCTGAAGCTACGGAAGAAGCGAGGGCGGGTGAGACATGCTTGGGGATCTGATCGCTGCAATGGACCAGCCGGAGGTGGTTGCCGATGTCCTGTCGACCCTCGACCCGGAACTCGCGGTAAAGATTGCCGAACGCGCGGCCCAGACGTCGATGTCCGTGGCTGACTTTTCAGCCGGCGCCGTGCGGGCGTTTCTCGACGAAGCTTACGATGATCTTTGGTTCCAGTTACTGACAGTGATCCGGAAATCGGAAGATCCCGGTCTTTCGGCTGTCCAAACGATCTTGAGATGGGTCGTAGACGTGTAGATATCGTCTTACTCCGGTGGTCGGCCCGTTCCTCGGTACGCGAGCCGATGGCGAATGTTCTGGCGGCGGCCGACCCTTCGGTGACCGACGGCAGGGTTGCGACACTTTCCGCCTCTCGCTCGCGAGCTTGCATGCGGGCCTTCGGTTCCCTGACGCAGGAGAGTGCGTACAGGCGCCAGAATTGGTCGCTTTGACCTTCGTCAAGTTTGCAGCCTGCGACGCTTTCGGACAGACGGCCGATACCCGTCCATTCGCATCGGAACTTTGAATGGACGCAGGGGCATCTGCTCTCCGAAGGGAGTGCTTACTCATCCGGCGCTGACCCCGAACATCGTCCCGACTGCGGCGGTGACGCCCATCGCGAGCGCGCCCCAGAGGGTTACGCGCGCAGCCCCGCGCACCACGCCTGCTCCTCCGGCGGTGGCACTCAAGCCGCCCAGGATGGCCAATGCGACGATCGTAGATGCCGCGACGATGACGCTTGTCTCGTTCGCAGGCGCTACGAGCGCGACAAGCACCGGCACGACCGCTCCTGATGCGAAGGTAAGGGCCGAGACCAGCGCCGCCTGCACTGGGCGGGCGGCGACCGTCTCGGAAATGCCTAGTTCGTCACGCGCATGGGTCCCAAAGCATCGCGCTCGGTCAGCTGGATCGCAACCCGCTCCGCTAGCTCGCGATCGAGGCCCCTATTGATGTAAATCTGCGTCAGTTCTTCCAGATCCGCCTCCAGCGTTTCGGCGAGTTCCCGTTTCTCGCGCGCAAGGTCGGCGTTCTCGGCATCCGTCTGGGAACTGACCGAGACATACTCCCCGGCAGCCATCGACATCGCGCCCGCCAAAAGTCCGGCCAATCCCGCGATCAGGATCTCGGTCGATCCCGATCCGGCTGCGGCGACGCCGACCACCAGGCTCGACGTGGAAACGATCCCGTCGTTGGCACCAAGTACCGCAGCGCGGAGCCAGCCGATCCGGTGGACCATGTGAATTTCGGAATGCGAGAGACGGCTCATGCCTGGTTTCCTTGCAAAGGGTTCGTATTGGTCCCGGACGCAGGTAGTTCCGGTGCCCACGCCTCAGCCGGAGCGACGCGAAGCGCGCGGAGCGCGTTGAGGATGACAGCGACATCGATCACCTCCTGGATAAGCGCGCCTTGCACGGGTGTGAGGTAACCCAGCGCGGCCGCAACCATTCCCAGCACGGACAAGCCGATACCAGCGACCACACTTTCGAGCGCGATGCGCCGCGCGCTGCGGGCGATTTCGATGCCAGGTCCCAGCCTGTCCACGCGATCGACGAGCAAGACGACGTCGGCAGCCTCCGCGGAGGCGGCCGCGCCGCGGGCCCCCATAGCGACACCCACGTCGGCAGCAGCAAGTGCGGGCGCGTCGTTCACGCCGTCGCCTACCATCATGACCGGTCCGTGCTTGCGTTCGGTGAGCACAAGCAGCACCTTCTGGTCGGGCGTGAGACCAGCGCGAATGCCGTCGAGCCCCAGGCCTTGGCTCACCCGCTCCGCGACCTCCTGACGGTCGCCCGTCGCCAACAGGATCCGTTCGACTCCCTGGTCGCGCAACCCCGACAGCATGCGGTGCGTCCCCTCGCGAAGCGGGTCGGCCATGACCAGATGTCCCGCAAGCCGCCCGTCGATGCCCACGGCGACCAATACCGAACCGGCGGCAAGCGCCGGATGCTCCGCTTCCGCGCCGCCGACGTGGCCGACGACGAAGCGATGTTCGCCGACGACCACCGAGCGGTCCTGCACCTGTCCCGTCAGACCTTCGCCGGGGGTCTCCGTCACCTGCATGGGCACGGGAAGCGAAAGGCCGCGCGCCTTGGCCGCCGCGACGATGGCCTGCGCGACCGGGTGCTTCGTGGCCTGGTCGAGCGCCGCCGCCAGGCGAAGGATTTCGCCGGAGGCCATTACGTCATGGCTGTCGATCGAGACGATCTGCGGCCGTCCGTCAGTCAATGTGCCCGTCTTGTCCAGGACGAGGGTCCGCGTCCGAGCCATCGCTTCGAGCGGGCCCGCTCCCTTGATCAGCACCCCGAAATGCGCCGCACGTGAAAGGCCCGCCACCAGTGCTACCGGAACAGCGAGGATCAGCGGGCATGGCGTGGCGACGACAAGGACGGCGACCGCACGGATAGGGTCTGCGGTGAACCACCAGGCGGCGAAGGCGAGACAGACGGTGGCGGCGAGAAAACCTAACGACCAGCGGTCGGCCAGCCGCGACATCGGAGCCTTTGACCTTTGCGCCTCCTCCACTAGCCGGACTATACCGGCGTAAGTGCTGTCTTTCGCCGGACGCGCGGCGACGAGGTCGAAGGCCTCGCTTGCGTTGGTGGAACCGCTCATCGCGTCGCCGCCATTGTCGACGCGGACCGGAAGCGATTCGCCTGTCAGCGCGGAGGTGTCGAGGAAGGCAGAAGCGGACGCCACTTTGCCGTCGACCGGGACGACGTCGCCCTGGCGGATGAGAAGGCAGTCGCCCGGCACGATATCGTCGAGCGGAACCTCCTCCAGTCCCCCATCGCGATGCCGTGTTGCGCTTCGCGGCACGCGGGCAAGCAAGTCCCACATCTCCCGACGCGCACGTCCTTCCGCGAAGCTTTCGAGGAAGGTGCCACCGGAATACATGACAGCGACGACCGCCGCGGCCAGCATCTCACCAAAGACCAGGGCAGCGGACATTGACAGCGCCGCCACGATGTCGAGGCCTACTTCGCCTCGCCACAGGCTGCGCAGGATTTCCACAAGCAGAGCCGCAAGGACAGGGACCACGCTGGCGAACCAGATGATCTGCGCGAGGTCGCCCCGGGCCGTGAAGTAGAAGACGAGGCCTAGGCCGAGGCCGCTTATAGCGACCAGCAGCAAGGCTGTTTTCAGCCTGTCTCCGTTCGGATGCTCCATTCCTCTCAGGCCCCTTCCGCCAGAAACAACATCTATTCGCCCCCGAACAAGCGGCCGATCCGGCAGGAGCGGATGCTATCCACTTCATCGCGAAGCAGGAGCAACGCATCGAGCCTCAGCCGGAGGACGAGTTCGCCGCCCCTGTCAGGGCCGAGCACCATCAACGCGGTCGCCCAGGCGTCGGCCTGCGCGCAGGTGGGACGCGAGCACCGTGACCGACGCCGGAGGTTTCATAAGCGGCGCGCCGCGGGTCGGATCCATGGTGCGGGACAAACGCCGGCCCTGCACCTCGACCCAATGGCGGTAGTCGCCGGATGTGGCGACTAGACGCAGGCGGACTACCGGGTTGTCGAGCCGGGCTTTGGTGCGCGCCAGTCTCTGCCATTGCGGCAAGGCACCAGTCCGCGATCCGCGCAGCATCGGGCGTCAGTTCCTGCGTCACCCCGTCGGTGAACTCAAGGAATGCTGGAAGGTTCAGTCCGTTCACCCCCACCAGTACCGGAATGCCACGACCTATTGCATCCGCTATCGATCCGGCCATTCCCTTGCCTTCTGATTCCTGCTTGCCGAACTTGTTGACCACTAAGAGTTTTGGCATTCTCAAGCGCGCTCGCCACCCACAGCACCGATTGCTCCAGCGCCCCGGCAGCCAGCCGACAGCCGCGCGCATCAGCGCCCTCATTCAGCGTCGACGATCGACTTAGAGTGGTTTGAAGGTCAGTTTCTGCCGCTCGTGTCGCCAGACGCTGCCGACCGGGTTGTGGCGGTCCCACTACGGAGAATCTGGTGCATTCACCATCTCTTAACTCTCTGCTTCTTCGAATAGGGCGGTCGACAGATAGCGCTCGGCGAAGGAGGGGATGATCACCACGAGATTCTTGCCCGCATTTTCAGCCCGCGCGCCGATAACGGATGCCGCCTTCAGGGCCGCGCCCGAGGAGATGCCGACTGGCACGCCCTCCAGTCGCGCGACGAGGCGCGCATTGGCCATGGCATCCTCGTTCGAAACCGGGATCACCTCGTCATAAATCGATGTGTCGAGGGTCTTCGGCGCGAAACCCGCGCCGAGACCCTGAATCTTGTGCGGACCAGGCTGGCCGCCCGAAAGCACTGCCGACGCATCCGGCTCCACCGCTACGACACGCACCGAAGGCTTGCGCTGCTTCAGCACCTGACCGACACCGGTGACGGTGCCTCCGGTGCCGACACCTGCGACAAGGATGTCGACCTGCCCTTGCGTGTCGTTCCAGATTTCCTCTGCGGTGGTGCGCCGATGAATCTCCGGATTGGCCGGATTCTCGAACTGCTGCGGAATGACTGCGTCCGGCAGCGTCGCTGCAAGTTCGTTGGCCTTGGCAATGGCGCCCTTTATGCCCTTTGCACCATCCGTCAGCACCAGTTCGGCCCCCAGCAGCACAGGCATCTTGCGGCGCTCAACCGACATGGTTTCAGGCATGGTGAGGATGAGCCTGTAGCCCTTGGCGGCGGCCGCGAAAGCGAGCGCGATGCCGGTGTTGCCCGAGGTCGGCTCAATCAGAGTGGTCTTGCCCGGAGTGATACGGCCGACCGCCTCCAGCGCCTCGATCATGGCAACGCCAATGCGGTCTTTCACCGAAGCGATCGGGTTGAAGAATTCCAGCTTCGCCATGAGGTTGGCGACTATGCCATTTTCCTTCGCGAACTTGTCGAGGCGCACCAGCGGCGTGTCGCCGATCGTCTCGGTGATCGAATTGTAGATGCGGCCTCGTCCGGGCGCGCGCGTGGTGACGGGTTTGTTCATCAATGTGCTCTATCCGACATCGCAAATTTCAAAGGCTTTGGGCCGGACATTGCGCCATGCGCGTGGCTGGCATTCAACAACGTCGGCGCAGACGAGGACCACAAACTCGGTACGTCTTGAATAGCATTCGTTTATGCGGGGCGCAGACGATGGTTCTTTGCGCTGGCGCAAACTGCATCGAATTCACGCCCACCCTGTTGCCCGGAATGGCGATCTCACAAAATCAAAAAGGAGACCGCGCCGCCGCGGAGACGCCCTGCATGCGTTCGTGCACAAAATCTTGCTCGGCGATGCACATCATCGGTCAGCGAGGCCTGATTGCCAGCATTAAGGCCACCTCATAGTCCAACCGCCCGCTCATTCGAGCTCTGCGGCGTTCCTAAAAGCCCTCGCGTGGTCGCCGAGTTCTCAAGGGCCAATAGGGCGTCGGTCGAAACGATCCAGCATCGCCGCCTCATCGCGGCGGATGCCTGGAAGGTAAGTCACGAGTCACCCACCCTCGATAACGATCTCTCGGCCGCATAACCGGAGAAGCGGTTATGCTCGAGCACTCCCCGATATGGGCAGCAAGTTGGTCACTACTTGCGCGGTCTAACTGCATGTCGATCGGATGAGGACTGTTCGGGTGATGGCGCTATGCAGAAACGGCTGCGCTGAAGTTTCAGTTATATGCTCCCAAAAGGCGATGCCGATGCACTTTCCGGCGAGACAGCGGTAACAGGAAAAACTGGCATCGAGTTGCAGGTGGCGCAGAGCCGCTAATGCGGATTATGGCAAGGTTTCGCATTCACTACCCTACGGAATTCCCAGGGCGTGACCGCGAAACTGCGTCGAAACATTCGGCTCAGATGCGAGGAATCGCAAAACCCGCTATCAATGGCGATGGCAGCGATCGATTTGTCTGTGTTTTCGAGAAGGTGACGCGCGAGCGCAAGCCGAAGTTCCGTGAATGCGGCAAGAGGGGACCTGCCAAGCGCTTCTCGGAAGCGGCGCTCGAGACGACGCTTGCCAACACTAAGCTGGCGCGCGATCTGAGCGATGGAAAGGGGCACGTCCAGGCACTGCTGCATCAGTAGCAACGCTTTGTGCACGATCGGATCGCTCGTCTGAAAATCGAGCGCGAAGCCCGGCTGAGGCGTCTCTCCTTCCTCGGCCTCGGGAATCATCATGATATGCAGGCTTTTGGTCGCCTCCGCCTTGCCGATATGCCTTTCGACCAGAAACGCCGCCAGATGAGCCGTACTCGCACCGCCAGAACAGGTGAGACGGTCTCGGTCGACCACGAAGATCTGGTCCGACACCGGCTTCAGCCCATCGAAGCGAGACAGGAAGTCCTCATGATGGAACCAGCTCACGCAACCGCGGTAGCCCTTCATCAATCCGGCGCGATAAAGCACGAACGTCCCGGTGCACAGTCCGACAAGGGGCACTTGGGCTGCGGCGGCCTTGCGCAGGAAGGCATCGATCTGGCCGTCGTCGCGCTCCATTTCCTCTATCAGGCCGCCGACCACGACGATGTAATCGAACCGGGCCGGATCACCGAACGTTTCTTGCGGCTGAAGAGTAACGCCGCTGCTCGACGGGATCGGCCTCATGTCGGGGGCGATGACGCTCCATTTGCATCGCATAGGCCGACTGCGGTCTCCCTCGTCAGCGGCAAGGCGCAACACATCTACGAAATTCGCAAAGGCGCACAGGGTGAAGCGGCGGGAGAGCACGATACCGACGGTTAGACGAATACTGGACTCTCGATCTGAATCCCGTCGCACGCGAAGCGGATGAACTGTCCCCATCGGATCGTCTCAATTTTACCGGATCAATGTCGCATTCGTTCTTTCCAAGCTGAGTGCGAAAGTCAATACTTCGCGCAAATCGCGAGACAAGTGGTGCCGCCGATCCAATGATGGGAGGGCACGCGGATGCCACCGTCAGGGGGGAACGGGTCGCATGGACAGAATAGACATCCCGCGCCGTCTGTTTGTTTTCTATCTTGTGCCCGACTTCACGATGCTCGCTTTTTCCTCGGCGATCGAGGTCTTGCGGTTGGCTAATGCCGCAGTGGGAGGCAGTGTCTACTCATGGCGACTGGTCTCCACCGATGGCAGCAAGGTCAGGGCGAGTTGCGGCCTTGCGCTCGATGTCGACAGTTCGATCGCTGCTGAGCGTCGGCATCTATCCAGTGCGCAAAGGCCATTCATGGCGCTGGTTTGCGGCGGACTTCATATCGAGGAGCATGCCGACAAGGCTGCGGAGGCATGGTTGCGTGAATGCAGGCAACGGGGCGTTGCCGTCGCCAGTCTGTGCAATGGTGCGCATGTCCTCGCCCGTGCCGGGTTGCTCAAGGACCGACGGTGCACCATTCACTGGGAAAACTATCCCGGCTTTGCCGAGCGGTTTCGAACCACGTCGGTGAGCATGGGGCTGTACGATGTCGACGGTGGTGTCCACACCTGCGCCGGTGGCACGGCGTCAATCGACATGATGCTCGATGTCGTCGGGCATGATTGCGGGGAGGCTGTGGTCGCGTCGATTTGCGAGCAAGCACTGGTTGATCGCGTACGCCAACCGACGGATCGCCAGCGCCGCCCCTTCGTAGCGCGGATGGGATGGATCAACCCAGCGGTGGCCAAAGTCATTGAGACGATGGAGGATAATCTGAGCGAGCCAATCGATATGGGTCGGTTGGCCGAGAGAGTGAGACTTTCCCGGCGGCAGGTGGAGCGGCTGTTCCACAGCGAAATGGATTGTTCTCCCGCTCGCTATTATATGAAACTGCGCCTGGAACGCGCCAGGCTTTTGCTGCTGCAAACGGCAATGCCTGTCGTCGAGGTAGCCGTCGCGTGCGGCTTTGTATCGGCCTCGCATTTCTCCAAATGCTTTCGCGAGATGTATGCCTGTTCACCGCAGGCGAAACGGAGCCTGCAACTGGTGACGACCGCACCTTGGCTAGATGAGAGCGTGCCCAACGCGCGCGGCACGAGACATTACGGCAGCATGCTGGAAAGAGCGGCTTAGGAACAAGAGAGGTCGGGGTCCGGCAGGGCGATGGTTCATGTGCCCGATCGAGAATGTTGGTAGGGGCTGACTGCGGGCGCGGTGTCGCCGACAGCTTTCATTTTGCACCGCTTGGGGAGGACTAATAGGATGAAATATCTGCTTGCCACTACGTGTCTCGTGTTCGGGCTTGGCGCCATGGGCGCTACCGCCTCAGCGGCCGAATGCGGGGATGTCACCATAGCCAACATGAACTGGCAGTCGGCCGAGGTGTTGGCCAATATCGACAAGATCATCCTCAACAAAGGATACGGGTGTAATGCCGATCTCGTCACAGGCGACACGGTGCCGACGCTCACTTCCATGACCGAAAAGGGACAACCGGACGTCGCGCCTGAGGGCTGGGTGGATCTCCTGCCGGATGTCGTGCATCGCGGCATTGCGGACAAGAAACTTGTCTCGACCGTCGAGGCGCTGTCGGACGGAGCGGTCCAGGGATGGTGGATTCCCAAATACGTTGCCGACGCACATCCCGACATCAAGACGATCGCCGACGCGCTCAAGCATCCCGAATTATTCCCAGCTCCCGAAGATTCGTCCAAGGGCGCCGTCTTCAACGGACCGCAGGGCTGGGGTGGAACACGGGTGACCGCTCAATATTTCAAGGCCTATGAAGCCGAAAAACACGGCTTCGTGCTGGTCGATACCGGCTCCGCCGCCGGCCTAGACGGTTCGATCGCCAAGGCCTACGAGCGCAAGCAGGGCTGGGTTGGCTATTACTGGGCGCCCACGGCCATCCTGGGCAAATACGAGATGGTCAAGCTGGATTACGGCGTGCCCTATGACGGGGCGGAATGGAAGCGCTGCAATACTGTGGCGGACTGCCCAGACCCGAAGCCGAACGAGTGGCCGAAGGATCACGTCGAAACTCTGGTGACGACCGGCTTCGCCGACCGGGCCGGGCCCGCGATGGATTACTTCAAGAAGCGCTCCTGGACGAACGACACGGTCAACAAGCTGCTTTCGTGGATGACCGACAACCAGGCCACCGGCGAGCAGGGCGCCAAGCATTTCCTCAAGGAACAGCCTGAAATCTGGACCAAGTGGGTGCCCGAGGACGTGGCGGAGAAGATCAAGAAGGCCGTCGAATAGCTGCTACCGGCTTGATCGACCTTCTCAGGAAGCGGCGGACTTCTCGCCGCTTCCTTTCCCTTTTCCTTTCCGGCCTTTGCTTGCAGGCGCGGCGATGCTGACATCCAAGTCGCTCAGCGCCTGCAGTTCCCAAGCGGATCGGCAACCGTGAACAGCCAAACAGATGAAGAGCGATGGACTGGCTTCTTAGCTTCCCGCATCTCAACGACGATCTCCTGCGCAACCTGAAGAAGAGCATCGATGAAGGCTTCCGCGCCTTCACGCGCGCCTCTGGCGACTCCATCGAAGCCTTCTTCGACCCATTGCGGTATTTCCTCATCCACTCCGAGCGGATCATGACCAGCACGCCATGGCCGGTCATTCTGTTGGCGGTCGCGGCAATCGCCTGGTTGGCCTCGCGCAGTTGGAAGATCGTTGTCGGTTCCGTCGTCACGCTACTGGCGATCGGCCTATTCGACATGTGGGATGATACCATGAAGACCATCTCCATGATCTTCGTGTGCACGGTCCTCTCGATCGTGATCGGCATTCCGATCGGGATCGCCATGTCCCGCTCTGATCGGTTGCAGAACACGATCAACCCGATCCTCGATATCATGCAAACAATGCCGAGCTTCGTCTATCTGATCCCGGTGGTCATGCTGCTCGGCATCGGCAAGGTACCGGGACTCATCGCCGTGGTCATCTACGCCATCCCGCCGATGATCCGGCTGACCAATCTCGGCATCAGGCTGGTCGACAGGGACGTTCTGGAAGCAGCGGACGCCTACGGCTCTTCCAATTGGCAGAAGCTCAAGAACGTGCAAATGCCGCTCGCCCTGCCCACTATCATGGCGGGCGTCAACCAGACCATCATGATGGCCCTGGCCATGGTAGTCATCGCCTCCATGATCGGCGTGCAGGGGCTCGGCCAGCCGGTGCTCAAGGCGATCAACAACCAATATTTCACGCTCGGTGTATTCAACGGTCTCGCCATCGTCGGCATAGCCATCATCTTCGACCGTATCAGCCAAGCATATGGAAAGCGGCTGCAACGCCACCTGCAGGTGATCCATGGCTGAAGGCACCGTGATCGAAGTCCGCTCGCTCTACAAGATCTTTGGCCAGAAACCGGCTGCTGATGCTGCCGTTAAGTTGATCCGGGAAGGAGTCAGCAAGACGGAACTGAACGCCAGGTACGGCCTCGTGCTTGGTCTCAAGGACATCAATCTCACGATGCCCGGCGGATCGATCCAGGTCATCATGGGACTGTCGGGGTCCGGCAAGTCGACCCTAATCCGCCACATCAACCGTCTTATTGATCCCACCGCAGGAGAGATTCTGGTCGGCGGCACCGACGTCGTGCGAATGAACGAAAGGGACCTCCGTGAATTCCGCCGCCACAAGACAGCGATGGTGTTTCAGAAATTCGCCCTGCTGCCGCATCGCACCGTACTGGACAACACCGTTTACGGGTTGGAAGTTCGCGGCCTTCCCCGGGCCCGGCAGGTGGAGGAGGCCATGCGCTGGATCGAGCGGGTTGGACTTAAGGGCTTCGAGAACCGCTATCCCAACCAACTTTCGGGCGGCATGCAGCAGCGCGTGGGACTCGCCCGCGCGCTTACCAACGATGCACCGATCCTGCTCATGGACGAAGCCTTCTCCGCCCTCGACCCGCTGATCCGGATGGACATGCAGACCGTGTTGCTCGATCTGCAAAAGGAAATTCGCAAAACCATCGTCTTCATCACCCATGATCTCGATGAGGCGCTCAGGCTTGGCGACCGCATCGCGATCCTGCGCGACGGCGAGATTATCCAGCAGGGTACGGGGCAGGAAATCGTGCTCGATCCGGCCGACGATTACATCGCAAAGTTCGTCAGGGAAGTGAACCGAGGTCGCGTCCTTATGGCCACTTCCGTGATGACGTCGTTCTCAGCAAGCAACGGCCCAGTGAGTTCCCTGGAAGGTCCGGCCATCGCCGAAAGCGCCACGCTCGAGGAGGCCTTGCGGCAGATGACAAACGCTGGCGCACGCACAGCTCACATCGTCGACGGTCAGAGTCGGCCGATCGGCGAACTGACCATGGACAAGGTCGTCGCTGCGGTCGTCACACCCGTAAGCACCAAGGCATGAAGCCGTACATCTCAAATTGGGCGGCCGGTCAGACAGGTCATCTTTTTTGAATGCCGCTCTCTTTAGACTGACAGGATCGTGTTTCTGTCCTGCACGTGATTCCGTGGTCATATCACCGCTGTCGATTTCCGTTCTGCCCGAGGGCGCTTCATGCTATCAGCTGGCATCATGACACAAGAGGGCACAGTAGCCGCCATCGCCAATCGCGAAGGCCAGGATTCCCAAGCGCTCCTTGCCAAGGTGGCTGAAGACTGGCGCACAGCAGGCATCAGAGTGGTCGGTGTGTTGGCAGAAAACAACGATGCCGGAGGCGTGTGCAGCGCTGGTTTTTTGCGCGACATCGCCTCGGGCACGAGCTATTCGGTCCGTCTCGATACGCTGCCGACCGGCACCACATGCCATCTCGATGCCGCGGGAATGGATGATGCCTGCTCGGGGCTGCTTACCCAGATTGCCTCGGCAGATGTCGTTGTCATCAGCAAGTTCGGCAAGCTGGAGGCGATGCAGCAGGGCCTTTGGGTGGCATTCACAGCCGCTGTCGCCGCTGGCAGGCCGCTGCTGACGACGGTTTCGTCCAGGCATGTGGAAGCCTGGACTCGGTTCGCCCCTGCGGCGGCATGGCTCGATGCGGACGACCCTTCGATCGAGCGATGGTGGCAGGGCGCGAGTCGGCAGGCCTGTCAGCACAAGCATGCCTAAGGCCAGCCGTCGCCCGAGGGCGCTCAGCCCGCCGCTGCCGCCAGATTCTCTTCCGACCCGGATTCCAGTCGGTCGCCGACCGACAGGCCGTGCGACCTGGCGAAGGCCGCAGCCGTCATCTTCTGGCCGGCCTCGGTACGAACTCTGCCAATCTCGACGGCTCCGCCTTGCGCGGCGACGCTCATGGTCTGGTCGCCGATGGCGACGATCGTGCCAGGTTTTCCCTGAACATCGCCGAAGCGGCGCGCTGGATGTTTGCGACTCTCGAACAGACGCACCTTTTGGCCCAGGACGGTTGTCCAGGCTCCGGGTGCCGGATCGCATCCGCGGACGAGATTGTGAAGGAAATCGAGATGCATGTTCCAGTTGATCCTGGCGTCAGCGTCTCGGCACCAGCCCTCATATGAAGCGGCATCCTCGTCCTGCACAATCTCGCCGTGCCGTCCCGCCACCACAAGGTCAGCGGCTTCCAGCATGGCTTCGACGCCGAGCGGGAACAGTCGGTCGAAATAGACGGTCCCAAGCGTGTCGTCCGGCCCGATCGCAACGCGCTTTTGCAGGATCACAGGTCCCTCGTCGAGACCGTCGGTCGGCCGGAAGATGGTCAGCCCGGTTTCGGTTTCGCCCTTGATGATCGGCCAATTGATCGAACTCGGCCCGCGATACTTTGGCAGCAGCGAGGGATGGTATTGGATCGTGCCGTGCCTGGGGATGTTGACGAACTCCTGCGGCGCGAACTGCAGTACATAGGCCATAACCGCCAGATCGACATCGAGCGCCCGCAACGCGCCTTCCGCCGCCAGACTTTTTAGGTTTGGCAGTTGGAAGAGGCGCAATCCGCGTTCTTCAGCCCCAAGCCGTAGGGGATCGGGGCGGGAGCCGGGCTTCTCCGGCGCACAGAACACGGCGGCGACTTCGTCGCCGCGAGCCAGGAATGCCCTCAGAACGCTCCAGCCGAAGGCCTGCTGGCCGATGATTGCGATGCGCATGCTATTCCTCCAATGCTGGCAAAGACAGTCCCTCTCCCGCACACCGAAGGCGGCGGGTCGGCCGATGATGGTTGATGGAAACGCGGCTATCCCTGGCTTGGCCGGGTCGCCGCGGAGTCAGCGTCCCGTGTTGATCCAGACGGCCTTTGGCTCGGTGAAATTGTCGATTGCCGCGTCGCCGTGCTCGCGGCCGAAGCCGGAATCACGAGCGCCGCCCCAAGGCAGCCGGATGTCGGTCGGACCGTAGGTGTTGATCCACACCGTTCCGGCTTTCAGCCTCTTCGTGAAGCGATGAGCCCTGCCGATATCGTCGGTCCACACGCCGGCCGCCAGGCTATAGACGGTGCCGTTGGCGGTGCGAATGGCGTCCTCGTCGTCCTTGAAGGGGAGGACCGCTGCAACCGGGCCAAAAATCTCCTCCTGCGAGATGCGCATTTCGTGGCGCACGGCGGCAAAAACCGTGGGTTCGATGAAGTAGCCCGTGTCGCCGCGCCGGGCTCCGCCCGTTATGATGGAGGCACCCTCGCCGCGGCCGATGTCGATATAGTTCAGCACGCGTTTCATCTGCGCTTCCGAGACGACTGGTCCCATCGCGGTCGACGTTTCGAGCGGATCGCCGATGCGGATCGACCTTGCGCGTGCCGCGAGCCGTTCCACGACCTCGTCATAGACGCTTTCATGCGCCAGGATGCGCGAGCCGGCCGAGCAGACCTGTCCGGTGTTGAAGAAGATGCCGGATCCGGCGGCCTTCACCGCGGCATCGATATCTGCGTCCGGAAAGACGATGTTGGCGGACTTGCCGCCCAGCTCCAATGTCACGCGCTTCAGATTCCCGGCCGCGCCTTGGAGGATCTGGCGTCCGACAACGGGCGAGCCAGTAAAAGTTACTTTGTCGACATCAGGATGGTCGACCAGCGCCTGCCCCGCGACCTTGCCGAAGCCGGGCACGACATTCAGCACCCCGGTCGGGAAGCCAGCTTCGAGCGCCAGGTCGCCGATCTTCAGCGCCGTAAGCGGTGTGACTTCGGCCGGCTTCAATACCACCGTGCAACCGCAGGCAAGCGCCGGCGCGATCTTCCACATGCCGATCATCAGCGGGAAGTTCCATGGGATGATGGCACCGACGACGCCCAACGGCTCGCGGACCGTATAGGTCAGAGCATCCGCCCGGGCAGGAATGACCTGGCCGTTTATCTTGTCGGCCATGCCGGCATAGTAGGTAAGCGTGTCGAGCACGGCCGGCAGGTCCTGGCGGCGGATGGCCGAGACTGGTTTGCCGGAATCGAGGCTCTCGAGCCGAACCAACTCGTCCTCGTCGCGGCGAATGAGATCGGCCAACTTCAAGAGCAGAGCACCGCGCTCGGATGCCTTCATGTGGCTCCAGGCGCCCTCGAAGGCCGCGCGCGACGAACGCACTGCGGCATCCACGTCATCCGCGCCCGCTTCCGCCACCTTGGCCAAAACCTCGCCTGTGGCTGGGTTCAGCGTCTCGAACCAGCGGCCGGACATGGCCGCAACGCGGCACCCATCGATCAGCAGCTTGTTTGTTTCATAGGCAATCCGGTCAAGCACCGCGCAACTCCAATTATATGAAGGAGATTTCATATCTCCGCCACGCGATCGCGACTGGTGCGGTCGGTTACGGGATGGCTGCTAAGCTAGTTTCGCCGTAAAACCTTGGGAATATGAAATCTTATGCCAATAGACCGGGCGCAACATATGAACATGCGAACTTATGTTGCCACCATCAAGATATGATCGACAGTTCATATTAACGGAACGGACGACGTGACATGATCCAGGTCGAGATCGAGCCAGTCTGGCGCTTCAAGCAGCGTGACGACAAACGTTCGTTGCGCATCATGCTGGACTTCCTCGCCGAGATCCGAGCGACCGGCAAGATCACCGCAGCCGCTGATCGAGCGGAGGTTTCCTACCGGCATGCCTGGAACCTGATCGAGAAATGGTCCGAGTTTTTCGATATGCCTCTGGTGGTCCGCAAACAGGGCAGCGGCACCAGCCTGACGCCCTTCGGCGACAAGCTGGTCTGGGCCGGCCAGAGACTGGAGGCGCGTTTGCGGCCGTTCCTGCAAAACCTGTCGCAGGAGCTGGAGACGGAGATCAACCAGATGCTGCCGCATGGGCCGCTCGTCCTGCGCGTCCACGCCAGCCACGGCTTCGCGGTGCCGAAGCTGCGCGAACTGCTCAATCGCGAGGCGGACATCGATGTCGATTTCCGCTACGTGACCAATCAGAATTCCCTCGTCTCCCTGGCGCACGACGGCTGCGACTTTGCCGGGATGCATCTGCCGCAGGGCGAGTTGCGCAAGCGCGCGATCGCCGCCAGCAAGGGCTGGCTGACCCCCAGCGTCCATCGCGTCATCGGCCTCGTCACGCGCGAGGTCGGCCTGATCGTGGCGCGCGGGAATCCGCATGGCGTCGCGACGGTCGAGCGGCTGCTCGACCCACAGATACGCTTCGTCAACCGCGATCCGGATTCCGGTACGCGGCAACTGTTCGAGCACCTGCTTGCCCAGCATCGTCTCGATGGGCCGCGCATCAACGGCTACGAGCAGGTCGAACACACCCATGCCGCGGTGGCGGCCTACGTGGCTTCGGGCATGGCTGACGTCGCCTTCGGGGTGGAAGCGGCGGCGCGGCAGTTCGATCTGGATTTCGTGCGGCTGCTCACCGAGGACTACTTCTTTGTCTGCCGCAAGGATATCCTTGAGATGGATGCCGTGAAACGAATCCTGAAGGTCATGCAGGGAAAGGAATTCCATGCCGCGATCTCACGGGTGCCGGGCTACCGGGTGAAGGATCCGGGCATCATCAGGACCATCGGCGAGGTGTTCCGCAAGTCGGACTAGCCGGTAGCCCAACCCGGCGTTGGCAGATTCAAGTTCCTCTCACCGGAGGCGGTTCCGACTGCGCCGCGCGCGATTCCGGACCCGATGTCTCAAATCGATGTGCGACTGTCGCAAGCATCGCAGCCGCGCACATACGAACGTCTAGGATCACGGTCGATCAAGTTCCACACCAAGGGCCGGATTCAGGACCCGTGCAGTCTCGCACGAGCACACGGGTTACGCACTCGCGCGCAGGAACAGTCTAAAGAGAGGACAACTCCGCAATGGCCACGATTTCAGAAATGAAGGAACAACTCGACCGCGAGAAGAACATCACTCGCTCAGGCCCCCCAAAGGCCCCGTCGAATCCCTTCTTCGGAGTGGGTCCCATCACGGACGCGACCATCGACGAGGTTGCCGGAAGGCTGCGTCGGGCCGAATTCGATGCCTGGCTGGAAGCCAACTACCGCAAGCTCGACGACAAAGGCAACGACCTCGGTCCGTTCACGACGGCTGAGATCGGTCGCAGCATGCATCGGGGCTACCCCGCAGACAAGATTCTGACCGACATGATGCGCTCCATCCATCAGTACTTCGAATTTCCGAAGCAGAACTTGATGGCCGTGGGACTTGGTGGAGGGCACAGCGGCTTTACGGTCGCGGTCTTGCATCTTATGAACCCGAACAACGCTCATCAGCGCGTATACGTCGACACGACGAAGCCGGAAGCCGCCGAGTCCGACGGCGCCGGATTTTTCAGGCAGTCCTGGGCGACCCAGCTTCTCGAACTCCAGAAGTTTGCGAAGAACGGCAGCGCCGACAGAATTCAGCTCGCGACCGTCGAAGGGTCGATCCCTACCGCGGCCGAGCTCGAGGCTCTCGGGACGACCCTCTTCGTCGGCGTCGGGCACGAGACCACGGGCGCGAACTCCTATAGCCGATCCGAGGTCGAGGAGCTTCTGAAGTGGCTCGATGGCGATCCCGCGAACCGTCACGCCGTCTTCGACGCAACGTCCATGCTGGGGGCGATGCCTTGGGGCGAAGATCTTGTGCGGGAGGTTCTCGCGAAGTGCTGCGTGTTCATGCCGTTCCAGAAGGCGATCGGCGGCATCTCAGGATACTTCGTCGTTTCGTTCACCCCCCAGGCGTTGAAGCTCGTCGAGACCAACCAGAACGACCCTGCATGGGCCATCCCCCGCCAGCTCAAGCTGGCACCGCCCGTCGACGCGAAGCTTCCGATCAGCGGAAAGAGGTCGCTGGCGATCGGACCCTTCTACGACGCGGCTCAGCAGCGCATGATTGGCGGGGTCATCAACACGTACAGCGCGCTTGCGTTCGCCGAGACCACGTTCGGCCTCCTCCAGACTGCCCGACGCGTCGGCCCGGTTGGCGACTTGAACCGCCGCTCGGTGGAAAACCGCCGAGTGATCTCCGATTGGATCGACAACAACTCCCTCTTGAGCTTCACCGTCAAAGAACCCGAAAAGCGTGGAGCGGCTGTCGTTCTTCTGAAAGTCAACGACTCAGATATCGCCGACAAGCAGATGCACGCGCGGATCATTGCGCGCTCGAAGCAGCTCCTTGGCTACGAGGGCATCACGCATGTGAATGGCGAGCACGAGAAAGGCCTGGACGCTGCCCGGTACGTGAACGCGTTCCCCGGTATGCCCGGCGACTACCGGGCCTGGATCGGGGGCATCCGCGACCCCGAGGATGTCCGCCTTCTTCTCGACAACCTCGCCTATGCCTACCGCAGAGCGAAGATTGCCGTCCTCGAAGAGGAACTGTCGGCGCAAGGCGCGCGGTTCGAGCGCGCCGCTTCCGCCGAGGGCTTGGCCAGGAAAGACGACCCGAAGCGCGCCTACACGGTCCTGATCGCCGACTTGCTCGGCCTGCGAAAGGGGAAGAACGGCTCGCCGGATAGCAGTGAGATCGCCGCCTATATCCGTGAGAAGGGAGGCGAATTCCACCTCGGTCCGCTGCAAGATCGCAACGCGCTGGAAGGAGGGAATATCCACTTCTTCTATCAGCCGGGACTGAGCACCGAAGCCGAGCTTCTGGGGTGCACCAGCCAGGGAGAGTACGATGCCCTGATCACGGCGGCCACTTTCATTCCCAAGCAGTCGGTGTTTCCGCTCGGCGGCGTGAGGATTGGCGCCGGGACGGGAAACATGGGTTCCGCCTCGTGGGGAGGTCCTGACGGTGTCGGCGGCGTCGCGCCGCTGATGAACACGCCGGGCATCAACAGCCGCGCCACGGCCCAGATGGTCATGAAGGCCCTTATCAAGGTCGTTCCCAATCTTCCAGTTGATGAGCTGCACAGGAGGACGGTGGCCGGGAATTTCGACACCGGGCGCGACCTGAAGGATTTCCCGACGGCAAAATTGGAAGGGCAGAAGCTCGCCGTCCTCGGATACGGCAACATCGGCAGGGAAGTGGCCAAGCTGGCGAAAGCATTCGGCATGCGCGTTTGCGTATATGCTCGCGAAGCTCACAGAGACTGGATCGAAGCGGAAGGTTTCGAATACGCCGACAGTCCGGTGAAGATAGCGATCGATGCCAACGTCCTCTCGGTGCATGTCGGCCTTGGCCGCCTCGATGCGTCGACAGGCAAGTTCAGCAATGCCGGTCTCGTCAACCATGAAGTGCTCTCCGGGCTCGCCGACGGGGCGGTGCTCATCAACTACGATCGCGGCGAGCTCGTGGATATCGATGCCCTCGATGCGGCGCTGCTGGCGGGCAAGGTGAGCTATGCATCGATAGATGCGGACATCTTCAGCGATGCGGACAGCGGCACACTGCGCGGGCCTCTTGTTCCCTATCTGCCGCTGAGCGAACGGTACCCTGGCAAGCTTGAGCTTCTTCCGCACGTCGCGGCTGACACCGATCATCCAACTCGTGTCGCCGGCGCCAAGCAGGCGATTGACCAGATCTACGACGCTATCCAGTTCAAGGCGGTGCGAAACTTGAAGGGTGCCTTGCCTGAAGGCTACGTCGACCTGGGCTCAACCGTCCCGGTAGGCATCGGCAAATCGACCTCAGCCAACCTTCGCGCCCTCGCGGATCAAGCCGAGGAGTTGAAGGTCCTCCGTCAGCTCTCCGAGAGAATTGCGGCGGTAATTGGCGGGATCGATGCGACGTCGGATCCCGAGCGGCGCGCGAGCTTGATCGCCCGATATCATAGCAGCCTCGCACTCGATCTCCTCAAGCACCGGCGCATCCTTGAGGAAGCTGGCCTCTTCACTCCAGCCGTATCATGACGGTGGGCTTCTGAGCAGTGGCTGACAGCTCCCAGGTGGTGGGCTCAAACCCTCCACCCTGCCCTTCCTTGATGATCCCCGCATAAAGGATATGCGGTTTTGGCTACGAGGGATTGGCTCTCGCTCCTGCTGCCCCGAAGGGCCAGGGAGCGGCGGAGGCTCTGCATGCTCCGGAAGTCAGCGATGGCGGCGGCCGATAGAAACATAGCGAACCCGCATTCGGCAACCAAATGACAATTTCAGGCGCCTGCTGTCATCCTGCCGCCCATCGGTTGAGAGCAGCATCTGCCAAACGCGAGGTACTTGCCTCGGCACGAGAGAATGTTCGACCGATGGATCGTGCGCCTGGGCGGCTACGAGATCCTGGATTCCTACAGCCTCATTTCTTGTGACAGCGCCAGGGAAGTAGCCAACAGGTTCCGCGCCGGGCATTCCCTCTCGAGCTCCGGAACGGTCCTGCGGTCATTGATGATCGTCACCCTAGTTCCTCCTAACAGCGACGCGTGAATTGTCCTCGGCCGTCGCTGGGTCACTGGATTGCTTGGGCGGTTGAATCAGGCGGACGCCTTCACTGGACGTGAAGCGCTGGACGGCTCGACGGCCAGACGTATGAGGAGGCCCCCGCTTCGACCGATACCGGGCACGCGCTCAATTTGGGGCGTGCAGAAGCCCGAACGCTGCTGCGGTTGTGCCAAGCACAATCGGCCGCCACCTTTCGACTTTCCGCTAGAACCGTTCCTGCCATGTAAGCGAACGCCTCCACGTGAGGGCTTCGTCTTTCTGGGCATCTCAGCGCGCCCGGCCATTCCGCCGATCCTCGGAAACGCCCTCGGCGTGAAGCGGAAACGCATCATGCCCTCGTCTTCCTATCTGCCTTCTCGTCGTCACCGACTACTAGTTTGAGCCGCGGCTGCTGAGCGACGATCTCCTTCATCTCGTCGGCCGAAAGCCTGCCCCTGTTGAGAAGGGCCTCTGCGACGCGCTCGGTCTCCTGACGCTGCTGCTCCAGGATGCGCTTGGCCCGGTCGAACTGTTCCGAGAGCACCTTGTCGACGCGCTGCTGGAGGTAACGGTCGAAGCGCATCGCGGAGAACAAATCGGCCTCCTCGGCAGAAGCCAGGTAGGCAAGGCTCTCGCCCAGCCCGTAGGAGGCCTCGAACATGAGCGCCGAGAGCGTGGCGCTGTGAAGGTCCGAACCTGGTGACCCACCGCTTCCCGCAGCACGGCTGCCGAGCAGCAGCTCTTCAGCTGCCAAGCCCGCAAGGGCGACAGCAATGCGATCGAGAAAGTCGGCACGGGTTCTTTCCGGCAGCTTCGCGGCCCTGAAGAAGGCCCCGCCGCCGTCCTGCACCTCCCCCTTCGAAGGGTCGATCGCGTCGACGATCGATACGGCAAGGAGCTCGCCCGCGCCAAGAACAAGGCCGACGATAGCGTGGCCTGCCTCGTGGACCGCGGCCCTCCTCCGCAACGGCTCGGGAATCGGCACCTTAGGCGGGAGTTCAGCCTCAAGATCGGCTAGCGCCATCTCCCGCCGGGCGCGACGAGCGCGGCGCCCGGCTTGGCGGACGAGTTGCTCAAGCGAGGCTCCGTTCCAGCCCTCCGTCCGTTCGGCGACGCCTGATAGGTCGGCATCGTTAAGCCGACCCTGCAGGTGCCACCGAAGGATTCCCTCGCGCCCTTTCCGATCGGGAAGTGGGATCCTGACGTGCCTGTCCAGCCTGCCGGCACGAACGAGAGCGGCATCGATCCTCCAGGGATGATTGCAGGCACCGACAACGATGACCCCTTCCCTGCCCTCGGCACCGTCGATGCATTCGAGCAGCGCCGCCACGACCTCCGTGCAGTACTGCGAGTTATGGTCGTTGAATCTCTCCCTGTCGCCGACGGCGTCGATCTCGTCGATGAAGATGATCGACGGCGCTTTCTTCCGGGCTTCGTCGAAAGCCGCGCGCATCGCCTTCAGCATGTCGCCGAGATGGCCCTTGGCCTGCCAAGCGCGCGATCGAGCCGAGGACGAGATGGATGCCGCAAGTGCGCGCAAGCGCTCGAGCGAAGGTGGTCTTTCCGGTTCCCGTCGGGCCGGAAACAAGAATGCCGCGGTCGACGTCCGCCCAACCGATCTTCCCGACGCGCCAGTCTGCGAGGTCCCTCGCCAATTCGCGGCCCCACTCGCCGGCTTCTCCGAGTCCGTGAAGGTCGTCGAGCGTCGGGCCGGTCACTTCCGTTTCCTTCGGCTTCGAGGCGGCCGCCATGGCCTTCTTCATCAGCGAGATTGCCGTCGAAACCGGACGGCCGCGGCGGAGGGTCGATGCGACGATCGGGAGCGGGACGGTCGCGATGAACTGCGCCTGTTCGGGGTGACGTGGACCTTCAGGCACAGCTTCGCCGCCGCGACGATGTGCCGAGGCAGCGCGGGTCCGACCTCTACCACTCCGTCCGCGGCGATGCGGAAGCTGTCCGGCACATTGCTCGCCGTGTTGGCAACCAGGACCACGCGGCGCCTCATTGTTGCTGACGCACACCGAAGACCGGTCCAAGTTCGAAAAAGAAGAACTGTCGAAGGCGCTCAGGGCGGCAGCCAAGAGCACGATGATTAGCCCGAGGCCCCCGAGCCCGGCAGCTGAAAGCGCCAACATACCCAGCGTTTCCAAGAGGTGGGCCGGGCCGACCATGAGGGTCGCGAATCCAAACCCCATGCCGCCTAGGATTGTCACCCCTATCACCGTTCCCGCGACGCGCTTGGCCTGTTCAAGTCTCCGCATTCGACCCCTACCTTCGTGGGAAATGGCTGTAAGCAGCCGGATTCCTTCGAAGCCGGCAAGCTGCCCCCCAAGATCGGCCCCCACGGCTGTCGAAGTCCGTCAAAGGGGTCGGATCGGGCGGGCTGTTCCCGTGCCGGATACGCACCTATTCCTCCCGCACAGTGTTCGTGGGAGCGTCGCGAGCTATTGCGATTCCGTGTTGCGGCTTGGCGCCCTTGGCGGCACCAACCAGGTCAGAGACTTCGGCAGCAGACAGATAGCTTGACCGCTCGAGTACTTCCGCGACAGCATTCAGCGCATCCCGGTTCGTCTTCAAGACCTCGGTGGCCTCCGCCATCGCGCATCAGAGATGATCGGGCGATCCGGGTGCCTTCCCAAATCCTGACAATCAGCAAACCTGTTGACGAATTTCCGGCGTTAGGTAGCAAAAACCACCAGATCTCCTGAGCGAGCTGATCTACCCTAATCTCCCCTATTCGGTAGCAACAGTTACTACCGAGTAGCGGGGGATGTCTCCGGTAGTGGGAATAGGAACGCTACCGGTGGATGACTCACTTGCACGTAAGCTGAACAGGCTTTCCGCCCGCAATCGGCCCCGAGTTTGATCTAGCGCAACGTCCTCCTGCAAGCAGCGCCCGATATTCGAAGCGGATCGATCCTCGGCGATCTCATTCCAGACAAATAAGGACTAGAAGAAAATGCATTCTATGAAACTTGTGCTGTCCATTGCGGCGGCCACTCTGATAACGGCCGGCACCGCTTGTGCCGCCGAGTTTGAAATCAACATGATGAATATGGGCAAGCATGGGATGTTTCAGCTCGAACCGTCCTTTCTCAAGGTAGCGCCCGGTGACACCGTCCATTTCGTCGCCAAGGACAAGGGCCACGACGTTGAATCCATTCCCGGCATGCTGCCGGACGGTGCCCAGCCGTTCAAAGGCGAGATGAACAAGGATGTCTCGGTCACATTCACGAAGCCCGGCGTATACGGCGTCAAGTGCAATCCCCACTATGGCATGGGCATGGTCGCGCTTGTCGTGGTCGGCGACCCAAGCAGCAACCTCAAGGCCGCCGAGTCGGTCAACCAGCCGGGCAAGGCCAAGAAGGTGTTCGACGAGCTCTTCAAACAGGTCGGTCAATGACGGGCGGGAAGGCCCTTCGCCCTGCGCACCGATCAGGCAGTGACCAGGCGTAGCTCGCGATTGCCACTGGTCTTTCCATGGTGCTGGTCGCTGCCTGTTTGGCCGCGGCCAGCACCTGTTCGTCAGGCCTGTGGTCGACGGGATCGAGATAGGCACGGTGCAGCGGTACTGACTAACCAAGCAAGCACCGCTTTCGATGCTTCGACAGTCTCGGCAGCGGCTTCAAGGCCCGCCCACGCGATCCCGCTCGGCGACCTCCAGGATCATTTTGGATGCCTCGCCCCAGGGCGGCAAGCCGTAAAGCCTGCCGTTACTGCAGGGCCGATGCATGCGACTCCAGTCATCGGCCCTGCCACACAGACTCCGGCAGTGACGAAGCATCCGCCATTGGCCTTTCGTCGCGAGCGACCGTGGCGACTTCGCGCAGGTAGGCGCGATGCTGCTCTTCCCCGGCGTCGCCGCGACATACAAGACATACAAAGAAATAGAAGGCGAAAGCCAGCATCTCACTTTCCACCACAATGCCAAGGCCTGATGCGGGCTGGCACGCTCATCTCCGCCGCGTCCCCTGATCGCAGGACGATTTCTTCGACATGGTCGCGCTGCTCCTCGATAAGCGCGCTGAATCTTCCGGCAACCTCACGCTCATGATGCCTTTTCCATGAGGGCCTCAACATGAGCGCGCCACCTGGAGAATGAGCCCCAATACGACATCGACTGGCACCATTTGAGTTTGTCTTAGATCAAAGAGCCGCCGGCGCGATCGTCTAAGGGTAGCGCGCGTCCGATCAATAGGCGATCGGGCCTTTGATGTAGATGGCCGGCCACGAGAATGAAATCAGGTTTCGAATTCGGATGGAGATCGGCGGGCCGGAGGTTCCTGGCCTCTTTCTTTCTCCTGCTTGTTCTTCTGTCGTCACAAGCCGAGGCCAGCGCGTCCGGGCGGCTAGGTGAGTTCCTCGGACGGATCAAAGCATCCGACATTGACACGTCCGCTGACAGCTTCGGCGGGGTCGAGGGCAACCCGCCTGCGGCGAAGCTGCTCAAGGGGGGCCAGCTCGTCGGCTACGCCTTCCTCACGAACGATGTCGTCGATGCGACCGGCTATTCCGGCAAGCCGATCAACATCGTTGTCGGCATCGACCTCGACGGCAAGATCACCGGCGCAAAGCTCGTCGAGCATCACGAACCGATCGTTCTTGTCGGCATCCCTCAAGCCAAGATCGAGCATTATATAAACGGCTTCGTCGGCCGACGCGTCCTTGATCCGGGCGACGAGAAGCGAATGCCGGTCGACATCGTCAGCGGCGCGACGGTCACCATGATGGTCATCGCCGACAGCATGACCCAGTCGGCGGTCAAGATCGCGCGATCGCGCTACCTGGGAGCGGCAGCTGCGAGCGTCGCCCCCCAGCCGGCCCACCGCGCGATCGATCAGGCCAAGAGCGCCGTCGAAACCTGGCAAGCCTTGCTCGGCGACGGATCCGTCCGCAGGCTTGCGATCACCAACAAGGAACTCGACGAACTGTTTCAGCAGACGGGCAATGCCGCGGCGATCGCCCGCCCGCAGGCAGGGGACCCGAATGCCTCCTTCGTCGACATCTATGTCGCGCTGGCCAGCGTGCCGACCGTCGGCCGATCGCTGCTCGGCGATGCCGAATATGATCGCCTTCGCCGGGATCTGAAGCCCGGCCAACAAGCGATCCTCGTTGCGGGCGACGGACCATACTCCTTTCGCGGCTCCGGCTATGTGCGCGGCGGCATCTTCGATCGCATCGAGGTGATCCAGAGCGAGAGCAGCATACGATTTCGCGACCGCAACTATCGGCGGCTCGGCGCGGTGGCGGCCGAAGGCGCGCCGGACTTTCCCGAGATTGGGATCTTCGTCACGCCCGATGGTTCGAATCTAGACCCCGGCGTACCATGGCGGTTTCAGCTCTTGGTGCAGCGCGCCACCGGAGCGCTTGACAAGGCGTTTGTCACGACGGGACTGGACTACTCGACCCCCGACCAGTTCCTCGCCGCACCTGTTTCGCCGCCGACATCGGTCGTGCCGCAGGCGGCGGCCGCGCCGACTTCACCTGCCGCGCAACCGACGGCGATCACCGACGATGAGCCGCCGCTGTGGCAGCGGATGTGGCAGGCGAGGAAGTTGGACATCGCTATCATGCTCGCCGCCATCGGCGTGCTCACCGCCATCTTCTTCTTCCAGGATTTCCTCGTAAAGTGGCCTCGCGCTTTCGAACGCATCCGGCTCGGCTACCTGGCGTTCACGCTCGTCTGGCTGGGCTGGTACGAGCATGCGCAACTGTCGGTCGTTAACATCCTCACGTTCTTCAACTCGCTGCGCGGCGATTTCCGGTGGGACTATTTCCTTCGTGACCCGCTGATCTTCATCCTGTGGTCGGCGATCGCGGCCGCGCTGCTGTTCTGGGGTCGCGGCGCCTATTGCGGCTGGCTCTGCCCCTTCGGCGCGCTGCAGGAGTGGACAAACCGGCTGGCGCGTTGGGCGCACATTCCGCAGGTCCGCGTGCCGTTCTGGCTACACCAGCGCCTGTGGCCCTTCAAATACATGATCTTCCTCGCGCTTTTCGGCCTGTCCTTCGGCTCGCTCGGCCTCGCAGAGGAGGCGGCCGAGGTGGAGCCGTTCAAGACCGCGATCATCCTGCATTTCGCGCGAGAGTGGTGGTTCGTCCTGTTCGCGGTTGGCTGCCTCGCGCCCGGCCTCTTCATCGAACGCTTCTACTGCCGCTACGTGTGCCCGCTCGGTGGCGCGCTGGCTATCCCAGCCCGCGTGCGCATGTTCGACTGGCTGAAGCGCTACAAGGAATGCGGCTCGCCCTGCCAGCGCTGCGCCAATGACTGTCCCGTCCAGGCGATCCATCCGGAAGGCGCGATCAATCCCAACGAATGCATCCAGTGCCTCAACTGCCAGGTGCTCTACCACGACGACCAGCGCTGTCCGGTGATGATCCAGAAGCGCATCAAGCGTGAGAAGTTCCTGGCGCTGCAGTCACCGTCGATGATCCCAGAGCCCAAGCGCAAGCCGAGGGTCCTGGTGACCGTCAACGGTCGCGAACAATCCGTGGAACGGAAGCCTGCGGCCAGCCAGGCCGCGCCGACAGAAGGAGAGAACCAATGAGAGATGACGACAGACCGGAGGAAGCTGGAGTAAGCCGCCGGAAGCTTCTGACCGGAAGCGGCAAGGCCGCCGTACTGGCTGGCCTGGCCAGCGCGGCCGGCGGGGGAGCCGTCGGCGTTGCCGGGCTCACGAGGCCCGCCCACGCCAAGGAGGCGACCAACGAGATCCGCCCCGGCGATCTCGACGAATATTACGGTTTCAACTCGAGCGGCCAGTGCGGCGAGGTGCGTGTCTTCGGTCTGCCTTCGATGCGTGAACTTATGCGCATTCCGGTGTTCAACCGGTGCAGTGCCACAGGCTGGGGGATCACCAATGAGAGCCGTAAGGTCCTGACGGAAGGGTTGATGCCGACCACGCAGGCAGTCCTTGCCACGCGCGGCAGCGTCTACCACAACGGCGACCTGCACCACCCCCATATGTCGTACACGGACGGCACGTATGACGGGCGTTATCTGTTCGTCAACGACAAGGCCAATTGTCGCGTCGCGCGAATCCGTTGCGACGTGATGAAATGCGACAAGATCATCGAAATCCCGAACGCATCGGACATTCACGGACTGCGTCTCCAGAAGTATCCGCGGACCGGCTACGTGTTCGCCAACAGCGAGCACATCATCCCGATCCCGAACGACGGCAAGGTCCTCGACGATCCCAAGCAGTACTGGTCGGTCTTCACGGCCATCGACGGCGATACCATGAAGATCGCCTGGCAGGTGCTGGTCGACGGCAATCTCGACAACACCGACGCCGACTACCAGGGCAAATACGCGTTCTCGACCTGCTACAACTCCGAGCGCGGCGTGACGCTCGCCGAGATGACGTCGGCGGACCGCGACTGGGTGGTGCTCTTCAACCTCAAGCGCATCGAGGATGCGGTCAAGAAAGGCGACTACAAGGAGATCAACGGCGTGCCCGTGGTCGACGGGCGGCACGGCTCGCGCTACACGCGCTATGTTCCGGCCGGCAACAACCCTCACGGCTGCAACACGGCACCCGACGGCATCCATGTCGCGATCGCCGGAAAGCTCTCGCCGACCGTCACGCTTCTGGACGTGCGCCGCTTCGACGACCTGTTCGACGACAAGATCCAGCCGCGCGACGTCGTCGTCGCCGAGCCTGAGCTGGGTCTCGGACCGCTCCACACGGCTTTCGATGGGAAAGGCAACGCCTACACCACGCTGTTCCTCGACAGCCAGGTCGTCAAGTGGAACATCGACAAGGCGATCCAGGCCTACGGCGGCGCCAAGGTCGACCCGATCGTCCAGAAGCTCGACGTCCACTATCAGCCGGGCCACAACCACACTTCGATGGGCGAGACCAAGGAGGCGGACGGCAAGTGGCTGATGTCGCTCAACAAGTTCTCCAAGGATCGCTTCCTGCCGGTGGGACCGCTGCATCCGGAGAACGACCAGTTGATAGATATCTCCGGCGAGGAGATGCGCCTGGTCCATGACGGGCCGAGCTTCGCGGAGCCGCACGACATCTGCCTGGTCCATCGCTCGAAGGTCAAGCCGATAATCGTGTGGAAGCGCGACGACCCGATGTGGGAGGAAGCGCGCCAGCAGGCGGCGAAGGACGGCGTCAAGCTCGAGGAAGCCGCCGACGTCATCCGCGACGGCAACAAGGTGCGCGTCTACATGCACTCCGTCGCGCCGACCTACAGCCTGGACAAGTTCACGGTGAAGCAGGGTGACGAGGTCACCATCACCGTGACCAACATGGACGACGTCGAGGATCTGACCCACGGATTCACCATAGTGCGCCACGGGATTGCGATGGAGATCTCGCCACAGCAGACAGCGTCCGTGACCTTCATCGCGGACCGCCCCGGCGTCCACTGGTACTATTGTCAGTGGTTCTGCCATGCCCTGCACATGGAAATGGCCGGGCGCATGATCGTGGAGCCGCAGCCGGCATGAACCGGAACCGGCATAGCGGGAGCGCAGTCGCGGCGGCCCTCGTCGCCGCCTGCGCCTTCCTCTTCCCAGGGGCGGGACGGGCAGAAACCCTTGCCGTCCCTGCGGGGGGTGACGGTCTTCGGCATGCGATCGTCATGTCGCATGCCGGCGACACGCTGCGTCTCGCCGCCGGCACGCACCAGGGCCCGATCCGGATCGACCACGCACTTACAATCGAGGCCGAGCCAGGTGCCGTGCTCGACGGGCAAGGCAAGGGCCGAACTATCGAAGTGGTTGCTCCGGATGTCGTCATGCGCGGCCTCACGATACGCAATTCGGGCATCGACGATCCCATGGACGCGGCGGTTTTCCTCGAAGACAGCGCCGCGGGCGCGATCGTTGAGGACAGCCGGATCGAGAACAGCCTGGTCGGCATCTATGTTCACGGCGCCGCCAACGCGATCGTGAGGAACAACCGCATCGTCGGACGGACCGATCTCAGGACCAACGAGCGCGGCAACGGCGTCTATGTCTGGAACGCGCCGGGAGCGCAGGTGATCGGCAACTACATTACCGGCGGACGAGACGGCATCTTCACCAATGCCAGCCGCAACAACATCTTCCGCGGTAACCGCATCGAGAACGTCCGCTTTGCCATTCACTACATGTACACGAACGACAGCGAGGTCAGCGACAACGTCTCGCGCGGCAACCACGATGGCTACGTCATCATGTATTCGAGCCGCCTCGCGATTCGCCGCAACCTGTCGGAAGGCGATGGCGATCACGGCCTCCTGCTCAACTACGCCAACGATGCGGATATCGAAGACAATGTCGTGCGGCGAAGCGACCAGTGCGTCTTCATCTACAACGCCAACAAGAACATTTTCGCTGGCAACTGGTTCGAGGATTGCGCCGTCGGCATCCATTTCACTGCGGGCTCCGAGCGCAACCGGCTGACGGGCAATGCCTTCATCCATAACCGCTCGCAGGTCGTCTACGTAGGAACGCGTTCGCTCGATTGGTCCGCGGACGGACGCGGCAACTACTGGAGCGACAATCCGGCGTTCGACCTGAATGGCGACGGCATCGCCGATACCGCCTATCGCCCGAACGACATCTTCGACAAGGTCGTGTGGACTTATCCGATGGCCAAACTCCTCATCAACAGCCCGGCCGTGCAGGTCATACGCTGGGCTCAAGCGGAATTCCCCGCGCTCCATCCGGGCGGCATCATCGACAGCGCGCCGCTGATGGCGCCCATCCCGCCCGCGCTGGAGGTGAAGCCATGACCATTTTGCCGACAATCTTCATGGAAGGCGTGTCGAAGCGATACGGGGACAGTTACGTCGTGCGCGACGTGGACCTATCGGTTGCGCCCGGCGAGTGCGTCGCCATAGTCGGGCACAACGGAGCCGGCAAGAGCACGCTGGTCAAGATGGCCCTCGGCCTGCTCACGCCGACCGCAGGGCGCATTACGCTGCTCGGAGAGAACCCGGCCGGGCGCCAGGCAATGGCATTCCGGCGCAGGATCGGCTTCCTTCCTGAGAACGTCGCTTTCTCACCGGCCATGACAGGCCGGGAGGTGCTGCGTTTCTACGCGCGTCTGAAGCAAGTACCGCTTGCGGTCACCGATCGGCTCCTAGAACGTGTGGGACTCGCTGCCGCTGCGCGCCGCCGAGTCGGCACCTATTCGAAGGGCATGCGCCAGCGGCTCGGATTGGCGCAGGCGCTTCTCGGCGAGCCGCGCGTCCTATTCCTCGACGAGCCGACGACCGGCCTCGACATCGAGTCTCGGCAGATGTTTTACGACGTGATGGCGGAGTTGCGCGACGCCGGAGCCACGCTGCTGCTTTCCTCGCACGCGCTCAGCGACATCGAGCAGGCCGATCGCATCGCCATCATGAAGGCCGGCCGCATGGTCGCATGCGGCGCGCTTCCGGAACTCCGTCGCCTGGCGGACTTGCCCCTTCGGATACGGGTGCGTGTCTCCGATGCGGATGCAGCGCGGGAATTCGCCACTCGACGCTCTGTCCAGTGGCTCGACGATGCGTATTTCGAGCTCACCTGCGCCGACGACAGCAAGATCGAGGCAATCCGCGGCATCTCGCTGCTGGACGGCGTGTCGGACATCGAAGTGATGCCGCCAACATTGGTTGATCTATGCGACGAGCTTACACGGGAGGCCGCCGAATGAACGCCATAGCAACCATTGCCGGCCGCGAGATCCGCGACGGCCTGCGCAACCGCTGGGCCGTTGGGGCCGTCCTGCTGCTGGCTGGCCTGTCGCTGACGCTTGCGTTTCTCGGCAGCGCTCCGACGGGCGTGGTCGGCGCAAGCCCGCTCGAGGTCACGATCGTCAGCCTGTCGAGCTTGACCATCTTCTTGGTCCCGCTCATCGCGCTCCTCCTTTCTCACGACGCGATCGTCGGAGAGCGGGATCGCGGGACACTGCTTCTTCTCCTCTCATACCCGCTCTCTCGCTGGCAGATTCTCGTCGGCAAGTTCCTCGGCCACCTCTCGATCCTCACGATGGCTACGGTGCTCGGCTACGGCGCCGCCGGAGCGGCTCTCGCCGTTGCGGCGGGCGAGTTCGATGTAGACAGCCTCGGCAGCTTCGCGGGGATGGTCGGCTCGTCGGTGGTTCTCGGCGCGGTCTTCATCGCGCTCGGATACCTGGTCAGCGCCACCGTGCGCGAGCGTGCAACCGCGGCAGGGCTTTCCATCGGCATCTGGCTGGTTCTGGTCCTCCTCTATGACATGGCGCTTCTCGGCCTTCTGGTTGCCGATCAGGGCAGGACGATCAGCGCCGCCGCGTTCAATTGGCTGCTCCTCCTCGATCCAGCGGATATCTTCCGGCTCCTCAATCTTGCCGGACTGTCGAAAGCCAGCTTGTTCGCCGGCATGGCGGGCCTTGCCGAGCAGATGCAATTCGGCCGCGCTGTGTTGCTGACAGCCCTGACGGCCTGGGTCGCTGTGCCCCTCGCGCTCGCCGCCCTCGCCTTTTCAAGGAAAGAGCCATGATCCGCCCAACCGTTCGCGGCGCACTCCTTGCCGCCGTCCTCTGCATCCTGCTCGCTGGCTGTAACGAGGACATCGCCGGCCAGCCGAAGCCGCCACCGCAGGAGCCGACGGCCACGTCAGTCGCCTATTTCTGTTCGATGGGCCTGCTCGAACACGGCGGCCCGAAGGCACAGGCCTTCCGCGCTGGCAAATCCGAGCCGCTTTGGTTCTCGTCCGTACGCGATGCGGTCGCTTTTTCGATGCTCCCGGGGGAGCCGAAGGATGTCGTCGCGATCTACGTCAACGACATGGCGAAGGCCAAGAATTGGGAGCATCCCGAGGCAGGAACCTGGGTTGAGGCGCATGATGCCTGGTACGCCATCGGCAGCGACTACAACGCCGATATGGGCGGCAAGGAGCCGGTGCCCTTCTCTGATGAGAAGGCTGCCTGGACGTTCACGGTTGCTCACGGCGGAACCGTCGTGCGCTTCAACGAGATTCCGGAGAACTATGTCCTGGAAAGTGATGACAGCGGCCACACAGCCGATGTTTCGGCCGGCGAATCCAAGTTTCCCAAACCCGCGGTAAAGCAATGACAATCCTCAGCAACGGAATTGACGCGGGCGACGCGTTAGCAGACCGGATAACCAGACGCCGCTTCATCCGCATCAGTGGAGCCGTGGCAGGCGTGAGCCTTGCGGCGCTTGGGGCAGGTCTTGCGCTGCCGGGCCGGGCATCGCCGCTGTTCCACGAATGGCGCGGTGTCGCGCTTGGTGCCGACGCCTCGCTGCAGCTATACCACCCAGATGCTGCGGAAGCCGAGCGCCTGATCGCAGATGCGCTCGACGAGGTGCACCGGCTGGAGCGCGTGTTCAGCCTCTACGACAACACCTCCGCGCTTTCCCGGTTGAATAGAGATGGTGAACTCGCCGATCCACCGCAGGAACTCGTCGAGCTACTGGCAGAGAGCGCGCGCTATGCTCGCGCTACCGGCGGCGCCTTCGACCCGACGGTGCAGCCGCTCTGGACGCTCTACGCGAATCATTTCGGAGTGGCCGACGCTGACCCGAACGGTCCGTCATCGGCCGACATCGGAGGCGCCGTGGCCAAATGCGGCTACCAGCGCGTGAACGTCGACACCAGTAAAGTGGCATTTGAGCGGTCGGGCATGGGCCTTACCCTAAACGGCATCGCGCAAGGCTACATTACCGATCGCGTCGCCGAACTTCTGCGTGCCCGTGGTGTCACTCATACTCTGGTGGACATGGGAGAGACGCGCGCGCTCGATGCTCATCCGACGGGCCGGCCGTGGTCGGTCGGAATAAAAAACCCGCGAGCAGAGGACCGTCTCATTGCGGCGATCGCCCTCGACAACCAAGCAGTCTCCACGTCCGGCGGCTACGGGACTCAATTCGATGCAGCAGGACGGTTCAATCACATCTTTGATCCTGCCACAGGTTCGTGCGCCAATCGCTATCTCAGCGTCTCGGTCGTCGCGTCAACTGCTGCCTGCGCCGACGCACTCTCGACGGGCCTATCCGTTTTGCCCCTAGAGCGGGCTTCGTCAATTCTCGCCGACGCCGGAGCGACGCGGGCCTATTTCGTGCTTCCCGACGGGCGCATCGTCGACCGGAGCAGCTGACGTGCGGCTTCGAGGTTCTTGGGACTTTGATGACAGTCGTCTGGGCTGCGCACGTTTAGGCGGCACGTTGAGCGAAGAGACATCAGGACCTCAATTCAACCGACATGTCATCAGTGCCATGCAGGTTGAGCTTTGCTCAGACTTCGTGCCGGGGACTGAACGGCGGCGACCGATCCGAAAGGTTCAAGCCGATTCGGCATCAGAAATGACCGGCTTTCGGGGTAGCGTCGGGGGCAGACTTGCGGTCTCGCCGTTCTGGGTCATGGCCAAACCCTTAGGTCCTAGATGTTATCTCGACTGCACCTATTGCTATTATCTGAAAAAGGTCGAGCTCTATCCGGCGGAAAGCAAGTTCCGGATGCCGCCTGACGTGCTCGAGACCTTCGTTCGCGAGTACATCGCAAGTCTGTCGCGCGCCGGGCTGAGGGAAATCCAGTTCGTCTGGCAGGGCGGCGAGCCTACCCTGCTAGGGCTTGACCGCTTTCGGAACATTACCGCGTCGCAACGTCGGCATTGTCCACCAGGCCGCACCATCCGCAACGCGCTGCAGACGAACGGCACCCTTCTCAATGACGAATGGGCACGGTTCGTCCATGACGAACAGTTTCTGGTCGGCTTAAGTCTAGATGGGCCGCCTCATCTGCACGACTACTACCGACGTGACAGGCGCGACCCGGGCCAGCTCGTCCCGAGTGCGCTCTGGGTGGGAACGGCTAGCCCGGCATCAGGTGGATACGAATGTCCTGTGCGTGGTCAACGCCCACAATGTCAGCTTTCAACACTCCGTCGCTCCGACTGACCAGCATAACCGGAATAGCGGTTAGTTAGAGCAAACCTGCGTTTCGATCGAAAACTGGTCTCGAGCTATAACCGGAGAGTCGGTTATGGTCGACGCTCGCGATGGAACCAATAACGGCCTATGCCTCATCTGCACTATCTACTTACGCCAAGATAGCGGCCGGGCCGATGGTTGATAGCCAGAATGAGATTGAGGATAGTCGCACTAAGGACCGACAGCAGCAGACGGTCGGGCGCTAAAACGACGAACGCGACGACTAGGATTGCCAGATCGACGGCGAGTTGAAAATAGCCTGCTCGCAACCCAAAGCGCTCCTGGAGAAAAATGGCTAGGATGTTGATGCCGCCCACGCCTGCTCGGTGGCGAAACAGCATCAGCATGCCAGTGCCACACAACGTTCCGGCCATGATGGCGGCATAGGTCGCGTTCAATTGGGCGAATGCCACCCATTCGACGGTAAAGCGCGAAAAAAGCGACACGAGGCTCACCGCAATGAATGTCCGCAGCACGAAAGCGCCGCCCAGCCGTTTCCAGCCGAGCAAATAAAAGGGCAGATTGATCAGCGAGAACCCGAGCCAGAATTGGGTGCCAGTTATGTACTGCAGCAAGAGCGCCACGCCGGCCGTGCCGCCGACCACCAGCCCGGCGTTGGCATAAATAGTCGTGCCCAAAGCCACCATGAGGCTACCGAGGGCAAGGGCGAGCGCATCTTCGTGCAGGCCATGCTTCTCCATCCCCGTACCTCTGCATCGCGTGGGTGCTTTCACGCAATTTGCTTCCTGGCCGATGCTTGTCTTTGTCCAAGCGCAAATGCCGCAGCGAAAGCTTTCTCCGCAACGTTTTGCCGTCGCAGAGCGGTCTGACGCAGAGGCGATTGGGGGTCGCGCTGAGAGTTGGCGGCATGCCTCGAGAACTTTGCGCCCCCTTCATGTTCGCGAGAAGTCTGGAACCCGGCCCAAACACGGTTCCGAGACACGAACCAAGTCATCTCAGATCCAGACATGCGTCGCGCCAAAAAAGCCCGCACGGTTCAGCGATCCGCCTATCGAACTCCAGTTTCGGTCTCATTGTTCCAACGCAAAGACTTGAGCTTGAATATAGGCGATCCATGAAGGCGACCGACTATGTCGGTCGTTCCTACGCGTGGGCGCGGTATGAACCCGCCCTGGGTTTAGGTCCTATACAGGCTGTGTAAGGAGCTTCTACATGAACACCCAATCCCCACGTCCAGAACTTTGGGAGCGCACCGTCGGCGACATAGCCGCCACGCTGGCCGGCGCCACCGCAGTCTTCCGGAAGTTCAAGATCGATTTCTGCTGCGGCGGCGATCTCACGCTCGATAGCGCTGCCCATCGACGAGGTGTAGATCCTCGAGAGCTTGAGGAGGCATTGGCTGCGCTGGACGCTCGCGATCAAACCGACACGGCGCCTACCGCAATGAGCAACGAGGTTCTGATTGACCACATTCAGGCCTGCTACCACGAAGCCCACCGCCGTGCCTTGCCTGAGCTTATTGCGCTGTCACGAAAGGTTGAGGCCGTGCATCGCGAGCATCCTAAGGTACCGGCCGGGCTCTCCGACGCGCTGCGGCAAATACAAAGTGAGTTGGTGCCGCATATGGCCAAGGAAGAGGCCATCCTGTTCCCGGCTATGCTGCAGTGGACCGGAGGCAAGTATGATATGCCCATTTCGGAACTACGGCACGAGCACGACGACCAGGGCGTTTCGCTTCGGCTGCTCGAAAGCCTCACCGACAACTTCAGCACGCCCGAAGGGGCTTGCCGGTCATGGCAGGCGCTCTACGTGGGCGTCGCACATCTCGCCGAGGATCTGATCGAGCACATCCACTTGGAGAACAACGTCCTTTTCCCGCGCTTCGCAGTGGCGGAGACCGGGGCCTGATGCCAACGTTGACGGCCACTGCGCAGAACCACTCGCATCGCCGAGCCGAAAAGGCCGGGCGATGCGAGTGGTCGGCATTTCACAGGGTTGCCACGGCGCCCCGATCCGGAAGCGCACGCTTTTGGATCAGGCCTTGCGGTAGCCGATCCCGCGTCTCCTTCGACCATGCACCGGATTGATGCGACCACAGATGCACCCGTACGCCAGCCCAGACTGAAACCGCCGCACTTTTCTGGAATTGTTTTAGATCAAGGCGGCCTCCACTTCCAAATGAAATGTATCGACATTTCGTGGGGAACCGCTGTGAGTCGCAGGTTGAAGGACACCATCTTAGATTTGCTCAATGAAAATCGCGTCATGAGCATCTCCACCATACGGTCAGACGGTTGGCCGCAGACGACGCTGGTAGGCTACGTCAATGATGGTTTCTTCCTATACTGTTTCATTGCCCGTAACTCGCAGAAGTATGCAAACGTCTTACGCGACCCGCGAGTCTCAATTGCTATCGGGAGCGATGTCTCGGACCCGTTCAAGATCAAGGGGCTCTCGCTCGCCGCAAGGGCGAGTGTGGTGAGCGATGCTGGCGAGTTTGACTACGTTTCGGCGCTGAGATTGAAGCGCTACCCCGAATACGCAACTATTTCGCAGACAGCAGCAGACAACGACGCGGCACTGCGGATAGCGCCGAAGCCACCTTCGGAGAGGGTGGCATTGTTGCGCATTGCACCTGAGATTTTTTCGGTGATGGATTACGCCAAAGGATTCGGCCACAGCGACCTGATCACTTTCTCTGAACGCGACCTCGATCTCCACATCGAGAGCCTGCGTCATAACTGGATCGACAAATAATATTCGGCGAACCACTATCCGCGGTATCAACCATTGAGATTGATGTCGATCTACGACCTCGGTGAGCCGCTGGAGAGCTTAGTCGACCGAAGGCGGCCGGCCTGGCAACGCGAGTGTAGGGCTGCTCGTGAAGACTTGAGAACGCAAGTTGTGCTTTTCTACAGGCTTCCCGGCCAGGCGATAGCGCCATCCACCGCCCGAGATCCCGCCGTCCTGCCGCGGCGAGCTACTTGCCGACACGATGCAGCTGCCGCGGCAAGGTGATTTTCCCGAAATCGATCGTCGAGCGCCGCAGGATTCGGCCCGTGGCATCGATAATCAGGCGAGCACGGCGATTCCCGTGGAAGAAGGTCAATTGATAGCGACCCTCGTCGGCGCCTGTCCCGCGTTCGCAAATCGATGTAATCGTCCGGTCTCTCAACAACGATTGAACCTCCGTCACCTTCAGGTTCAACTGCGCTCCAAGCAGTGCGGCATCGACAAGTATGTCGCCTCCGCTCAACTCGATTTGGCTACGGCCTGGCAATTCACGTCTCCCGAACTCTTCCGCTACGCATGGAGATCAGACCAGCCAGGTAATCAGGAGCATCCCGACCACGATCAGCACAAGGCCGCCGATAAGCATCGGCAGCAAGGAGCTTTCATTCCGGGCATTCTGATTGCTGTCCTGATCGGAGCCATTCATGTCAACAACTCTCCTATTTCGGTCTTCAGTGTAGGCCCTTAGAGAACGCGCCTGAACTTCACGAGTCGCCCAAGGGCGCCTGCCTGCTGAGCCGATGCAGCAACGCGTTGAACTTTCGCCACTGCGCCGGGCTGGAGACGCGGAGCGCTGCACAAGCCTTGCCAGCCTGGCGGCAGGCGGCATCGGCTTGCCCAGCTTTCGCCAGGGCCTCCAGACTGGTGACGAGGAGATCCGCGAGGCCTGATACTAATTTGTCGCCGCTGGAAGGCGCGGCACCGGGTTCCGATGCCTCGATCTGGTGTCCGTTCATGTCACCGCTCGTCGCCGTCTGCAATGCCAAGGTGGGCTTTGGCACCCGCGCTCATCTTCTGCGGCGACCAGGGCGGTTCATAGGTTATCGTGACATCGACGGACTTCACGCCCGGAACATTCCAAGCCGCGTCCCGGGCCCCCTCCTTCAGGTAGTTGGTGGCAGGGCAGCCGCGCGTCGTCGTGGACATCACGATGTTGACGATGCCGCCGTCGTTCACCAAGACCGCGTAGACGAGCCCTAAGTCGACGATATTGTAGCCGAGTTCCGGATCGATCACGAGGCGAAGCGCCTCCATAACCTTCTCGTCGCCTAGCTGCGATCCCGTTCCAGCGCCCATGCCACGCCCTCTTTCGCTTAGCCGCCCGTGCAAGTCTGCGGACGGCTCCTGCACTTCAACTCACGCCGCCTTCAAAAGACGGCCGATCTCGACGCGCCAGACTTCCGGCCCCCTTTCGAGGTAGGTCCACGAGAACTGCTGGGGATGTTCAGCCTCAAGCTGGTAGTAGAGAGGCTTGGGATCATGGTCGTTGACGAGAACGAACTTACCGCCCGGGGCAAGTTCGTCGACAAGCTGGAAGATCTTCTGGTGCCTCTGCATGGGCACCAGACTGCGGACATCTATCTCGTTTAGGGCGACGGTATGCGTCATTGGATCAATCCTTCGTTTGCGTTGACGAGCGGGCAACTTGGTCGCTCGCCGCCCACGGCGGCGTTGCGCCATCGCGGTTCGCTGCGGTCCGCGATAGTCGGCGTTAAAAGATACATTGTCAATGCATGTTTTTTCGCGTCACCTGCGAGGGCTTGCAAAACATACATCTCACGCGCATCTTTCCCGTGGATAGGCGGGTAAACGACATCGCTCCTGAAAACTGCCAGAGAGGTACTGGATGAGACTGACGGATTTCTCCGACTACTCGCTTCGCGTTCTCATGTACGCGGCGGCCAAGGACGGTCAGTTAATCACCATCGAAGAGACCGCCCAAGTCTATGGGATTTCGCGCGCGCACCTCATGAAGGTGGCCAATCAACTGACCCGCGCCGGATTCCTGAGGGCGGTGCGCGGCCGTTCCGGCGGCCTGGCGCTCGCCAAGAAGCCAAAGCAGATCCGACTCGGCGACGTGCTGCGGGCCACGGAGCCCGATTTTGCGCTGGTCGAATGCTTCAGGAGCGACAATAGCTGCCTGATCACCCCCCGCTGTCGCCTGCGCGGAATGCTGAAAGAGGCGCTCGCGGCCTTCGCGGGGACGCTTGACGGCTACACCTTGGCCGATCTTCTGCTCCGCCCCGAGGATTTCGGCATACAGCCGGCAGCGTAAGCCGCCAACAGCCTCCGCCGCTTCACCTAGTCGCATCGCCCACCCCTTGCCCGAAGGGCTTCAAAAAGATACATTATAAGTACATCTTTTTTCCATGGTGATCGTCTTGCTGCCCCTCCTCCTACTTCACGCATTGCGCGCCTTCCGTGATTGCGGGGGCGCGCCGGCCAATGACCAGCGGCCTATTCGGGCAGATCGCCCTCGTCGTCTGGCGCGAGAGCATGGAGGCCCTGCTCGTGGTCGGCATCCTCAATGCCTGGCTCGCCCGTCATGCCGACCATGCGTCCGCAAGGACCGGCCGGCGATTTCTGTGGACCGGCGTCGCGGCGGGCCTGGCCGTGTCGGCGCTCCTGGCTGCGGCGATGCTGGGCTTCGCCAGCCTACTCGAAGGCGACCGCGAGGATCTGCTCCAGATCGCCGTCACCGGCATTGCCGCCGCGCTCATCCTGCAGATGGTGGTCTGGATGCACAGGCATGGCGGCAACCTGCAGAAAGACCTGGTTCACGGGGCCGAGCGCGCCATGAGCCAGCGCAGCTGGTGGGGCCTCCTGCTTCTGGCCGCCCTTGCTGTGGCGCGGGAGGGCAGCGAGGCCGTCGTCTTCCTGTATGGCATCCTGGCCTCCGCGCGCGGGACGAGCCTGTTCACCTGCCTCGTGGCGATGGCCGCGGGGTTCGCTGCGGCCGGCGCGCTCTACTGGCTGCTTCAGCTCGGCTCCCGGCGCTTCTCGTGGCGTCTCTTCTTTCGCGTCACCGAGATCCTGCTTCTGTTTCTCGCCGCCTCGCTGCTCATGACGGCGCTCGACCGGGCTATCGGCATAGATCTGGTGCCGCCGCTCTCCCGTCCGCTTTGGGACACGTCGCGGTTGCTCGACGACATGGCCGGACCGGGCGGCTTCATCTCGGCCATGACCGGCTATCGGGCGAGGCCCGTGCTGGCGTCCGCGCTGGTCTACGCGCTCTACTGGCTGACGGCCGGGGCATTGCTGTTCCTTCCGGGACACAGGCGCACCGTCGCGAGCGTGCCGTGACAATTCGGATCGTCCCCGATCTTGAGCCCGCGTCGGTCACAACCGAGGCGCCGCCCGACATCTGGTCCAGGATCGGCGACGGGCTCCGGCGCAACCAGAGGACGATCCGCGCCACGCAATGGAGCGTGGTGTCGATCTATGCGGTGTTGCTGATCGTGCCGGTCTTCCTGCCGCTGCCGGGAAACATGGCTTTCCTGTGGACCGACTTCACCCGCTTCGCCCAGTTCGCCTTCTGGGGCGTATGGTGGCCGCTCGTGCTCCTGAGCACCGCGCTGGTCGGACGGATCTGGTGCGGGCTGCTTTGCCCGGAAGGTGCCATCAGCGAATTCGCCAGCGCCTATGGGCGTGGGAAGGCAACGCCGCGCTGGATGACATGGCCGGGCTGGCCGACGCTCGCCTTCGCCTCGACCACCCTCTACGGCCAGATGATCAGCGTCTACCAGTACCCGCGGCCGACGCTGCTGATCCTGGGAGGCTCGACGGCGGCAGCGGCCGTGGTTGGCTATCTCTACGGCCGCAACAAGCGCCTCTGGTGCCGTTATCTCTGCCCGGTCAGCGGCGTGTTCGCCCTGCTGGCGAAGCTGGCGCCGCTGCACTTCCGCGTCGACCCCGGCCTTTGGCAGCAGTCCCAGTTCGCCAGGGAGAAACCCGGCCCGGTGAACTGCGCTCCGCTGGTGCCGCTGAGGACGATGCGCGGCGCGTCCGACTGCCATATGTGCGGACGCTGCAGCGGGTTTCGCAGCGCGATTCGCCTAGCGCGCCGTTCGCCGAGCCACGAGATCGTCCACGTCGCCGGCCAGGCGGCCAAGCCCTGGGAGACCGTCCTGATCGTCTTCGGCCTGATGGGACTGGCGCTCGGCGCCTTCCAGTGGTCATCAAGCCCATGGTTCGTCGCCGCCAAGCAATGGGCTGCGGTACGCCTCGTCGAGGCAGGCGTCGCATGGCCGCTCGACAGCACCGCGCCGTGGTGGCTGTTGACGAACTATCCTGAACGCAACGACGTGCTGACGCTGCTCGACGGCGCAATGCTTGTAGCCTATGTGGTCGCCGTTGCCTTGGGCAGCGGCGCGGCGACGATGTCGATGCTCTTTTTTTCGGCGCGATGCCTGGGAAGCTGGAGCGCGTCGAGATTCCACCATCTCGCCCAGGCCTTGATCCCGCTCGCAGGGGCCGGCGTCTTTCTGGGCCTCTCCAGCCTTACCGTGAGTCAGCTCCGGTCCGACGACATCATCGTCCCCTTCGTCGGCGAGGTGCGCGCCGCCGTGCTGGTCATAGCGACGGTGTGGTCGGCGATCCTTTGCTGGCGGATAGCGGCTCTGCACGCATCGGGGCGGAGCCGGCAAGCCGTCGCGCTAGGTTTCTTTTGCGCGGCAATGGCGCCGGCCAACGCGGGATGGTTCCTGCTTTTCGCGGTATGGTGAGCCCTTCACAGCAACCCGCCAACTGCCCGCCCGGACAACCCGCGCGATCTCACAAATCACAGGATAAGCATGGGCAGGCTTGAAAACCCGCTTGCCGGGTAGACAGCGATCGTTGGTGGCCCTCCGGGCACCAGCGCGATCTTGTCGGTCCGCTTCAGCAATTCCTCCATGAGCACGCGCAATTCCAGTCGCGCTAGCTGCGCGCCCGGGCACACATGGATGCCCCTCCCATAGAGGAGGTTTTGTTCAGGGTCGCGGTCGAGGCGGAATTCGTCCGGGTTGTCGAAAACAGCCTCGTCCCGGTTCGCGGATGCCCACATCAGCGTGACGCGCTCGCCGGCGGCAATCTTGCGCCCTCCGATTTCCACCGGCCTTGTCGCCACCCGCCGGTTGGAGATGAGCGGCGCATGCATCCGCAATATCTCGTCGATGGCCGCAGGCAGCAGATGTGGACTTTTCCGAAGCCGCTGCTGGACCTGCGGGTTCTCGGCGAGATAGTGGCCTAGGATCCCAACGCACGCAGTGATGGTGCCCAGCTCGCCAACGGTCCAGTTGCGGAGGATGCTGACGATCTCCTCCTGATTCAGCAACCTGTCGCCCACCATTTCCCGCAGCAAACCCGAGGTGATGTCTTCCGGCGCGGCTGGCCCAGCCCGTCGCCGCGCTTCCAGCAACTGGCTGATATAGCCGTCGAACTCGAGCGCTATGGCCGCCATTGTGATGGTGTCTCTCGCCAACGTGGCCTCATGGTTTTTCCGAACCCACCGCAGGAGCGGCACGTGCAGACTGTCCGGCCAGCCGAGAAAGGAACATTGAATTCGCACAGCGAAGCGCTGGGCAAGCTGCGGGACCAAGTCTATCTCCACGCCTCTCTCCAAGCCGGACACAAGAGAGGCCGAGATCGTCCGACAAAGCGGCTCGAAGGATTCGATGCGCTCAGGCTCGAAATGACGCTCGATCAACCGCCGATATGCCGTGTGCAGGGGCGGATCCATGCCGCTCGGCACCGATAGATGGCGGGAGACCACGCTGCTGAATGTCTCGTGGTCATCCAGCGCACGTATTACGTCCTGATGCCGGAACATCGACCATCCCAGATAGTCGCTAAATGCTACCGGGCAGCGGCTGCGCATCCGATCGTATGCCGCGATCTGGTTGGAAAGGACTGTATCGGATCTGGGATCCCAGTCCGGCTGCGGCTTGTCTGGCATCGTGTCCCCCCATAGCAGCATCCCCAGGCGCACGTCGCGCGCGCGGAATTTCAGCGCCTTTCTAGCCCCGTGCGCATAAGAGATCTTTGTGCACGCTCAAACATCGGCATGCCCTCGCGCCCACTTTTCTTCGATCACCGAATTAGGTCGACCTCTCGCCCTTGGCCAAATCCTTTCAGGCGTAGCCGACCTGGGTCAAACATGCCTGCGGTTTTGCCGATGTTCTTTGATGAAACGCAAACAAACGCATTCAGGGAGGCAGTATGGTCAACCCATAAACAAGGGGAATCGTCGCATGTCCCGTCTGACATCCGAGCCGACGGCATCGATCCGGTCGATGAGCGACCTGCTCGCCGTCGCGCTGGCGATGGAGAAGGAATCCGCCGACAGGTACTCGGACCTGGCCGGATACATGCGTTCGGTCGGCCGACCGGAATTGGCGGAGATCTTCGATGGTCTCGTGCGCGAGGAAACTGGCCATATCGACACGGTCGTGAGCTGGTCGCAGCAGGTCGACCATAAACCACCCGGAACGCTGCCGCCCGAAGCCGTGCCGCACGATGTTTTCGATGAGGAAGGCATCGGGCTCGTCTCTCCGGAGTTGGTGGATGCCTATCGTTCCCTTGCGATCGCCGTCCGCAACGAAGAGCGCGCCTTCGCTTTCTGGACCTATGTTGCAGCCAACGGAGTGTCGCCGGAAATCCGGGAAGCCGCTGAGCGAATGGCACGAGAAGAGCTAGAGCATGCAAAGACGCTCCGGCGCTCGCGGCGGAAGGCCTTTTTCAAGGATCGGCACCTCGAGCCCACAGTCCGAGAGCCATACGATCTATCCAGTCTGGAAATGGAGATCTGCATGCGCCTTGAGGAATATGCCGACATGAAGGGGAACGGGACCGAATGCCGGGAACTAGCTCTCGAAGCCCGGATGCTCTCCCTCGATCTGGCATCTGATCCTCTCGAGAATCCCGCGCGGGTCGGTCCGCCGCCACCTCGATCCTTGGATGTGCTTTGCGAGTGGCTGGCCGACTATTACATCGACGCAGGCGAACGCCTGCTTTCGCAAGCCGCGCGAGACAGGGCGCAGGCGCTGGCCACCATCGCCGTCAAGCGCCTCGCCATCGTCCGCGATCTTTTCACGAGATAGGCGGAAAGCCAGCCCACCCGCCCCGACGTGCTCCGAAGCGGGGATCAACTGGACCGGCCGACATCCGCTAGCGCCCTTGGCTCGCCACCTATGCGCCGCTAGGTGAGGAACGAATGGCACAGTTAACGTCGGATCACGATGCGATAGTGTCCTTCCGGCACGAATGTTCCACGCCATAGGTAGCCACGCGCCTTCAACTCGTCAAAGAGGAACACCGGTTCGCGCGGCAACAGGGCCGCCAATGTCTGGCCAGGGGCCAGGCTCTCGGCACCTTCCAAAGTGCGCACCATCGGCTCAGGCGGTTCGAGACCACGATTATCCAGTTCCGCGATCGGTTCGGGCCAAGTCTCGGCATCACTACCATGGCTGGCCGGGAAATCCGCTTCCACCGCGACGGTGTCCCGCCTTTGGGCAGTCGGCCTAAAGATCACCTCCCAGTCACCGCCGCCGATCTCACGCGCCGTGGGTTCAAAGCCACGCTGGCCCAGGACATGGAATAGCGGGACTGGCTTGAAGGGCGCAAGCAGGCGCAGGCCTTGCCCGGGAGCGAGCGTTGCTACAGCCTCCATGATGGCGCCGAAAGGCTCCCCGCCTTCGGCCAGAATAGGGCGTACATCGAGTTCATGGTCCGGTTGGGTCATTTGCAGCCTCCATCTGTCTGCTCAGTGTGGCCTCGGCAGGAAAAGACGAGGCGGCAAGGTGTCTTCTGGTGAACGGTAGGCGTAAGGAACATTTTTGAGTCGGCGGGCCTGAACAAGTTCAGTCACGATAGCCAGCGTGGCCAGAAGCGTCCCGCCCGCAGCGATACGAAACAGTCCGGGCTGCTCGGCAAGCAGGGCGCCAGTACCGAGGGACACCCCAAGGAAATATAGCGCAAACCAGAGTCGGCCACGCGGCTCCACGACCAAATCCTGCACGCGCGGCGTGGGCTTCTTGCCCATCACAGGGCCGTAGCATTCCAGCCAAGTCAGGAACGGCACGATCTTGTAGAGCTGCGAAAGACCGAGCCCGCTGAGCCAGCCGAGTGCTACGAGATAAAGCAGCGCGCCGATATGCTGCTCAAGGGTCCCGCTCGCTAGCAACGCGAGCATCAGGACAGCCGACAAGGCAAGCGCCAGAAAGGCTCCCTCCGCCGCGCGGCTGTTCAGTTCGACCGTGCGCCGCTTACGATGGCGATAGAAGAAGACCAGATCGATGCCGTAGAAGAAGAGGGCTACGCCGCCGAGCATGACGGCCAGCATCCGGGCCGAGGTCGTCTCTGCAGTTCCAACTTCACCCAGCAAGCTTGCAAAAGGCATCGCCAGGACCACGGTCAGCAACGCGACGGTCCCGGTCCACCACACGACCCCGGTGCTCCGGCGCTCCTTGTCCGGCGACAACAGGAACATCGGCAAAAGTCGGTAGGAGACGCCGACAGCGGTGAAGCTCAGCCATCCGCCGAGCCCCACTGCAATATGGACGGGAAGCGCATGCGCACGGAAGTCGATCTCAGCCAGTGTTGGAAGGTAGCCAGACAGGAGCAGGGCGAACAGCGCGCCGAGGACTGCGGTGGCAAGGGCACACGACAGTCCCGCCGCGACGAAACGCGCGGGAAGCGGAAGGCGAGCGCCCCAGAGCGTGCGCCCGAGCACAACTGCCGCCAACGCAAAGCCGGTCGGAAGGAGCGCGCTGGCGAGCGCAAGCAGCGGTACTCCCGTCTCGAATGCACCCGAAAGCTCCAGGAAGCCGCAGAGCAGGCATCCAAGGCCAGCCAGAAGACACAACAGGGCGGGCAGTACCAGCCGCTCGCCGCGCAACGGCCTAGCGATCAGCACGGGCACGAACTGGAACAGCGCACCGAACATCAGCAGGCTGAGCCAGCCGATCGTGATCATGTGAACGATCACAAGCGTTTCTGGCGCTTCGACGGCGACAGCCGGAAAGCCGTAGCCAGCCGTCATCAAAACCTGGGCCGAGATCAAGCACACCAGCGCCGCCGCAAAGTAGGCCATGGTCCAGCGCGACAGCGCGGAGTGCATCATTACTTCCTCCATGTACCAACGTTGGGACCGGCGCCGAAATCCATTTGATTGCCATTGTTGACGAGCGCACCCGCAGCCGATTGTCATGTGTCGACGATCAGGCGCAGCGATCTTTTCACCGCTGCATTCTGAACCGCTGTGGATTTCTGATCTTTGTGCAAACGCAAGCTGGTTGCCGAAGGGCGGCAAGGTCTGCCGGTGCCTGCGTCGAGCGAGCGATCGCGCAGGCAGCAAGGCGACCTGCAACGGCAGCCGCCACAATGCTTTCTAGACTGCCGGTGCCTATGCAGCCTGATCAATGCCTGGGCGCAAACCCGACAAAAGCCGCTATGAACAGGACGGCTCCCAGCGAGGCCACCACCCTGGGGCATCCCGCGAAGTCGACAATTGCCGTCAAACCACTGGTGGCCGCGCCCGCGGCGACAATTTGCAAAATGCGTTTGAGCCGCATAGCGCCAGCAGTCGAATCATCGCGGCATGTGCTGACAACTATGGGCTGTAATGGCTGAGGTGCCTCCCGCCGCCCGGCCGAAGAGGACGGATCGACAGGCAGCATCACGCGAGCTCCGATCTGCTCTGGCGCTGCGACGGACGATTGTGCAGCAGGCGCTCAACCGCAGTCAGCCGATCGGACATCAGATCAACAAGCTCGATCTCCCTCGCAAGGCCATCGGCAAATTCCCGGAACGATGCGAGGTTTACCAATGGAATACCGATCAAGACAGGAACGGAAAGCTCGAGCGCCCTCGCCATCAGCCCCCTGAATCCGCCGCCTTCCGCCTCCGTTTTTCCGAATTTGGAAAGCACCAGAAAATCGGTTCTGACGGACAACGCCTGTTCGGCTGCCTGGCATGCACGGGCCAGTTGATCGGGATTCAGCACGCAGCCGCGAGCGTGGGGACCTCGATCGTCGGATATACCGTATCGCTTGCCTGTCGCGAGGTCCTCCAGATGCATGTCGCATTTCAGGCGATCCGGCTTCGCTTCGCTGTGCTGGACCAGGCCCGCCAACCGCAGTCCCCGTGCGGCTATGGCGGTTGTCGCTTCCCGCAAGAAAATCTCGAACGCCGAGCTGTCTGAATAGATGATGGCAGTGATGGGGCAATCGGGATGAACAAACTGCATGCCTGAGACTCCTTCTGTCTTGCGCCGAAAGCTTGGCAAATGCGCCACGACTAATCCCTGCGACCGCAACGCGTTTCAGTCGGCAAAGGCCGTACAACTGCCTACCCCCGAAAACACGATCGGTCGAATGGCAGCACTTCTACAAGCGTGCCAGGCTCCGCAGGCTGCGATGCACCGGGCACGATCACGATGGCATCCGCCGACACCATTGGCATTATTCTATGCGAGCCGTCCGGTCCGCTGCGGCGGGCGGTCAATCGGCCCCGCTCGACCTGTAGGCTGACTGGCACCAATTCCGTGCGATCCGGCTTGCGCGAGCATGTGAAGGCCAGTTCGGCCGCAATGCGTCTCGCGGGAGCCTCGCCGAGGAGGGTTGCCATGATCGGGCGCACGAAAGAGAGCGCCCCATAGGCAGCTGCCTGCGGGTTGCCAGGCAATCCGACGAAGCAAGCCTCCGCTAACTTGCCGAACGCTAGCGGCTTGCCGGGCTTCATCGCCACCTTGAAGACATCCAGATGCCCCCCTGCCTTCATGACGGCATCGCGCACATGATCCTCCTCGCCAACCGACATGCCGGCAGTGGTGATCACGAGATCGGCCGATCGCGCGACGCTCTTGAGCATATCCGCGATAGCAGCCTGATCGTCGCGAACAGTCAGCGGCGTGACATGCGCGTTCGGTCCCGAGAGCATAGCGGCGAGCATGGGGCCGTTGGAGTCGTATATCGCGCCGGAAAGAAGCGCTGCGCCGACGGAGCGAAGCTCGGAACCCGTCGACAGAACAGCGATCCGCAGGCGCCTGACAACCGGAACCGTCTCGATGCCGAGAGCCGCAAGGAGCGCGATTTCGGCCCAGCCAATCATGCGGCCCGACTGGAGGATGGCGGATCGCTGGGCAACATCCTCGCCGGCCTTCCGGATGTGCGTGCCGGGCGCGACGTCAAATCCGAACCGCACCAGATCGCCCCGGCGCGTCGCTTGCTCCTGCGTCACGACGGTGTCCGCGCCCTCGGGCAATGCCGCGCCCGTCATTACGCGGTGCGCAGTGCCTGGAGCCAGAACGCCTGGCAAGTCGCCCGCGCTCGTCCGGCCCGCCACTGGAAGAACCAAAGGCACACCTGTCCTCCCAGACAGGCATATGGCATACCCGTCCATTGCTGCCTGGTCGAACGATGGAAGGGCGCGAGGAGCCTCGATTGTTGCCGCCAAGATTCGTCCGGCGGCGCAGGCCAGCGGTACGTCCTCACGCTGATTGAGAGGCAAGGCGAGCGCGGCAGCTGTCAGCCGCGCCGTTTCGAATGGCACCAGCTGGGCGCTCAACGGGAAGCAGCACTCACTTGGAACCGGAGGCATCATAAAGTCTCCTGCGTTCCGTGCAGTGCCTTTTCGAGAATTGCGCGCATGGCTGCAAGGCCCGGATCCTGAGCACGGTTCATGATGCCTATGAGCTGCGTCCAAAGATCATCGGGTGCAGTGTCCACGAAATTGCGGACCGCCGAGCCGACGATATCGGCGGGCGAACAGCCGGAGTCATCAGCGACGGCGGTCAGCCGCGCGGACAAAGCCGGCTCGTCGATAGCTGCAACGATGGCCATTGCTGCTTTTGGGTCGTCCAGCGAAGCGATAAGGTTCCCGAGCATCGTACCCTCCTCACTGCACCAACGGCGAGGATGAGCCATCGACGGCAATTCCCTGGATGTCCGCCCGACCGATAAGGAGAGAGATATATTGCGCGGTCGCCTGCCGATTGACGTGCTCCGTCAGGTAGGCGGCGATGCGTTCCCGCACGGCCTCGAACGGCAACTGGCGGCCATCGATACGGCGGGTGAGGCGAATAAGGTGGATGCCGTAACGGGTTTCGACCAACGACGAGATCTCACCGGGGGCGAGATCGCCTAGAGCGGCCTCGAACTCCGATGTCGTGTCGCCCGGCCCGATTTGACCGATGCTGCCGCCCAAGGCTCCCGATGGGCAGTCCGAGCAGTCTCGCGCAAATTCCGCGAAACGATCTGGAGCCGCGGCAAGGACAGACCTAATCGACGACGCCTTTTCACGCGCAGCGGCAAAGGCTTCGCGCTCATCGCGGCGAGCCGCTATGAGGATATGGTCGGCTTCATAGAGCGAGGGCGTCACGAAGCGGCGAAGATTGTTCTCATAGAAGCGCCGCAGCATCTCCTCGTCCGCGTGGGGGATGCGAACCTCCCGTTCGATCAGGCCTCGCACGAACGCATCTTCGGTGGTCTCCCGACGTCCATCCTCATCGGTCATCTGCTCCACCACGATATCGATACGCCGCGCCTCCTGCAGGAGCAACTCGCGGACAACGAGCGCGCGGGTTGCGGCACGCCATCCCTCGCCGGGATTGCGAGCGGGGAAGTTCTGTACCTCGGCGGCGATCGCCTTGCGCGATATCGCCACCCCGTTGACGGTCACCGGCGGCATCGCCACACGTTCGGCAGACGGTGCCGTATCGGGATTTGAGGGCCGATGTTCATGAGGATGTTCGGGCGACTTGCGGCCGGCCGAATGGTCGATGACGAGCGCAGCCATGATCTACTCCGCAGGCTGGTGAGAGGGAGCGGCAGCGGGACGCCGAGCCGACGCCGCTGATCGTACCGTCGGCACGGGCACAGGCGGCCGGCGCGTCGCGAAGCGTGTGCGCACCACCTGGTAGCCGGGACGGCCGAGATACCAGACCGGAGCGCTCCATACATGGACCAGCCTCGTGAACGGGAAGATCAGGAAGATCGTCATACCGAGCAGGAGATGCGCCTTGAAGATCGGATTGACATCGGCGACATAGGCTGCGGCCGCCGGCTGCAGGGTCAGGATGCCTTGGGCCCAGTTCATGAATTTCACCATCTCGTGACCATCCATATGACCGAGTGAGACGAAGATGGTTGAAAGGCCAAGCGTGAGTTGCAGCCAGAGCAGCAACAAGATCGCGATGTCCCCTGGCGCCGACGTGTTGCGGATGCGCGGGTCGAAGAGGCGGCGATGGGCAAGGAGGGCAATGCCGATGAAGCAGGCCACGCCAGCGATGCCACCGGCGGTGATGGCAAGGCCCTGCTTGAAACTGTGCGAGACCCCAAGCGCATCGAAGATCCAGATCGGCGTCAGCAAGCCGACGAAATGGCCGCCGAAGATCACCAGGATGCCCACATGGAAGAGGTTGGAGCCCCAGCGCAGCTGGCGTCGCCGCAGCAATTGGGAGGACCCTGTCTTCCAAGTATATTGCTCCCGATCGAACCGGATCAGGCTGCCGAGCAGGAAGACGGTCAGGCAGAGATAGGGATACCAGCCAAATAGCGCGTGGTTGATTGTGTCGGACATAGCTTCCCTCCCTCAGGCTGGACTGTTGCGTGCATCGCGATTGGCGGCGCGCATCTGGATTCTCAGCCGGTCGACAGAACATCCGTCGGTCGCATTTCCGGGGCCGAATGCGACAGCGGTCTCTTCCCACGCGGCATCGAGGGCCGTCAGATCGTCGGGTTCGTCGATTTCGGGAACCTGCGCCACCACAGCGGACTCGCTGGCAATCGAGCGTATGGCCGTGAACACGGCGGCGTAGCCCTCGTCGCGTCTGGCGAGCCGCTCTTCCAGCAGCGAGAAGATATGGGTCGTTTCATCGAGCAGGCCGCTCGCCTCTTCAAAGGGACGGGCCGAGAGGAACTCGAGGAAAAGCGGAATGAAGTCGGGCAGTTCGTTTGCCGCGACGACAAGGCCGCCACGCCGGTAGTGCTCGGCCAGGTCAACCATCGCCTGGCCTCTGTCTCGGCTCTCGCCGTGGATGTGTTCGAAGAGATGCAGCGAGTGTCGGCGTGTCTTGTCAAACAAATCGACATAGCGCTCCTGGAGATCGTAGAGGTCCAGGGTGGCCAGATCGGCAAGCAAGGGCTGCAAAAGCTTGCTTGCCTCGTCCGATATCAATCGTTCGCTCGAAATCGCGGCGGTAACCTCCGGGATCGCCGCGCAAAGTCCCTCGGTCGGATAGGAGAGCAGCGCCGAGAGCGCTTTGAAGGTTCTGTTCGGGAGCGATGCCATCACGCGATCTCCATCGGGTTTGTCGGCCGCTTGGTCTGCTTGGTGCCGAAGAGGTTCGTCTCCGTGGAACCGCCCGAGCAACCATTCCCGAATGAGAAGCCGCAGGAGCCACGCAGATCCTGGGCATCCTCGCTCCATTCGCGATGCGACGTCGGGATGACGAAACGATCCTCGTAATTGGCGATCGCCATCACCTTGTACATGTCGTCGATGGCTGCGCCCGTCAGGCCGACCCGCGCCGCGATCGACTCGTCGAGGCGGCCGTCGATCGTCTTTGCCCGCATGTAACTTCGCATCGCCAGCATGCGCTCGAGCGCGAGGGCCACGGGCTCCTCATTGCCTGCCGTCAGCAGATTGGCGAGATACTGGAGCGGGATGCGCAGGCTGCGCACGTCGGGCATGTCGCCGTCCAGGCCCATCTTGCCTGCGGCCGCCGCCGACTGGATGGGCGAGAGCGGTGGAACGTACCAGACCATGGGCAGGGTTCGGTATTCCGGATGGAGCGGAAAGGCGATCTTCCACTCCATCGCCATCTTCCAGACCGGCGACGACTTGGCCGCCTCCAGCCAGTTGTCGGGAATGCCGTCGGCACGGGCCTGGGCGATGACGGCCGGGTCGTTCGGATTAAGGAAAACGTCGAGCTGAGCCTGGTAGAGATCCTTCTCCTCGGGCGTGCTGGCCGCTGCTTCTATCCGGTCGGCATCGTAAAGGATCACGCCGAGGTAGCGGATGCGCCCGACGCAGGTTTCCGAACAGACCGTCGGTTGCCCCGCCTCGATGCGCGGAAAGCAGAAGATGCACTTTTCCGATTTGCCCGACGACCAGTTGTAGTAGATCTTCTTGTACGGGCAGCCGGAGACGCACATCCGCCAACCGCGGCACTTGTCTTGATCGATCAGGACAATGCCATCCTCTTCGCGCTTGTATATGGCTCCCGAGGGACAGACCGCCGCGCAGGCCGGATTGAGGCAGTGCTCGCACAGCCTCGGCAGGTACATCATGAAGGTGTTTTCAAACTGGCCGTAGATGTCCTTTTGAACACCTTCGAAGTTGTAGTCCTTTGAACGCTTCTCGAATTCGCCGCCGAGAATCTCTTCCCAGTTCGGCCCCCATTCGATCTTCTCCATGCGCTCGCCGCTGATGGCCGAGCGCGGCCGCGCGGTCGGGAAGGCTTTGGACTCCTTCGCCGTATGCAAGTGCTCGTAGTCGAAGGTGAAGGGCTCGTAATAATCATCGATCTCCGGCAGATCCGGATTGGCGAAGATGTTGGCGAGGATGCGCCACTTGGCACCCATCTTCGGCTCGATCTTACCGTTCTTCTTGCGCCGCCAGCCGCCGTTCCATTTGCGCTGGTTCTCCCACTCACGCGGATAACCGACGCCGGGCTTGGTCTCCACATTGTTGAACCAGGCGTATTCAACGCCTTCGCGGTTCGTCCAGACGTTCTTGCAGGTGACAGAGCAGGTGTGGCACCCGATGCATTTGTCGAGGTTCAACACCATCGCGATTTGTGCGCGGATCTTCATTCTGCAGCCTCCTTCGGCGCCTCGGTTGCGAGCGGCTCTTCGAGCCAATCGACCCTTGCCATCTTACGGACCACGATGAACTCGTCGCGGTTGGAGCCCACGGTTCCGTAGTAGTTGAACCCGTAGGATTGATGGACGTAGCCGCCGATCATGTGCGTCGGCTTGAGCACCGTGCGCGTCACCGAATTGTGGATGCCGCCGCGGTTGCCGGTCATCTCGGAGCCCGGCGTGTTCACGATCTTCTCCTGCGCGTGATACATCAGCATCATGCCTTCCTTCACGCGCTGGGAGACCACGGCGCGGGCCGTAAGCGCGCCGTTGGCGTTGAAGACCTCGACCCAGTCGTTGTCCACGATGTCCGCAGCCTTGGCGTCGACCTCGGAAATCCACACCACCGGACCGCCGCGATTGAGCGTCAGCATCAGGAGATTGTCGGTGTAGGTGGAGTGGATGCCCCATTTCTGATGGGGCGTGATGAAGTTGAGGACAATCTCCTTGTGGCCGTTGGGCCTGAGCCCCTTGACCGCAGGAATGGTCTTGAGGTCGACCGGCGGCTTCCAGGTGACGAAGCCTTCGCCGAAGGCCCGCATCCACAAATGGTCCTGGTAGAGCTGCTGGCGCCCGGTCAGCGTGCGCCAGGGGATCAGTTCGTGCACGTTCGTATAGCCTGCGTTGTAGCAGACCTTCTCGCTCTCGATGCCGGACCAGGTCGGCGAGGAGATGATCTTGCGCGGCTGGGCCTGTATGTCGCGGAAGCGGATCTTCTCGTCTTCCTTAGGGATGGCGAGATGGGCGTGCTCGCGACCGGTCGCCTTGGAGAGCGCCTCCCAGGCCTTGATCGCGACTTCACCGTTGGTCTCCGGCGCGAGCATCAGGATGACTTCGGTCGCATCGATGTCCGTCTCGATCTTCGGCAGGCCCTTGGCGGGGCCGGCGGGCTGGACGCCGTTGAGCGCACCCAGCGCCTCGACCTCATGCCCAGTCTTCCAGCCGATGCCCTTGCCGCCATTCCCGATCTCGGTCATCAGCGGGCCGAGCGCGGTGAAGCGGGCGTAGAGGTTCGGATAGTCGCGCGTGACGACCGTCACGGCCGGCATCGTCTTGCCGGGGATCGGCTCGATCTCGCCGCGCTTCCAGTCGGCGACGTCGAAGGGCTGGGCGATCTCGCCGGGTGTGTCGTGCTGGATGGGGGTGAGGACGACGTCCTTCTCCACGCCCAGCACCTCCGGCGCGACGTCGGAAAAGGCCTTGGCAAGGCCCTTGTAGATATCCCAATCCGAGCGCGCTTCCCAGGCAGGATCCACCGCCGCCGACAGCGGATGGATGAAGGGATGCATGTCGGAGGTGTTGAGATCGTTCTTCTCGTACCAGGTGGCGGTCGGCAGCACGATGTCGGAGTAGACGCAGGTCGTGGACATGCGGAAGTCGAGCGTGATCAGAAGGTCGAGCTTTCCCTGCGGCGCCTCGTCGTGCCAGACGACCTCCTTGTTGCGCACCTTGCCTTCGGCGCCGAGATCCTTGCCCATCACGCCGTGCTTGGTGCCGAGCAGGTGCTTCAGGAAGTATTCATGGCCTTTGCCCGAGGACCCGAGGATGTTGGAGCGCCACACGAACATGTTGCGCGGCCAGTTGGCCGGATCGTCCGGATCCTCGCAGGCAAGGTCCAGCTCGCCCGATCTCAGCGCCCGTGCCACATAGTCCTTGACCTCGAGGCCGGCCGCCTCGGCGCGCTTGGCTATGTCGAGCGGGTTCTGCTTCAAATGCGGCGCCGAAGGAAGCCATCCCATGCGCTCGGCGCGGACGTTGTAGTCGATGAAGCTCTGGTTCCAGTCGCCTTCGGGCGCGGTCGGCGACAGTATCTCAGCCGCCGTCAGCGTCTCGTATCGCCATTGGTCTGTATGCGCGTAGAAGAAGGACGTCGAGTTCTGGTGGCGCGGCGGGCGCGACCAGTCGAGGGCGAAGGCGAGCGGCGTCCAGCCTGTCTGCGGTCGCAGCTTTTCCTGGCCGACATAGTGTGACCAGCCACCTCCCGACTGGCCGACCGCGCCGCAGAAGACCAGGAGATTGATGATCCCCCGGTAATTCATGTCCATGTGGTACCAGTGGTTGAGGCCTGCGCCCAGGATCACCATCGAACGACCGTTGGTCTTTTCGGCGTTGGTAGCGAATTCGCGCGCCACGGTGACGATGGCATCGCGCTTCACCCCGGTGATCCGCTCGGCCCAGGCGGGCGTGAACGGCACGTCCTCGTCGTAGGAAGAGGCGACATTGGTGCCGCCGAAGCCCCGGTCGAGGCCGTAGTTGGCCATAAGCAGGTCGTAGACCGTTGCGACCTTCACTGCCCCGTCAACGGTCTTGATCGTGCGGACCGGGATGTTGCGGGTCAGGATCTCGTCATGCTCGGTGGCGACGAAATGCTCGCTCGCACGGCCGCCGAAATAGGGGAAGTCGACGGCGGCGATATCAGCCCCTTCCCCGGCAAGGGTGAGCCTCAGCTGGATGTCCCGCCCCTGGCCGTCCTTTTCCTCGAGATTCCATTTGCCTTCCTCGCCCCAGCGGTAGCCGGCCGATCCGAGGGGCGCGACCAACGCGTCCGTTGCCTCGTCGATGGCGACAGTCTTCCACTGCGGGTTATTCTTCTCGCCAAGAGCTCCCCTGATCTCGCAGGCGCGCAGCAGGCGCTCCGGGACCAGCCTGCCGTCGCGCTCGGCAAGCCGCACCAGGAAGGGCATGTCGGAGTAGCGCCGGGCGTAGTCGTCGAAGTATGCCACACTGCGGTCGAGATGGTATTCGCGCAGGATCACGTGACCCATGGCGAGCGCCAGCGCGGCGTCGGTCCCCTGCTTCGGGTTGAGCCAGATGTCGGCGAACTTCGTCGCTTCGGCATAGTCCGGCGAGACGACCGCGCTCTTGGTGCCCTTGTAGCGCACCTCGGTGTAGAAATGCGCGTCGGGCGTGCGCGTCTGCGGTACGTTGGAGCCCCAGACGATGATGAAGCCGGCATTGTACCAGTCGGCGCTCTCGGGAACGTCGGTCTGCTCGCCCCAGGTCTGCGGGCTTGCCGGCGGCAGGTCGCAGTACCAGTCGTAGAACGACATGCACACGCCGCCCATCAGCGACAGGTAGCGCGATCCGGCGGCATAAGAGACCATCGACATGGCTGGAATCGGCGAGAAGCCGATGACGCGGTCCGGGCCATGCTTGCGGGCGGTGTAGGCGTTGGCGGCCGCGACGAGCTCGTTCACCTCGTCCCATGTCGCGCGCACGAAGCCGCCATGGCCGCGGATCGAGGTGTAAGACTTGCGCTTGCCTTCGTCCTCGACGATCGAAGCCCAGGCCGCCACGGGCGTCATCCTGGTGCGGGCCGCCCGCCACAGCTTCAGCAGCCGGCCACGGATCATAGGGTATTTCACCCGGGCGCCGGAATAGAGGTACCAGCTGTAGGACGCGCCGCGCGCGCAGCCACGGGGTTCGTGGTTGGGCAGATCGGGCCGCGTGCGCGGATAGTCGGTCTGCTGCGTCTCCCAGGTGACGATCCCGCCCTTGACGTAGATCTTCCACGAGCAGGAGCCGGTGCAATTCACGCCATGGGTGGAGCGCACGATCTTGTCGTGCTGCCAGCGCTTGCGGTAGCCGTCTTCCCAGGAGCGGTCCTCGTTGGTGACTATCCCATGACCATCGGAAAAGCTGTCGACGGTCTTGCGGAAGAAGGTTAGCCGGTCGAGAAAATGCGACATTGCTTTGTCCCTGGTTATTCGGCCGCGGCCGGATGGACGGGCGCGCCGCGCTTGGCGCGCTCGATGGCGTGGAGGAGGCCGCCCTTGCGGGTGTAGACAGCCCAGGTGATCGCCAAGCAGCTCACGTAGAACAGAAGGAAGGCCCACAGGGCTGCGGTCGGCGAGCCCGTGAGCGCGATCGAGGTGCCGTAGCTTTTGGGGATGAAGAAGGCGCCGAAGGCGGCGATCGCCGACGTGAAGCCGGTGATGGCGGCGGACTCCTTTTCCGCCTGCTGGCGACGCGCCTCAGCGTCGGCGGCGGGCATCAGGCGGGCCATCTCCTTGGCCATGATCACCGGGATCATCTGGAAGGTGGAGGCATTGCCGACGCCCGTGGCGAAGAACAGCAGGAGGAAAGCCGCAAAAAAGCCCATGAACGCGCCTGGCTGATCCTTGATGCCGATGAACCACAAGACCCCGGCAACGCCGACGATCATCAGCACGAAGGCCCAGAAGGTGACGCGCGCACCGCCATATTTGTCCGCAAGCCAGCCGGAGCCCGAGCGCGAGAGCGCGCCGACAAGCGGTCCCAGGAAGGCGTACTGCAGCGCATTGACATCCGGAAACAGCATCTTCGAGAGCAGCGGGAAGCCAGCCGAATAGCCGATGAACGATCCGAAGGTGCCCGTGTAAAGCCAGCACATGATCCAGTTGTGACGGCGCTGGAAGATCACCGCCTGCTCGCTGAAGGATGCCTTGGCCGAAGCGATGTCGTTCATGCCGAACCAGGTGGCAAAAGCCGACAGCGCGATAAAAGGCACGAAAACGAAGCCGGCGTTCTGCAGCCAGAGCGGCGCATCGCCGGCCGGTCCCTTGACCATGGCCGGATCGCCGCCGAGCCAGCCGAATATCCCGGTGGTGATCGCCAACGGCACAACGAACTGGACGACGCTTACGCCGAGATTGCCGAGGCCGGCGTTGAGCGCAAGCGCATTTCCCTTTTCCGCCTTCGGGAAGAAGAAGGAGATGTTGGCCATGGACGAGGCGAAGTTGCCGCCGCCGAACCCGCAAAGCAACGCCAGCATCAACAAGACGATGTAGGGGGTGTCGGGGTTCTGCACCGCATAGCCGATGCCGACTGCCGGTATGATGAGCGACCACGTCGTAAGCGTCGTCCAGAGCCTTCCGCCGAAGATCGGCACCATGAAGGAATAGAAGATGCGCAGCGTCGCCCCCGAGATCCCAGGCAGGGCGGCGAGCCAGAAGAGCTGGTCGGTCGTGAAGGTGAATCCGACAAGCGGAAGCTTGGCGACGACGACCGACCACACCTGCCAGATGGCGAAGGAAAGCAGCAGCGCCGGGATCGAAAGCCATAAATTGCGCTTTGCGATGCGGCGGCCGGTTTCAGCCCAGAAGGTTCTATCCTCCGGACGCCAGTCGGTAAGGGCACCGCCCGTTCGCGTCTTGGCAACGGGCGAGGGCATGTCCTGCATTTCAGGGAAAGGCGGGAGCTTGGCGAGAGCCTCGCCGACAGTTCCGCGCTCCATCTGGCGGACGGACATATGCATCCAGAGCAGCGAGCCGGAGACCAGCAGGAAAAGCGCCATGAAACAGCTCGTCCATAGGCCAGTCAGGTCAAGCAGCAAGCCGAACAGGATCGGCAGCACGAAGCCGCCGAGGCCGCCGATCATGCCGACGAGGCCGCCGACCGAACCGACATGATCGGGATAGTAGACCGGGATATGCTTGTAGACCGCAGCCTTGCCGAGGGCCATGAAGAAGCCCAGCACGAATATGGCGACAATGAAGCCGACGAGACCCATCTCGATATGGAAGGAGGTGGTGCCGTTAATGCCGTGGACGACATAGTCGGTCGGCGGATAGGACAGAACGAAGGTCGCCGCGACCGACACCAAGAAAGTCCAGTAGAGCACGCGGCGGGCGCCGAAGGTATCCGAAAGGTGTCCGCCATACGCGCGAAACAGGCTCGCCGGCACCGAGAAGAAGGCGGCGATCATGCCGGCCGTCTTTATGTCAAGGCCGTAAACGTTGATGAGATATTGCGGCAGCCACAGCGCGAGCGCGACAAAGGCGCCGAACACGAAGAAATAGTAAAGCGCGAACCGCCAGATCTGGACGTTCTTCAGAGGCTCGAACTCGAGCCAGGCGCTTTTCGGCTTGATGCCGGAGCGCCGGCGCTCGACGATGACCGGGTCGTCAGCCGTCGTGAGCCAGAAGATGACGGCCATGACGACGAGGGCCGCTGCCCAGACCTGCGCCACGGCCTGCCATCCGAAGGCGACGAGCACGAAGGGGGCGAGGAATTTGGTGACTGCGGCGCCGACATTGCCCGCGCCGAAGACGCCGAGCGCGGTACCTTGTCTTTGCGGCGGAAACCAGCGCGACACATAGGCGACACCGACCGAAAAGGAACCGCCGGCGATGCCGACGCCTAGGGCAGCGACCAGCATCTGCGGATAGGTGTGGGCATAAGACAGCAGGAAAGTCGCTGCCGCGGCCGCCAACATGTTCACCGTGAAGACGATCCGGCCGCCGTAGCGGTCGGTCCAGATACCAAGCACCACCCTGAGCAGAGAACCGGTCAGGATCGGCGTGCCGACAAGCAGGCCGAACTGCGTCTCGCTGAGGCCGAGTTCCTGGCGGACGCGAATGCCGATGATAGAGAAAATGGTCCAGACCGCGAAGCAGACCGTAAACGCGGCCGTGCTTGCCCCCAGAATTTGACTGGACTTCCGATACATCGCGCCTTGCATCGTCCACGGCCCCTCAAACAGTTTGGTCGAAAGATGCGGACTTTCGCCCGCCCGAGCCGAAAATGACCAAACGAGATTGGGCAGCATTGATCCAAGTCAAAGCCCGTCGTGACTTTTGTCACAAATGATCAAGGAGTGACGGGAAGCCAGACTGGAGAAGCTGTTGCTGCATGGAATGATCGACCGGGAAGTGGCACCGGAAGCCCTGCCACTGTTTCGAGCGCTGCCCGCCTCCAGGCGGACTGACCTGCTGCGGAATGCGATGGTGCACAGCGTGCCCTCCGGCGTAGTTCTGTTCGAACAAGGCGATGTGCCTAACTTCCAATTGGTCGTGTTGGCGGGATCCGCGCAGTTGTTCGGGCGGTCGGCCGAAGGTCGTGAAGTCCTGATCGAAGCTGTTCGAGCCCCGGATCTCATCATCCCTGCCGCCGTCCTGACCGACGCGCCTTATCTCATGCAGGCCCGGGTACCTGAGGCTTCGCGCTTTCTGCTGATTCACGCGGCGGCGTTCCGCGCGGCGGTGGAAGCAGATCCTTTGCTGGCGCGTGCGGTGATCGGCAGCCTCGCTGCACAATTTCGACGCATGGTTCGGCAGATCAAGAACCTCAAGCTGAGGACCTCGACCGAGCGCGTCGGCTGCTATCTTCTGGCCTTGTCGAAACGGCAGGGCACGCCGGACCGAGCCGTTCTGCCGTTCGAGAAGACGCTCATCGCCTCCGAGCTCGGGATAACCCGCGAGTCCTTTTCGCGTGCACTGGCGAGCCTAGGGAAGTCAGGCATCAGGGTTGATGGCCAGACGGTCGAAATTCTTGATACCTCGCGCCTCGCCGCGGCATGTGGCCCCGATCGGCTCATCGATGGGCCGGATGCCGCGGACTTTTCAGTTTGATGGTCGGCGACCGGCTCAGCCTCCGTCGTGATTATGAGCGGACCAGTTGAGCGCTGGCCATGTGGGCCGCTGACTTCGGTTGATGCAAATCAACGCCAGGACGTCATTCTAGCGGTCATCTTAGTCTGCGACGTCACAGGCGAATGCCGCCGGGAGATGTTGCAAGTCTCGCTTCGCAGCCGCTCGTTCCCGGTTGATTTCGTTCGGTTAGAGAAATGGCGATCAAAAGCACTGGCTCGAATTCGGCTCGGCGGGACCTGAACCTGGCTGATATGTCACCCGCCTATTTCGCGCTGGTTATGGCCACCGGCATTGTGTCTCTCGCGGCCTCCATGATGGAACATCCGAACCTTGCGCTCGCGTTGTTCTTTCTCAACATAGGGCAATATGCCGCTCTATGGCTGCTCTATGGCCTTCGGGCTTGGCGCTATCCGCGGCGGTTTTTCGGCGACATGGTCGCTCACCTTGCTGGACCGGGCTATTTTACGACGGTGGCGGGCACGGGCATCCTCGCGAGCCAGTTTATGATCCTGCGTGAAAACATAGCCGCAGGCGCCGCCTTGTGGGCGTTGGCCGTTGTACTGTGGGTCTGCCTGACCTACACGATCTTCACGGCTTTCACCGTCAAGCGCGCAAAGCCCACTCTCGACAAGGGTATCAACGGCGGCTGGCTGTTGGCGGTGGTGGCGACGCAAGCCCTATCCGTATCCACGGCTCTGCTTGCCGCGCGCATCGACCAACCCTATCGGCTGGAACTCAACCTCATGGCTTTGTCCATGTGGCTGTGGGGCGGCATGCTCTACATATGGATGATGTCGCTGATCTTCTATCGCTATGCGTTCTTTCGCTTCTCGCCCGGAGATCTCGCGCCGCCCTATTGGATCAACATGGGCGCGATGGCAATTTCCACACTGGCTGGATCGTTACTGATACTGAACGCGCCGCACGCACCTTACCTGATGTCCCTCCTGCCTTTCCTGAAGGGCTTTACAGTCTTCTACTGGGCGACCGGAACCTGGTGGATACCGATGCTGCTCCTGTTGGGGATCTGGCGCTACGGGTACGAGCGTTTCCCTTTCGAGTACGACCCGCTGTATTGGGGAGCGGTATTTCCGCTAGGCATGTACGCCGCTTGCACCTGGCAGATGGATCGCGCCATGGAATTCGGCTTTCTGTCGAACCTGCCCCGCGTATTCCTTTACATCGCCCTGGCAGCGTGGACGGTGACGTTCATTGGCATGGTGCGTTCGCTCTCGCGCGGCTTGTTGCACGCACGCGGGTAATCTTGGCCTTCTCGTATGGCCTCAGCGTGCTCGCCCTGTCGCTACCAGACTGGATCCCGACCGTGCCGGGGTGGGCCCTATCTTTCTACCAGATCGGCGTTTCACGCCAACCTCGCTAAGGTTCCTTGCGTCACGTCGCCGGACAGACAGATCGACACTTCTCGGATCGATCAGGAGTTTGTTCTAGCGCAAACATCCCCCAGAAGCATCGGTTATATTGGAGATCGTTCTCTAAGGAGTTCGATCTCAATGGAATCTGGTTCGTTGCGTAGGAAGCGCGTAGGCAGATCCTCGGCGCTGGCTGGCCGGACGCACCCGCAGATGCACCGGATTGCCATGGGTGAGGAAGCAATGAAGTATGACGTCCCCGAAAACGGCACCGGAGAAATGGCGAATGCCATCGCTCGGCTGGCGGGGCTGATCAATGAAGCCGGGCTGGACTGCGAGTGCCATTCCAGGCTCGACCAAGCGCTGTCTCGTTTCGTCACGCTGGAAGTAGGACCGGCGGCCCGCGAGCATCTGACCAACGCCCGCCTCCAACGCGCGCATATCCGGACCATTCTATTGTTCTTGCAGGACCTTGAGGAGATCGGAGAGGCCGAGCGGGATAGCAGCGTTTACCTGGACTTCGCACATCTCTTCGATGACATCGCAGCAATTGCAAAGGGCGGCGCGCACTCAATGCAGCAGCTCAGTCAGCTGGCCGCGCTTTCCTCAAGGACATCTCGCGAGTAGCATTCACTCCAATGCCGGTCCGCGCAAACGCGAGGCTGTCCGGGATCAGCGCCTATGGCACAGAATTGAGGGTGTGATTTAAGGAGTGTTCGGTTCTCGTCTAAGACGAAGGAACGAACATGAATACGAAGACGACTGGCGGCAAACGCTCCGCCGAGCATGTGGTCAAAGACATCCGCCGGACGACACGGCGGCACTTTTCCTCGGAAGACAAGATCAGGATCGTGCTGGATGGCCTTCGTGGCGAAGACAGCATTGCTGAGTTGTGCCGCAAGGAGGGGATTGCCCAGAGCCTCTACTACACCTGGTCGAAGGAATTTCTGGAAGCCGGCAAGCGGCGACTGGCAGGCGACACGGCCCGTGCTGCGACGACTGGTGAAGTGCAGGACCTTCGTCGCGAGACCCGCGCGCTGAAGGAGGCAGTCGCCGACCTGACGCTGGAGAACCGTCTGCTCAAAAAAAGCATGATCGCGGATGGGGGCGACGACGAATGAGATACCCCGCATCCGAAAAGCTCGAGATCATCAAGATCGTCGAGCAGTCGCACCTTCCGGCGAAGAAGACGCTGGATCAGCTCGGCATTGCGCGGCGCACCTTCTACCGCTGGTATGACCGCTACGTCGAAGGCGGCCCGGAGGCGTTGGAGGACCGTCCTTCCCGGCCGAACCGGGTGTGGAACCGCATCAGCCCCGAGGTCCAGAGCCAGATCATCGACATGGCGCTGGAACAGTCCGAGCTGTCACCACGTGAGCTGGCGGTGCGCTTCACCGATGAGAAGCGCTACTTCGTGTCCGAGGCGACCGTCTATCGCCTGCTCAAGGCCCATGACCTCATCACCAGCCCGGCCTTCGTGGTGATCAAGGCCGCCGACGAATTCAGGGACAAGACCATGCGTCCCAATGAGATGTGGCAGACAGACTTCACCTACTTCAAGATCATCGGCTGGGGCTGGGTCTATCTGTCGACCGTGCTCGACGACTTCTCCCGTTACATCATCGCCTGGAAGCTGTGCACGACCATGCGGGCCCAGGACGTGACCGAAACGCTGGAACTGGCCCTTACGGCTTCAGGCTGCGACAGCGCCAGGGTGTTGCACAAGCCAAAACTGCTCAGCGACAACGGGCCGTCCTACATCGCCAGCGAACTCGCCGAATGGATCGACGCCAACGGCATGAGCCATGTCCGCGGCGCTCCGCTTCACCCGCAGACCCAGGGCAAGATCGAGCGCTGGCATCAGACGCTCAAGAACCGCATCCTGCTGGAGAACTACTTCCTGCCGGGCGATCTCGAACGCCAGATCGAAGCCTTCGTCGAGCATTACAATCACCGACGCCACCACGAGAGCCTTGGCAACGTAACCCCGGCCGACGCCTACTTCGGCAGGGCCTCTGCTATCATCGAACAACGAGAAAGGATCAAACGACAGACAATCGAGCTCCGGCGCTTGCAGCACCGCAAACTCGCCGCTTAACATCAACCAAAGATCGAGGCCGACACTCCGCTAAATCAAGCAGCCATCAGCGCCAAATGTTCTGACGACGGACACCCTGAAGAACCCGTCCATGGCGGGCGTGCTGGAGGCGGTTGTCGGGCCTTGGGGCGCCGTGCTCATCAATCTCGCGCTCGTCGTCTCGGTCGTCGGCGCGTTCTTGAGCTGGACGCTGCTTGCGGCGGAGGTACCGCATGTCGCCGGAAAGGACGGGACCATGCCGAAGTTCTTCGGCCGGGAAAGCGAGCGCGGCGTTCCTTCGACCTCGCTACTGATCACCAACCTGCTCGTTCAGGCCTTCCTGGTGATCGCCCTCTTCGCCCAGAGCACCTACCAGGCGCTGTTCTACATCGCCTCGGCGGCCATCTTGGTACCCTACATTTTCTCCGGAGCCTTCGCCGCAAAGCTGGCATTGACCGGAGAAAGCTACCAGAGCGGCGAGCGGCGCAGCGGACCGCTCTTCGCCGGCGTGCTGGCAACGATCTACGGGCTGTGGCTCGTCTATGCAGCGGGACCTGCGTACCTGTTCATGTGCGCGATCCTCTACGCCCCGGGCATCATCTTCTACGTCTGGGCCCGCCGCGAGAGCAGCCAGCGTGTCTTCCACCCGGTGGAAGCCGTCATCGCAGCCGCGCTCGTCGCAGTCGCAATCCTTGCCGTCTACGAGATGTGGACCGGCGCCGTCAGCGCGCTTTGAGAGGGCATGCGATGACAAATCTGGGAGTGCATTCGGAAGTCGGACGACTGCGCGAGGTCATGGTCCACAGGCCGGATCTCAGCCTGCGCAGGCTAACGCCGGACAACTGCAAGTCGCTGCTGTTCGACGACGTACTGTGGGTGAAGCGGGCGCGTCAGGAACACGACGTATTCGTCGATGCGCTGCGCGAGCGCGGCGTGGTGGTGCATTCGTTCGGCGAGCTGCTTGCCGAGACAATGGGCCTCGGCAAGGCCCGCGACTGGCTACTCGATCGCCGGGTGCATGCCGGCGTGGTCGGCCTCGACATGGTTGACGAGATGCGGGGCTGGCTGAACGAAATGTCGGCCGGCCTGCTGGCAACCTGTCTCGTCGGCGGCGTTGCCCGCGCCGAACTTCCGTTTGAGCCCAAGGGCCTGACCGGAAGGACGCTCGCGCCGCAGGACTTTGTGCTGCCGCCTCTGCCCAACCAGTTATTCACTCGTGACAGCTCCTGCTGGATCTACCGCTCCGTGTCGGCCAACCCGATGTATTGGCCCGCCAGGCGGCCCGAGGCGGCCAACGTCGAGGCTGTCTACCGCTTCCATCCGAAGTTCCGCGACAGTGGCATCCCGTTCGTTTCGCCTCAGGCCGGAACAGGCGTCAGCCTCGAAGGGGGCGATGTCATGCCTGTCGGCGGAGGCATCGTTCTCGTCGGGATGGGCGAGCGCACCACGCCGCAGGCGGTCGGCGATCTTGCGCGAAGCCTGTTCGCCGCCGGAGAGGCCACACGCGTGATCGCTGCTCTGATGCCGCGCGACCGTTCCTTCATGCATCTCGACACTGTCTTCACCTTCTGCGACCGGGACCTCGCCACCATGTATCCGCCCGTGGTCGAGCGGCTGCGCACCTTCTCGATCCGGCCCGGAGAAGGCGATGCGGCGGTCGAGGTCAGGGAAGAAAAAGCACCTTTCGTAACGGTTGTGGCGGAGGCTCTCAGGCTGAAATCGCTGCGGATAATCGCAACCGGCGGCGACCGCTACGAGGCCGAGCGCGAACAGTGGGACGACGGCAACAATGTCGTCGCGGTCGAGCCGGGCGTCGTCATCGGCTACGACCGCAACGTCTACACCAATACGCTTCTGCGCCACGCGGGTATCGAGGTAATCACCGTCGAGGGTGCCGAACTTAGCCGTGGGCGCGGCGGTGGCCATTGCATGACCTGCCCCATCGCCCGAGACCCGCTCTGAAAGGACCCTCAATGTCGATCAACCTCCATGGACGCTCCGTACTCTCGCTGGACAACCTCTCGGCTGAGGAGATCCGCTTCCTCCTGAAGCTGGCAGCCGATCTGAAGGCGGCCAAGCAGGCCGGGCACGAGATACCGCGCCTCGTTCGCAAGAACATCGCCCTCATCTTCGAGAAGGACTCCACGCGCACGCGGACAGGGTTCGAAGTGGCCGCCTATGATCAGGGCGCCCACGTCACTTATTTCGGTCCCTCCGGCAGCCATATCGGGCACAAGGAATCCATGAAGGACACGGCCCGCGTCCTCGGGAGGATGTATGACGCCATCGAATATCGCGGATTTGCGCAGCACCAGGCCGAAATGCTGGCAGCGCACGCCGGGGTGCCCGTCTATAACGGTCTGACCGACGAAGCGCATCCGACGCAGATCCTCGCCGATTTCATGACGATGCGCGAATTCACGCACAAGCATCTGTCGGACATGACCGTCGCATTCGTCGGCGAAGGTCGGGACAATGTCGCCCAGTCGCTGGCATTGGGGGCAGCCAAGGTCGGCATCGACATGCGCATCGCCTCGCCGAAGGAACTGTGGCCCGACCAAGAATTCTGCGATCATGTCAGGGGGCTCGCCGAACGCAGCGGGGGCCGCTTCCGACTCGATGAAGACATGACCGGCTGCGTCCAGGATACCGACTTCATCTACACCGATGTCTGGATGTCGATGGGCGAGGACAAGTCCGGTTGGGCGGAGCGCATCCGTCTTCTGACTCCCTATCGGGTGACGAAAGATTTGATGGCGGCGAGCGGCAATCCGCATGTCAAGTTCATGCATTGCCTACCGGCGTTCCACGACACCGAGACCGAAGTCGGCGCCTATATCGCGCGCGAATTCGGGATCGATTGCATGGAGGTCACCGACGAGGTGTTCGAGTCCGGCGCCTCGATCGTCTTCGACCAGGCGGAGAACCGCATGCATACGATCAAGGCGCTGCTTGTCGCGACGATCGGGAACTGAAATGCTGATCGTCGCAGCTCTTGGCGGGAACGCCCTTTTGCGGCGTGGCGAGCCGATGACCGCCGAAAATCAGCGCGGCAACGTCAAGCGCGCCGCATCCGTTCTCGCGGCGCTTATCGACCAAGGCCATTCGCTCGTTATCACGCATGGCAACGGCCCGCAGGTTGGCCTGCTTGCGCTACAGTCGGCGGTGTCACCGGACGGCGCTTTTCCGCTCGACGTTCTCGGCGCGGAGAGCGCCGGCATGATCGGCTACATGATCGAGCAGGAGCTCGCCAATCTCGCCTCCCAAAGACTATACGCTACACTGCTGACACAAGTGAAACTCGACCCGCGCGATCCGGCCTTTGACCGTCCAACGAAACCGATTGGCCCTATCTATGATGAGGCGACCGCGCGACGGCTTGCCGACGAGCGCGGCTGGGCAATCGCCCCCGACGGCGACAAATGGCGCCGCGTCGTGCCTTCGCCCCGACCTCTGGAGATCCTGGAAGTATCCGTCATCTCCTATCTCGTCGCACATGATGTCGTCGTCATCTGCACGGGCGGCGGTGGCATCCCCGTGATCGCTCGCGACGATGGCAGCATGGTCGGTGTCGAAGCCGTCATCGACAAGGATCTGGCGAGTTCGCTTCTGGCGCGTCAGTTGGGGGCCGACATGCTGCTCATGCTGACCGATGTCGATGCGGTCTATATCGGCTACGGCACGCCAGACGCTCGCGCGCTCCGCAGGGTCGGGCCGACAGAATTGTCCGGGCTCGACTTTCCAGCAGGCTCGATGGGGCCTAAGATCAGCGCCGCAATCGAATTTGTCGAAGCCATCGGCAACCCATCGGCGATCGGGCGGCTCGAAGACGCGGTCGAGATCGTCAAAGGCCGGCAGGGCACTTGGTTCGAGCCATAGCCTCGTTTCGGACCCTTATCCGGCGCGCTCCTTCAAGAGGCGGTCGATGGCCTTGGGCGCTGGCGCCGGTTATCCGCCTAGCACACGGCGCCTTTCCTCGAATTCTTCCTTGTCGATCTCGCCGCGCGCAAATCGCTCGCGAAGAATGTCAAGCGGTGCGCGGCTCGTCACCGAGCGATGTGGCGACATTGGTCCCGACCACGATCCACCCGGCCCGCGGACGAGAAGGACCGCGCCTGCCACCAGCACCGCGAGGAAGACGATCATGAACAGCGGACCGAAAATCATGGCATACCAAGCTCCGCCCCACCCCATCATGTGGGGTCCCCAATCGTATCTTCCGGCATCCGACGGCACCTGCGCCCATGCCGCGCCAGGGGCAAGAGCCAAAGCAGCGTTCGCTGCCGCGGCCGACTTCACCAAAGCCTTCTGCATTGGCCTGCTCCATCTTTGAAATGGACATCATTCTACGCCGTCGATCGATCTCCACTTTGCGCGAGATCAACCGCATTCGCGGATGCTCCCGCAGTGGCGCAACGGTTCTTCCCATGGTGCGGTCGATCTGCATGGACAGCGCCACCGCCGGTTCGCTACGCGACACGACGAAAGGGCATGGAACAGTTCGAGGAAACCAGTCCGCCTGAGGACCATTCCTCCGGGGATCTGGGCGCTGAACTTCGTCTCGCTGCTGGTGGGTGTCTCGTCGGAGACGATCCACGCCTTGTTGCCGATCTATCTAGTCACCGTGATGGGTGCATCGATGGTGACGGTCGGCATCATCGAAGGCATTGCCGAAGCGACGGCCGCCATCACCAAGGTGTTTTCCGGTGCGCTGTCGGATTGGCTGGGAAAACGCGAGGCGGGATCCTGATCGCGATCCACGATCGTAGGCCTAATGCATGTCGCCCAAAGTGCGCAGCGATTTTGGGCGACATGCATCAAACTTGGGCGACATGCATCAAACGAAGACTTAAGGCGCGTCGCCTGAACCCGTTCCAGCGCGACGCGCTTTAGTGCGACATCAAGACGGGCAGGCGCAAGTCCGACAGAATCCCTTCTGTCGCTCCGCCAAGTACAAAGTCTCGAAGTCGGGAGTGGCCCCATCCCCCCATGACAAGGAGGCCACCGTTGATCCTTATGGCATGGTCCTGAAGCGCAGCGCCGATTTCGTTGTCGCCGGCATGGATCGACTCGGCCGTGGCGGAGAAACCCCGCGCCACTAGGCCATGCGCCAGACGATCGCCGGTATCTTCGCGCGGCAGTACCTTCTCGTCAGTCACAGTGACGATCGATATTGTCGACGCCCGTTCTAGAAACGGCTTCGCATCGGCCACAGCCCTCGCAGCAACGCGGCTGCCGTCCCAGGCGACAACCACATGATCGAGCGGGATGACATCTTCGTCGCCCGGAAGAATCAGCGTCGGCCGACCCGAGCTGAACACTACCTCTTCAGCGGTCGCCTGCGTCGCCTGGTTTTTGGCTGTCCAACCCACCATGCAGAGGTCAAAGTAGCGGCCCTCTTTAGCGGCCACGTCTCCCATCAGCGCGGGTTGGGCTTTCAGTGCCTGGCTTGTCAAGGGGACATTGCATCGCTGGGCTTCCGCCGCGATCAATTCCAATAATTCCTTGCCGCGACTCCGGCTGGCCGCGTTCACCTCCCGGATCTTGGCTGGAAGATCGAGCAGGAAACTGGACAAGGCATTTGAAACGTCCGGGATGTCGACATTGACAATCACGGCATCCAGCGCGGAGCCGAGGTGTCGGGCTACCGCCACCCCGTTCGATACGACCTTTAGGCCCGGAGGGTCGGGATAAGTTGGCAAGAACAGAGATGCTAGCAGTTTCATTGGCCTCGTTTCCTTCAAAGGTATGTTCAGTTGGCCGTCGGCGAGTAGATCGTAAGCCGCTGTTGGGGGCAGCGGTGCAATTGTCATTCAGTTCGACAGCAGCCTGTGGCATGAGCCCGATCCGAGCAGGGATCGCGTTGCGCCCCCGAATGCCCATTCGCGAAAGCGGCCATGGCCGTAGCCGCCCGCGACGATGAGATCGGCACCGAGTTGATCCGCCGCGACGATGATGGCATCGCCCGCCGACAGCCCGTCGCTCTCCATCAACTGCGATCGGGCGTTTACGCCATGCTTCATTAGGAAACGCACCACATCGGCGGCACCATCGCGCGCGCCGAGCGTCCCCTCCTCGGCAATGTTGAAAACTGTCACCTCCTTGGCGTTGCGCAAGAAGGGCATCGCGTCGACCACCGCGCGCCGCGATTCGCGGCAATCCTTCCAAGCGACCATGACCTTCTCCCCTTTGGGAGCGCTGAGGTCATCTGCGGCAAGCAGAACTGGTCTTCCCGCAGAAAGGATCAATGTGCCTGGATCGATCGTCCTATGGGAGTTGCCGACAGCGGTGGGAGCGCCCGCGATGACCAAATCGGCTGCTCGCGCGTGAAGGGCGGCTGCGCGTGTGGGGTTGTCGAGTTCGGCACGCCACGTCGCACGCTCATTGTTGCCGGCGACCGCAAGGAATTCCTCCTTGAGCTCCTTCATGCGATCTTCCAGCCGACGCAAAACCGCCTCAGCCGCCAACGAGGATTCGCTCGGCGACATCAACATGGCGGCCTCGCCCGCCGTTACCGCGATAAGATCGGCCTCAAATTTTCTCGCGATTTCCTGCGCAAAGATCAGACGCGGCGCTGCCGGTAAATCGATGTCGAGGTGGACCAGTATCGTCGTGTAGATCATGTCTAGACTCCATGGGGAGCCGATAGATCAACATGGAGTTCCGGCAATCGCCTTGACGCACGTCAAGTTCATTGGCGCGGTGGATCGCGTCGTTGCGGCCTTCTCCGCCGCTCCGTCAGTCGTAGAAAGACAGGCCAAGAGCGCCAAGGCCGGCTTCAAGGTGATCCCCCAAGAGCGGCTCTCCGATCAGATAACGAGCCGTGTGCTTGTTGTGGGCATCAGCGGCCTGCTTGGGAACTTCTTCTCAATCTACCGCCTGTCCGTTGTCCCTGCCGAGCCACATCAGCGCCACGAGGTCGGTCTGCTCGTCTACAGACAGTTCCGAAATCAGCGAGAACTCTTCACCCACAGGGTCGTAGGCGTGATCTTGAAGCACCGCAATCTCATTGTCGTCCGAAGGATTGGACCCTGTGTTCGGCTCGGTAACGGCAACCTTGACGTCGAATTCATGTGCCTTGTCGATTATGAAGCAGACTTTCCGGACAGGAACCGCCAGTTCGGGCGTCTCGATATCCTCACTTCCGGTGCCGCGTTTCATCCGATCCCTCCTCCTCGCCTTCAGCGCTCTCCCGTCCGAGGACGACACGCTCTCCGACCCAAGGTCCCCGCGAGACAGTGACCACGGTGCACCGGCCGTCAGGCTGGCCGTCCTTGTTATAGTGGATGACCACCCAGTCGGCGGTTTTGTTGAGCCGGTGAGCCAGCTCGCTGTTTGAGAAGAGAGCGGTGAAATGCCAGTCGCTGTGACGAGCATGCAGAATGGGAAGCCAGGCTTCTCCCGTCGGGTTGAATCTCTTCGGCGCTATCTTGCGGAGCTGTCCCGCAGCCGCGCGCTCGCGATATGTCCGGTCGACCTGCAAGAGCAATGCGGCCGACGGTCGAGCGCCCCTGGCCTGTGGCACGAAGATCGGCCGTCCAAGGCGTTCCGCGATGCCTGCCGCGATCATCCGCCTACGTCGCGGGCCGAGGCCTTTCACGTCCAACTTGCCGAAACGAACGGCGTTCTCAAGTTCCTCCAAACTCTCGATTTTCGCTTCCGCAGCAAGGCGTCCTGCCATCCTGGATCCGATCCCAGGGATGCTCTTGAATAGAACCTCGGGCGCAAGTTCGCCTCGCAGCCTATCCAGTTGCGACCATCGCCCAGTGCTGACCATTTCCGCGATCGCGCTGGCGATCCCCGTCCCAACCGCAGGCAGCGCGATCAATCCCTCGCGCCCTTCCTGCGAAAGGATCTGGTCGACCGACCGATCGAGCCCCGAAATCACGTCGGCTGCCCGCCGGAAAGCTTTGGCCCGAAATCCGCCCTCGCCTTGCTGGATCAGCAGATCGGCATAGTCACGCAGCCTGCCCGCAATCAGCCGGTTGATTGCCAACACGTTTCGCGAAGCGACAGCCGTTGCGGGGACAGCTTGAACGCCGGTCTGAACAGTCATCGTAAACGCCCTCGCCGGATCAGTCCGACAGGGCACAGTAGCCGAACAGTCGTTGCGTTCCTTGACCTGCGTCAAGGATGCGCCGTGCTCCGAGCTGGGGTGATGTCGTCGGGCAACCACCCAGTGACCCATTTTGATTCCCACATGCCGTGAGCAGGCGCGAAACCGATTTGATTAGCATCAAGGCGCACTCATCCCCGCGCCGTAGCTTCAGACGATCGAGGAACGTTCAAACCGAAAGCGCGGCCAATGAGCTACAAATCCATTCTCCTGAACCTTGACATCGACAGCCCGATCGAGCCGCTCACGCGGGTGGGCATCGACCTTGCCAAGCGTTTTGGCGCTCGGTTGATCGGCTTCTGCGCTGCTGACGCGCCGTTGCCAGTGACGATGGCGCCGGAGGGCGCGGCCCTTGCTGCCGAGCTCTGGGAGCAGTTGAGAGACGAAATAAGGAAGCGATTCAAGGATATGCACGGCGAGTTCAACAGTCTCGTTGCCAGATCCGTGAGTTCGGAATGGAGAGACGCCGTCGAAAACCCGGACCACGCCCTTACCAGCAGCTCGCGTCTCGTCGACCTCATCGTCACCAGCGCCTCCCAGGGTGCATCCACTGGCGACCCCTATCGCAAAGCCGATCCGGGCAATCTGGTGTTGCGCGCTGGCAGGCCTGTGCTGGTCGCCGCTCACGGTACGGCGCATTTACCCACTGGCAGGGTCGTTGTGGCTTGGAAGGATACGCGTGAAGCGAGACGAGCCGTGGCAGACGCCGTACCCCTGATGGCCATGGCCAACGAAGTCACCGTCGTTGCGGTCGATCCTGATCCAGATGACTGGATCAAGGACGGCATCGGGGATGTCACGAGCTTCCTCGCCGGTCACGGCATCAAGGCCCGGACGGAAATCCTGAAGTCGGGTGATGAAGCCGGTCGCCTTATTGATTTCCTAGCCTCGGTCAATGCCGAACTGATCGTCTCCGGAGCCTACGGACATAGCCGCCTAAGGGAATGGGTGTTCGGCGGAGTTACCCGATCGCTGCTCGACGAGGTCTGGCTCAATCGGCTGATGTCGAGCTGACTACCGCAAGGAGGAGGATGGTGGGTACCGTTGTAAGCGACTGTGTTCAACGGTTTTGATCGGAATCAAACGCCTTCCTGCCGTGGTGGGTCATATGTCTTGAGATCAAGCGCTTAGGCAATCCGTTCAATGACCAATGCTGTTGTCAAGCTTATCGATGCTTGTAACGCCGAAAGAAAAATGGGATGGGACTTTCCAACGATCTGGAAGACTACCCTAAAGGGGCATCCCTATGTTCGCGGGCAGCCTATTCAGGACAGTGGAGAGGATGGCCCGATCCTGAAGGTCCCTCTGACTACGGGCCAGTTTATCGTGTTCCTGGGCTCGCATTTCTCGCTTTGGTAGGTCCGGCGCGCATAAGCGAGCATCGACCGAGTCTGATATGATGCGCAATGCGTGCTTCACGGATACTCGGCGACTGAGCGTCTGACCGCACTCGAACTAACTCCTGGGCCGTGCCGTCAGTTGGTCCACCTTGGCCAGTCCTTTTCGGAATCGCCCGCGCTGCCTTAAGCCGCCGAAAGGGCTTGCTTGAGCGATTCCACCGAGTGCTTGACAAAGTCCTTGCCGATCTCGCCCGCCAGTTTCGCTTCCAGCGACGGCAGGTAATGCTTGCGCATTTCACCAAGCGTGCGCGGGTTGGCGATCACCAGTACGTGCTCATATGTCTCCTTGAGCGCCTCGCGGTTGAGATAGGCCGCAACCGATCCGGCGAAATCATCCTCGCGCAGTCGGGACTCGTCCGGATTGGCTGTTGAATTGCGATGCCTGCCGCCGGATCCGGCGTGGGCCGCTTCAAGGACCTGATCCTCGATTTCGACCAGATCGAGATGAGGTTCATGGCCTTTGTTGTAGAACAACCGAAGCCTCTCGCCGTCCGTAACCGCAACAAGGGTGCCATTGTTCAAAATCATTTGTTCTCTCCGCTATCGGATCAGGCGGGCGTTCATCCGGCTGACGCTTCTTGGTGGAAAGAAAATTGCATACCCGGTTGCGCTGCCTTGACTTTGATCAAACAAGGAACGGCATTGCGGACCGACCGTCGAAAATCCTACTTCGGGCAGAAGGCCGAGTGCAGCGCCTCGATAACCGTCAGCACTTCAGGCCTCGCGATGCGGTAATAGACGGTCGTTCCGTCGCGACGGGCCTCGACCAACCCGTCAGCCCTCAGCCGCATCAGCTGTTGCGACATCGGCACTTGATCGATGCCGAGCAGTTCCCGCAATTCGGCCACCGATCGCTCCTCGTTGCCGAGGGCGCACAGCACGAGCAAACGCTGTGGATGCGACAGGCTCCGAAGCAGTTCCGCCGCCTTGCCTGAAGCCGGGATCAAATCTCTTACATTCATGTTCTTGAATTTATAATCTTTGAATGTTACATGCAAGCTTGCCATTCGGGATTACCGATGCCGCCACCTTACATTCGCGCAGCCCCGTTTGGAAATTGAGCCCGGTCAACGCGGAACGCGACTTCCCCGCGCAGGATGCTGCGAAGATCGAACCAACGGGAGGATCATCATGTCACACATCGTCGTCCTCGGAGCAGGGCTCGGCGGCACGATCATGGCATACGAAATGCGCGACAAGCTGCTCCGGGAGGACCGGCTGACCGTCGTCACGCTGGGCACATCCTATTCCTTCGTGCCTTCCAATCCCTGGGTCGCCGTCGGCTGGCGGGAGCGCGATGACGTCACCGTCGATCTGGCGGATACCTTCAAACGGCGCGGCATCGCGCTGCGGCCCCAGGGCGCGAAGAAGGTTCATCCGAAGGAAAACCGCGTCGAGCTCAATGACGGCGCCTTCGTCGACTACGACTATCTGATCATCGCGACCGGCCCCGACCTTGCGTTCGATGAGGTGCCGGGTCTCGGACCTGCCGGCCATACCCAATCGATTTGCCACATCGACCATGCCGTCGCCACGCGGGCGAGGTTTGACGAATTGGTCCGCAAGCCGGGTCCGATCATCGTGGGCGCGGTCCAGGGCGCGTCCTGCTACGGCCCGGCCTATGAATTCGCCTTCATCCTCGATACCGCGCTGCGCAAAGCCAAGGTACGCGACCGTGTGCCGATGACCTTCGTGACGCCGGAACCCTATATCGGCCATCTCGGCCTCGACGGGGTCGGCGATACCAAGGGCCTGCTCGAGAGCGCCATGCGCGAGCGCCACATCAAGTGGGTCACAAACGCCAAGGTGACTTCGGTCGACGCCGACATCATGCATATCGCGGAAGTGAACGAGGACGGAACCACCAAGGCCAGGCACGATCTGCCTTTCGCCTTCTCGATGATGCTGCCCGCCTTCCGCGGCGTTCCCGCGTTGATAGGAACCGAGGACCTGGTCAATCCGCGCGGTTTCGTCACCATAGACAAGCATCAGCGCAACCAGACCCATCCGAACGTCTTTGCGATCGGCGTCTGTGTCGCCATTCCGCCGGTCGGCAAGACGCCGCTTCCCGTCGGCGTGCCGAAGACTGGCTTCATGATCGAATCCATGGTGACGGCCACCGCCGAGAACATCGGCGCGCTTCTGCGCGGCGAGGAACCACGGGCTGTCGCGACATGGAACGCGGTCTGCCTCGCCGATTTCGGCGATGAAGGCATAGCCTTCGTCGCGCAGCCGCAAATCCCTCCCCGCAACGTCAACTGGTCCTCGCAGGGCAAGTGGGTCCACGCGGCGAAGGTCGGGTTCGAGAAATACTTCCTCCACAAGGTCCGGCAGGGAAAGAGCGAGACCTTCTATGAAGGATTGGCGCTCGACGTTCTCGGCATCAAGAAACTCAAGGCCATCAACATCGAGCCGGCCGAATAGACGGCGGTATTCAGGAGAAAAGGATCATGACGATAGACAGGGCAGTTCTCATGTTCGCGGGCTTCATGGTGCTGATATCGCTCGCGCTCGGCATCTACTATTCGCCCTACTGGTTCCTGCTGACCGCATTCGCCGGGCTCAACATGGTGCAAGCCTCGGTCACAGGCTTCTGCCCGGCAGCGATGGTCTTGAAGAAGCTCGGCTGCAAGTCGGGCGTGGCGTTCAAGTAGCGGCATCATCGAGCAATTGGCTTCTGGCCGGGAGGCGATCCAGCCGCCTTCCGGCCCATTTTCCAACAACCGAGACAAGCGTGATGAGAACCATACGATCGGCCCTCGCGAACATTTTTTTTATCGGCGTCGCCGGCCTTGTCGCGGTCGATGCACGCGCCGGCGAGTTCATCGTCAAGGCGTCCACCGTCACCGAGATGAAGGCGGTGTATGGACAGGTGGAGAGCCGCACCATCCTGCCGGCAAGGGCGAGGATTTCGGGAACGGTCTCGTCCGTCCGGGTCTCGGAGGGCACCCAGGTAAGCAAAGGCGACGTGATCGCCACGGTGGTCGACGACAAGCTCGCATTGCAGCTCAGAGCGGCCGACGCCAAGATCGCCGCGCTGAAGTCGCAGCTCGATAGCGCCCGCACCGATCTGCAGCGCGCGCAGGACCTGCTCGCCAAGGGTGCTGCCGCCCAAAGCCGGGTAGACGCCGCAAAGACGCAGTTCGATGTCGCTACGAACCAACTCGTGGCTGCGATCGCCGAGAGGGCGGTCATCGAGCAAAGCACCAGGGAAGGCGACATCCTGGCTCCGGCCGACGGCCGGGTCCTGACGATTCCGGTGGCTGCCGGCTCGGTGATCATGGCAGGCGAACCCGTCGCACGGGTTGCGTCGGGCCAATACTATCTGCGACTGTCCTTGCCGGAACGGCACGCAGTGGAAATAACGGAAGGCGCCCACGTCGACATCGGCGAACGCGGCACGGGCACCAATGCCGGCTTCGTCAAGGCCAGCGAAGGGCGGATCGCCAAGGTCTATCCCGAGATCGAGAATGGTCGTGTGATTGCCGACGTCGAAGTCGCCGATATCGGGACCTATTTCGTCAATGAGCGCACGCTCGTGTCCATACCTGTTGCCAAACGGACCATGCTCGGCGTTCCCCCAGAGGCGCTCAGAACCGTCCACGGCATAGACTACGTCAGGGTCGAGACGGCGGACGGCCCGCTAGACGTCGCGGTCGTGCTGGGCGGGACATTCCGGGATGCCGGCCAGCCGCGCGTCGAGATCCTGAGTGGTCTTGCCGATGGCGACCAGGTCGTGCTGCCATGAAACTCGGCATCGCCGGCTGGCTTACCCGTTCCTTTATCGCATCGCCACTGACTCCCCTGTTCCTGCTGGCCGCGCTGGCGCTTGGGCTCGTGGCCTTGGTCACGCTGCCGCGCGAGGAGGAGCCGCAGATTTCCGTACCCATGGTCGACATCCATGTATCCGCGAACGGCCTGAAGGCCGAGGATGCCGTCAAGCTCGTAACCGAGCCGCTGGAGACGATCATCAAGGGGATAGACGGCGTGGAGCACGTCTATTCGCAGACGATGGACGACGGCGCGCTGGTAACCGCGCGCTTCAAGGTCGGCACCAGCTCGGATGCCGCGATCCTGCGTGTCCACGACAAGGTCCGCGCTAATATGGATCGCATCCCCGTCGGGATTCCGGAACCGCTGATCGTCGGACGCGGCATCGACGACGTGGCAATAGTGGTGGTGACGATAACGCCGGCGCCGCAAGCGGCGGCACGCTACTCCTCGGCGGACCTGACGCGTCTCGCACATGAGCTGCAGGTCGAGGTCGCAAAGCTTCCCGATATCGGCCTCACCTACATAGTCGGGGAGCAGCCGGAAGAGATCCAGGTCGAGCCGGATCCGGAAAAGCTCTCGCTATATGGGATCACGCTGCAGCAGCTGACGGGCAAGATCGCGGGCGCCAACCGGTCCTTCCAGATCGGCACGGTGCGCGATCAGGGCGGTCAGCGTGTTCTGGTGGCTGGCCAGACGCTGCAGGCTTTGTCCGACATCGGCAACCTTTTGCTGACGGCTCGCGACGGCCGGCCAGTCTATATCCGCGACGTCGCCAGCGTGGTGCTCGCGACGTCGCCGGCGGAGAACCGCGTCACCAACATCGTCAAGTCCGACACCGGTCTCGAGCGCACGCCGGCCGTATCGGTGGCGATCGCAAAGCGACCGGGCACCAACGCGGTCGTCATCGCCGATACGATCGTCAAGCGCCTCGAGCAGGTGCGCGGCCAAGTCTTCCCGAAAGACATCGAGATGCGCGTGACGCGCAACTATGGCGAAACGGCCAATGAGAAGGCCAACGAGCTGCTTTTCCATCTGGGCCTTGCGACCGTCTCCATCGTTCTCCTGGTCGCCGTCGCCATCGGTTGGCGGGAAGCCCTGGTGGTGGCCGTGGTGATACCCACGACGATCCTGCTGACCATGTTCGCATCGCGCATCATGGGCTACACGCTGAACCGCGTCAGCCTGTTCGCCCTGATCTTCTCCATCGGCATCCTCGTCGACGACGCCATCGTGATCATCGAGAACATCGCGCGCCACTGGGCGATGGACGATGGACGTTCGCGTACCCAGGCCGCGATCGACGCTGTCGCCGAGGTTGGCAATCCCACCATCGTGGCGACGCTGACCGTGGTCGCGGCGCTGCTCCCCATGCTGTTCGTTTCCGGCCTCATGGGCCCGTATATGAGCCCGATCCCAGCCAACGCCTCGGCCGCGATGCTCTTCTCCTTCTTCGTGGCGGTGATGCTGACACCGTGGCTGATGATGAAGCTCGGCGGAAAGGATCAGGCCGGCGTGCATGGCCGTGCCGGCAGCGCGCATGGCGGCGTGCTGGGCCGGATCTATGTCGCGGTGGCGCGGCCGATCTTGAAGTCGCGGTTCCGGGCGTGGACGTTCCTCTTGGTCGTGGGCATTGCCACGATTGGGTCCATGGCGCTGATCTACACCAAGCATGTCACGGTCAAGCTACTGCCCTTCGACAACAAGACCGAACTCCAGATTGTGGCGGACCTGCCGAAGGGCTCGTCGGTCGAGGACACGGACCGTCTGCTGCAGGCAGCCGTGAACCGGCTGGCCTCCGTGCCGGAAGTGGTCTCGTTCCAGACCTACGCAGGCACCTCAGCGCCTTTCAACTTCAACGGCCTGGTGCGCCACTACTACCTTCGATCGAGCCCCGAACAGGGCGACATCGCCGTCAACCTCCTTCCCAAGGGCGACCGCAGCCGCGCCAGCCATGCTATTGCGCTCGACTTGCGCGATCGCTTGAAGGGAATGGCAATGCCGGCGGGCACGGTGCTGAAGGTGGTCGAGCCGCCACCTGGCCCGCCAGTGCTCGGCACGCTCCTGGCCGAAATCTACGGCCCGGATGCCGAGACCCGCCGCGCGGTTGCGGCCAAGGTTCGCGAGACCTTCGCCAGCATCCCTTTCATCGTCGACGTCGACGACAGCTTCCACAACCAGCCAGAGCGGCTCCGGCTTTCAATCGACCAGGACAACCTCGAATACTACAAGGTCGAGCAGGCGGACGTTTACGACACGCTGAGCTATCTCTACGGCGGGACCACGGTCGGCTACTCGCACCGAGGCGGCGGCCGCCTGCCGATCCCGATCCGCTTCGCCTTGTCCAAGGGCAACGGCGTGGTCGACCAGCGCGCCCTGGCGACGCCTGTGGCCGCCAACGCGCTGCCCGGCGCGCGCGACGTCGTCGAGCTCGGCGACATCGTCCGGGTGAGCCGGGAGCCGGCCTCCTACCCGATCTTCCGCCATAACGGCCGGCCGGCCGAGATGGTGATGGGCGAACTGGCCGGCGCGTTCGAGGCGCCGGTCTATGGTATGCTCGCCGTAGACGACGCCATCGTCAGGGCGGACTGGGGGGCGTTGCCGAAGCCGCAGATCGCGCTGCACGGCCAGCCGGACGACGAATCGAAGCCGACCCTCCTGTGGGACGGCGAATGGGAGGTGACCTGGGTGACCTTCCGCGACATGGGCGCCGCCTTCATGGTGGCTATTCTCGGCATCTACATCCTGGTCGTCGCGCAGTTCGGATCGTTCAAGCTGCCACTGGTCATCCTAACGCCGATCCCGCTGACGCTGATCGGCATCATGCTCGGCCACTGGGCCTTCGCCGCGCCCTTCACGGCAACCTCGATGATCGGCTTCATCGCGCTCGCCGGCATAATCGTCCGCAACTCGATCCTGCTGGTCGATTTCATCCGGCATGCCAGGGGGACAGACGGGCCGCTCGGCGTGCTGCTCAAGGCCGGCGCGATCCGCTTCAAACCGATCCTTCTGACCGCACTTGCGGCGATGATCGGTGCAGCAGTGATCCTGACCGACCCGATCTTCCAAGGACTGGCTATCTCGCTGCTGTTCGGCCTGGCCTCGTCGACGCTGCTGACCGTCCTTGTGATACCAGCGATCTACGTGGCGCTTAGGAGGAGTTGATGGATCTGAGCGAGGCGATGCAACAGCGCGATGGTCCAGATCCGCAACGCCACCGCAATGGCCGACGACCTGCCGTCGTTCGCTGGCTGGCGTGGAATCAAGCGATCGATCGCCAGCCCACCCGTGCAACCAGAGATTCCGATGTCCGCTGAGACGGACTTCAAACAGGATTAGGGGCCTACCGACGCGCAGCAAGACATGTTGCGCATAATGGCATCGGTCTCCGGATTCGCCGAATGACACACATCGCGTGCCGGGCGTTTTGATCCCGCGCAAGGATAAAGTTGGCTGCAGATGCAACCATGCAATCACTGTTGGGCCGCTGGCAGGTGCCATGGCTCTGGTCGATCGCCGGTGTCGGTTCCATCGGTGTTTGCCGAGAGGATATCGCTTTGAAAACGATGCTAAGGACTGCGGCACTGACGCTTGCCGCAGTCGTTGCTTGGCTGGTGGTGCCGATGCCGCCAGCACGGTTCAGGTTTCGTTGTGGGACGAAGGGCCCATGACAACTGGTTTCGCCTACCTGAAGCCGGAAAAATACGTGCTCAATGTGCCAGGTCACTTCGCGGCGGGTATGTGGACGGAGTTTACCGTCAAGCCGTAGCGTCCAAGCCGAACCCTCAGCCCACGTCAAAGACGCTTGGGTTGCGCGCTTCGGCCCGAAGCCTCCTGCTTCGCCGTGGCGAGGATGTAGGACCCCACCCGTCGGGTCGGTGTTTGTTGGCGGCCAGATGTCAGCATCGACGGCAGAGGGTTGAGGTGCGATGGAGCATTCGAACGAAGACACTCTCAAAACGGCAATGCTAGTGGTCGCCATAAGCGGCCTTGGCGTTGGCCTCGCTTTCTATCTCACAGCCCAGTCTGACCTCGCGCGGACGATCTGGCTCGTCGGCGTAGTTCCGGTCCTGGCGGTCTTGCTGGTTGAAATCCTACGCAGCCTGTGGCGCGGCGAGGTGGGACTCGACATCGTTGCGGCGCTGTCCATGTCCGCCGCCTTGGCTTTCGGCGAGACGCTGGCAGCGGCGGTCGTCGCCGTCATGTATTCGGGAGGCACCTTTCTCGAAAGTTTCGCGGAGGGGCGTGCGCGCAGCGAGATGCACGACCTCCTGTCGCGCGTCCCGCGCAAAGCGACGAAGCATCGCGACGGCGCGCTTGTGGACTTGCCTCTAGACGACATCTTGCCGGGCGACCGCCTGCTGATCCGTCAGGGAGACGTCGTCCCCGTGGATGGTACCATCGCTTCAAAGTTGGCTTTCCTCGACACCTCTGCCTTAACGGGGGAGTCGCTCCCCGTCCGCACGGAGGCAGGCGGCGAGGCGCTGAGCGGATCTACCAACGCAGGCGAGGCCTTCGACCTGATCGCGGCGCGGCCTGCCAAGGACAGCACCTACGCGGGTATCGTCCGGCTCGTGGAGGAAGCGCAGAAATCGAAGGCACCCATGTCGCGGCTCGCAGACCGATGGTCGCTCGGTTTCCTGGCCGCCACCGTCGGGCTTGCCTTCGCCGCCTGGTGGTTCACAAACGACCCGATCCGGGCCGTCGCCGTTCTGGTTGTCGCCACGCCTTGCCCGCTGATCCTCGCAGTCCCCGTCGCGCTGGTCGCCGGGCTATCCCGCGCGGCGCATTTTGGCGTGCTGATCAAGGGAGCGGGCCCACTCGAAGCCATGGCTCACGTCCGGACGCTCATCCTGGACAAAACGGGCACGCTGACCGATGGCCGGCCCCACCTCGTCTCGATCGACAGCCATTCGGGTATCGAGGAGGGTGAAATCCTTCGCCTTGGCGCGGCGCTCGACCAGGCTTCGAAGCATCCGGTGGCGCAGGCGATCGTCGCTGCCGCGAAGGCCAGGGGGTTGCCCCTTCCGGTGCCGTCGGAAGTGACGGAAATGCCTGGAGAGGGGTTGACTGGAATAGTGGACGGCCGCGCCGTCATTATAGGCGGACATCGGTTCGTGACCGACCGCATCGGGCAAATGGGTACGGAGCACCCGGAGATCGGCGCCGGGTCGGTAATGGCGGCAGTGGGCGTGGACGGGCAGCTGGCGGGACATCTTATCATGGCCGATCGGCTTCGCGAAGAAACGCACAGCATGTTATCTGGACTTCGAAAGCAAGGTATCGAGCGAATCCTGCTGGCCACGGGGGACCGCCGCGAAGTGGCGGAGCGCGTAACGGAGCACTTAGGTCTTGACGGCATCCGTGCGGGCCTGACCCCTGACCAGAAGGTCTTGCTGGTGCTCACTGAGCATAAGCGGGGTCCGGTGATGATGGTCGGAGACGGCGTAAACGATGCGCCAGCGCTCGCCGCAGCCGATATCGGCATCGCCATGGGAGCGCGCGGCGCCGCCGCCTCGGCCGAGGCTGCCGACGTGGTCCTCCTCGTCGACCGCATCGACCGATTGGAACCTGGCATCGAGATCGCGCGAGCCGCGCGCCGCATCGCGCTGGAGAGCGTCGTCGCCGGAATAGGTCTCTCCGTCCTCGGCATGGTAGCGGCCGCGCTTGGCCTCCTTTCACCCGTCCAGGGCGCGCTTCTTCAGGAGGCGATAGATGTCGCCGTCATCCTCAATGCCCTCCGGGCGCTCCGCATCTCCCCGGCCCTAGGGCTATCGCCAACTTCATCAGTCATGGAAACCAGCCTCACAGGAGTGCACCCGAAATGAGCCGTCTCTCGCATTCCGAAGTCCACATGGTCCACCGGATCGGCTGGCTCCGCGCCGCCGTGCTTGGCGCGAACGATGGGATCGTCTCCACGTCCAGCCTCGTCGTCGGCGTAGCGGCGGCAGGATCAGGATCGACCGCGATCCTGATCGCTGGACTGGCCGGCCTCGTGGCTGGGGCGATGTCGATGGCTGCGGGAGAGTATGTCTCGGTCAGCTCCCAGACGGATGCCGAGAATGCCGACCTCGCCCGCGAGAAGCGCGAACTCGCCGAAACGCCCGAGGCGGAGCTGGAGGAACTGACGCAGATTTACGTCGACAGGGGCCTGGACCGCGAGCTCGCCGAGCGGGTTGCGGTCCAGCTGACAGAGCGCGATGCCTTGGGAAGCCATGCCCGCGACGAACTCGGCATTTCCGAGACTGCCGCGGCCCGCCCCGTGCAGGCGGCCCTGGTCTCAGCCCTCACTTTCGCTTCAGGAGCGGTCGTGCCGTTAATTGTGGCGCTCGCATCGCCCGCGGAGAGAACAGGCGTGATGGTCGCGGCATCCACGGTCGTCGCGCTGGCCATCCTGGGCGGCCTGGGGGCGAGCGCCGGAGGAGCCGATATGGTGCGCGGGGCAGTGCGCGTCACCTTCTGGGGGGCGCTGGCAATGGGTATAACAGCCGCCGTCGGGACAGTCTTCGGGGTCAGCGCCGGATAGACAGGAAACCCTCCGTCAAAGGCAATGGCACGGATCTCGAACTTGAGCAATCCGGCGAAGGAGGCGCACTCAGGCTATCGCCGCGAGAATGCGTTCGGGCGAAAGCGGCAGGTCCGTCAGTTCAGTGCCCAAGGCATTGTTCACGGCATTGACAACTGCGGCCGCAACCGGAATCGTGGCGATCTCCCCGACCGCCTTGGCACCGAAGGGGCCAGTTGGTTCGCCCTCTTCAACGAGCAACACACATATAGGCGGCATCTCGGGCGCATTGGCTAGCGTGTAGCGGCTGAAACTGTCGCCACGCATCCGGCCGGTGGTACGGTCGATCGCGACATCTTCATAGAGCGCGTAGCCGATGCCGATCTGGATTCCACCGTGGATCTGACCTTCCACCAGCATCGGATTGATCGCTCGACCCACGTCATGAACGGCCAGATAATCGGTCACCCGTACGCGGCCTGTGAGGCTGTCGACTTCAACTTCCGCGAAATGGGCCGCGTACGAGCCAGGGTTGGCTTGGGCGCGGTAGCTTTCCGTTGCCGCCGGCAGCTCGATTCCGCGGGTGGCTAAGCGGGCGGCGAGATCCGGGAGCGCCATGGCGGAGCCATGCCCGTGACGCACTGTGCTAGCTTCCAGAGACAAGTCATCGGCTTGCGCATTCAGCTCCAGACCCGCGGCAGCGAGGATTGACTTTGCAAGCGATACCCCGGCGCGACGAATGGCTTCCCCGCAGATATAGGTCATGCGGCTGGCACGCGTGCCGAGGTCGTAGGGACAGGTATCAGTGTCGGCGGGAACTATCACGATGTCGGGCGCCTGCAACCCAAGCGTCTCGGCTGCAATCTGCGCCAGCGTGGTATCAGCCCCGCAACCAAGGTCGTGGAGAGCGCAGACGAGTTCGGCCCGTCCATCCGGCAGCAGCCGCAGCGAAGCCGTTGTTTCTTCATGGAACCCGGGATAGCAGCCATTGATGTGAGTAGCCGAAGCGACCCCAACTCCCCGCCGCCACCGCCCTCGCCCAACATCCTTCCGGTAGCGCCCAGCCCAGCCGAACGCTTCGGCGCCGCGGCTCAAGCACTCCCTGCCCCGGGCGTTGCCCACGTCGAGCCCCTGCCAAGGTTCAATCGCCCCCGGGCCAACGAGGTTCCTCTGGCGCAGGACCACCGGATCGACGCCGATCCGGCGCGCGGCAATATCCAGCGTGACTTCGGCTATGGTGTGGATTTGGGGCGAGCCGTAGCCGCGGAATGCGCCTGCCGGAACGGTGTTCGTGTAGACAGCGCGGCCGCTATAGCGCTCCGCCTGAACGTCGTATAGCCGCACGAGCCGCTGAAGCATCGAGCTGGGCAAGTAGTTGCCCCCGGTGCAGTAGGCGCCGATGTCTACGAGCGTGTAGGTCTCGCGCGCCAGGATTCGGCCGTCGACATCAAACCCTATCCGCATCCAGCCCGTGACGCTGGAACGGGTACGAGTTGCGGTGAATGTCTCATGGCGATCGAAGCGAATGATGACCGGCCGGCCGAGTTTCACGGCAAAGAAAGCGCACAGGGGGTCGAGGATTGGCTCCGCCTTTCCTCCGAACGACCCGCCTATGGGAGTTTTTTGGACCCTTATCTTCTCGGGGGGCAGCCCTAGCGCTTGGCCGACGACCGCCTGGACGGCGAAGACGCTCTGGCACGGCGACAGGATCAGGATGCGGCCGTCGGGTTCGGGCTTGGCGATACAGGCATGGGTCTCCACGGCGCAATGATGGCTGCGCGGGGTCGTGACGCGGGTCTCGACGATCAGATCAGCGGCCGCGAAGCCAGCCTCCGGGTCGCCGCACACGAACGTCTCGCCGGCTACAGGGTTCAGGAACGTTGGAGTATCGTCCTCCCGCAACGGCAGCCCCCCATGACCCAGCGCGACTTCGGGATCAAAGATGGCAGGCAGGTCCACATAGTCGACCTCGATCAGCAGCACCGCACGGCGAGCGATTTCTTCCGTTTCCGCAACGACCGCCGCCACTCGATCGCCCACGTGGCGCACGACTTGCGGAAACATCTGTTCGTCGGCCAGCGCCTTCTGCCCCGAAAACCATATGGAGCTGTTGTAGAAGTCGGCGGGCGTGTTTCCATGCCAGAACACTTCATGTACCCCCTCGACCGCCAATGCCGCAGCGGCATCCAAACGAACGATACGGGCATGGGGGCGCGTGCTCAGCAAGAGCGCGCCGTGGAGCAGGCCGTCGATAGGCAAGTCGGCGGTGAAGCGCAAAGCGCCCGTCACTTTCACGAGACCGTCAACCAGCGGTATGCGGCGCGACAACTGGTTCATTCCACTGCGTCCTGAAAGAGCTGCTCGCGCGGGCTAAGCCCCACCGCTTGCGCGACCAGATCGAGCCCCAGTCCCGCGATCGCGCGCCGCTTGTAGGCTTGCGAACTGCGCCCGGGGATCGCCGCATCGACCTCGTCGGCCAACGCCGAAAGGAACCCGCGCAGGGTGGCGCGCTCCAACCTATTGCCCGTCAGCGCTTCCTCTGCGAGAGGCAGGCGTCGAGGACGAGGCCCCAGCGCGCCGGCGACAACGCGCACATCGCCGAAACGGGCATCCTGAAATTCGCCGAGCAGCGCGAGATTGAGGCGCGAGATGCTCAGGTCACGCCGGGGTCCGAGCTTGACAAAAGCGCTACGCGAAAAGAAGCCGCCGCTTGGCAGGAATACTTCGGCGATCAGGTATCCACGGTCAGGCGAGTAGTCGCATATCGCGAGTTCGCACGTTGCGCCATCACGCCCGATGCAGGCCAATCGAGCTTCAGCAGCGACCAATACGGGCAGAAGGTCGGCTGCCGGGGCGGCGTTTGCGATATTGCCGCCTATGGTCGCCCGATTGCGGATTTGAATTGATCCGCACTGTGCGGCGGCTTCGGCAAGGGCGGGCAGCCTTGACCGGATCTCGAGATCCGCCGCGATCGCGGCGACAGTCGTGGCGCCTCCTACGCAGATGCCGCTGGCATCGGCGGAAACGAAGGCCATGTCCGCTATGCGAGAGATATCTACCAGAAGGCCGCCGACTGGCAGCGGACGGCCTGCGATCAGCATATCCGTTCCTCCCGCGATTAACCTTATTGGCCCCGCGGCTGCCCTGAACAATGCCTGCAGCTCCGCCATATTGGCTGGCATGGCGACCGACAGATCGCTCATCAAAGGGTCCCCTGACGAGCGGCAGCTTCGGCAGCGACGCCCTGAACGACGCTTTCGAAACCCGTGCAGCGGCAGATATTGCCCGCCAGCGCGTGGCGGATTTCGGTTTCGGTCGGTCTGGGATTGGCCCGCAGGAGTCCCTCAGCCGCTACCAGCATCCCCGGCGTGCAGTAGCCACACTGCACTGCGCCCAATTGCAGGAAAGCGTTTTGCAGGCCGCTGCTTCCGCCAAGTCCCTCGACGGTAGTGACTTCACACCCCGCGGCCTGGAACGCCAGCATCAGGCAGGAATTGACCGGCTGACCATCTAGCAGCACCGTGCAGGCTCCGCACTCCCCTTCGCAACAGCCTTCCTTGACGCCTGTCAGGCCAAGGACGTTGCGGAGCAAGCCGCTTAATCGCGAAACTGCCGAAACCTCCGTCTCGACCGCCCGACCATTAACCTGCAAGGAGATTCTCATGGCGAGGATTGCTCTCGCATCTCATGGGTTGGCTTTTTGCTCCAGACGGCTCGCGCCGCTAGGTCACGCCGTGGAGCATTGGTTCGTCAGCTGCCGCAGCAACAATCGCTGCCGGGTGGCCGCAATCTCATGATCTCGACACGCCAAATGTCCGGCCCCTATGGCGTTCCACGGGCAAGACGACGCGCACGTCCAGCTGACGCCGGGACACGACTTCTGTATCTGACATATTCGATAAATTCCTGAAAGCTGCGAGACAGGCCCTAGCTTTAAACATCGAGCCCGGCGCGAAAATCTATCCCGGTATGGGGCCGCTTATTTGTCGAAACGCAAACAATTCGCAGAAAGTGCTGTGCGACGCCGAGGGGCCTGCAGGAGCGCTTGACCGGCTACGCGCACGGCCGAGCCCGTAGCTTGCCATCTATCGACCAGCGGAATTGGCAAAGTGGCCGATCGCTAGATAAACCCCGAACCAGCCAAGGCTGCTCTTGCCAGACAATGTCACCGTGCGGGTCGCTGCTATTCCGGCAGAAGCTCCCCATAGGCGCGCTTCGCCGCCAGGTAGCGATCGAAGGGAAATCGAATCGGAACCCCTTCCAGCGCCGCGACGAGCATATCGAGATGCGCCTCGAACCCCGCACAAGCCTTGGCAATGTCTTCCCCTGCCGGAAGCTGCACGGTCAGTGTCAGCGCTGTGCCCCCGTCAACGGTATCCAACACCCAACGCAACGGCCGATGAGCTACATCGCCACCGCTCCATGAATAGGCGAGCAGGCGCGGCGGATCGAACGCTAGCACGGTGCTGTCGATCACAACCCCGCTGTCGCCGAAATCGATATGAACCCGGCCGCCTTTACGCAACTCGATCGAACCGGGAGCAAGCCACTGGACGAGTTGCGGCGGGTCGGTCAACATGCGCCAGACCGTTTCCTGTTTGTGTCCGATCCATCGCTCAAGGCATCCTTCAAAGCCTTCCGCGAAACGCCTAATCCGGCCTACCTGAATAGCGTCGTCATTCATCGAACCTCTCCATATCGCTTTTCGCCCTTCCGGAAAGCTCACGGCGACGCTGTTCGCCGCATGGTGCCGTCAGCGAATAGATGTCAGCCACTGCGGAACTGACGATAATAATCGAAGACACGGGCCAACTCGCGTACATGAAAATCCCGCGCCACAGGGCCTTCGGGAGCACCCTTAAAAAGCCGTAGCGCTTCGGCGGCCATGAAGAAGCCTGGCGCCGGCAAGCCGTGGCGCAGGCGGCCAACGCAAAGAGCCGCCAGAAGCGGTCGACCTGCTTCGGCATCATCCGCCATCAGCTTTTCCAATAGGCCGGCGACTCGGTGAACGGTCTGCGGCGGCATGAGGCCGAGCCGCTCGGCGAGAATTCTGTAGGTTGCAACGGTTTCGGTTTGCGCCAGCTCGATCAAAATCTGGCGCAGCCGATCCTTCAACGCGCGGGCATCGTCATTCCCTGGCAATGGCGGAAGCTTCACCCTCGAAGCAGGCCCTCGACCGCGAGCATCCGGCTGCGTCAGCTTCAGCGTGCCTCCCGCAATCGCGTCATCTAGGTCCGGAACCGCCTGGGTGCGTTCCGACGCATTGGCGGAGTCTTCAAGCCTCGACTGCATCGTTTCTGCACTTTCCTGGCCACACGCGGCCGCGCCGTGTGAGATTGTCGGCTCCCTGCTCAGGCCGCAGCCTTCCATTCGCAAACTCGGATGAGCACAGGGTCATCTGCGTGCCGGATCAGCATCTGCTCGACGCGGGCCTGCCAGAGTCGGGCAAAGCGTTCCTGCTCGCCCTCGTCGGCCTGCTCTGTCATGACCCGGGGGAGCAATACTTGCATCTCGGGCGCGAATGGGACGACGGTCATATCGAGATCAAGGATCACGCCCCGCCCATTGTCGCTCCGCCGGAGCGCCATCATCCCGTCGAACGGTGTGTCGAAACGCAGGAGATCGCGGCGGATGAACCGATGACTCGCGCCGATGCCACTGAAGCCAGTCTCGGGCGCAGCCCCCGTGAGCAGTGTTGCCACTGCGGCGATCACCCCCGTCGTGCCTTCGTCGCGCGGGGCACGCAGGTAGACTTTCACATCGCCCCGCTCGGGCAACTCGTCACCATAGAGCCGGCTGAGCCCGCGTCGTACCATCAGATAGGCACCGGCGACGATGGGACAGGAATGGCCAGCGAGCTTCACGGCATCTGCATAGGCGTAGGACATCACCCCGCTTTTCGAGAGGCCAAGGAATGCGGCCAAGGATCGCGCAGCGTGATCGTGGGCGCTTCTGAAAAGAAGCCTGGGAACTCCATCGCATGCTCCGATATATGATCGCGCAACGCCTTCATCGGCGATGGCGGGACGCTGCAGATAACATGCATTTTTAATGCATGTTTAATCTAGAGGCAATCGAGGCATGATGTCGCGCCGATGCGGAGAACGGTGAGCAGAGCACTGGGTGACGATCAAAGATGGCCAATGGCAATCTTCCGTGCCCTGCGGCGCCGAGCGTGATTCACGACCTGGACCAACCTGCCACCGCGAGCGAAAATCATGTCGAAAGCCTAACTGGAGTTCCGGTTATTTCGCTCCGCTGCCTCCGGTGCGGCTCCTCCGAACAGCAGGCTCGCGCCCAGAGCTCGGAAACCATCGTCTCCAGTCGCTGGCCGTGGTATCCGCCGCCTAACCTTTCGACTGAAACTGCTGCCGCCTAGCGGTAGCCGACGCACATAACGTAGTCCCTGAGAAGCTCTTCCTCATATTCGACTTCTGACAAGAGCATCTCCAACGCATCCCTGGCGAACAGCAAACCGATCGGCTTGCGCTCCGCGTCCACGACCGGGACACTGTGCAGTCCTCTTTCCTTCATGGTCGACCAAACCTCGTGCAGCCAGTCGCCCGCCTCGCATGAGACCACATTCCTGGTCATGACGGCCGTGCAGGCCGTCGTGCACGCGCATCCCTGGCAATGGCGTATCTGGCGCACGATATCCGTTCGGGTGATGACACCGGCCATCGCGCCAGCGCTGTCGCATACGACGACCATATGCCTAGTATCGTCGGAAAGGAGCGATGCGGCTTCCGTAAGCTGCCGGTCGTCGCCGATGAGAAGCAGGCGATCGCGAACCTTCTCCAGCAAGTTGTCGATCCGTATCATGTTATCGCCCTCAAGTTGGCATCGCGGCTCGACGGACTGCACTGCGCAAGGCATTCGCGACATCCGGCATGGGTCAGCGTAGAACAGATGACAGCCGCTCGGATCGCGATCACAGGTCAAATGGCCCAGAGGCTATCCGCCCGTACGATGTGCCCAAAGTCGATCATAACGTTCCCACGACCGTCCCGATCCTGACTTGCACCAAATCCGCCCGCAAATCAGAGCGCTTTCAATGGAGCGGCGGCTGTGCCACACCCGATCCATGCAGGGGGATCGCTGGCGGGGAAAGATTCCCACGATGCCTGCGCCACCTCATCCCACTCGATTTCAGCATCGCTACGGGATAACCGTAGTGTCGGCGGCTCGGGCCGCCCATCTTTCGATAGAGTCTTGCGATCATACGACATCGCCATTCTCCTAATTGCCCGTAAAGATACATATTACATATATCTTATTACCGGAATTGCAAGGAACCGGGAGTTTCCCGGAGATCAAATGACGACAGCCACGTATGCCACTGGGCTCGTTACGTCTTGGCGATGATTTCAAAATGGCAAAACGGGCTATGCCGCCACGACCCAACGCAAGATCGTCTGCACAGCCACAAGCCCAGGATCCTCCGATTTCCGCATTAGGGTCAGAAGCTGGAACCAGAGATCATCGTCAGCCTCGTCGAGAAAGGCCCGCACGGCACCTGCCGAGAAATCACCCACGGACATCGAGGCATTCGTTGCGCGTTCGGCGAGTTTTGCGGCGAGCTCCGGTTGGAGGGTCGACAGGACATCGGCAACCACCTCCGGCTGCTCCAGCGCAGCGATCAGATCTCCGAGCATGGTGTCTCCGCGTCCAGTCGAGTTCGTGGCCTTGGTTGCCATTTCGAGAATGAAGCCCTGTGCGACTGGAACCTGGGCTTACGGGGCCAAGATGATCGGTGTCAGGCAAAAATCCAAGGCATAATGTGACTTTATCGCCCCTCCAGGCCGGAGCTCGCCAAGCCACATCATAGCCCGAGCGGCAAAACCGGCGAGGGCGAATGATCTGGCGGCCTTTCCCTTGCCACGGCTCCGCTCTGGGCAAATGGACCCACGCCGTACAATCGGGTAGCGGCACCTGGAATAGCCCCGCTGGCCCCGTTTCGGAACCTCGGACCGCCTCCGCGCAGCTGTCGCGACCTGGAGCGAATCGATGCTCCTAAGCAGTCGTCTACTTCAGAGCTGTTCGTTCAGGCATCAAACCGTGATTGCCCGAAGAGCCTGCTTCTCCCGTTAGGAAGAATAGAAAGGTTCCGCAAACGCGGTTGAAATAACTTCCACACGCCCCTGCTCGTCTTCGTTCGACGAAATCCAAATCGTCGGGTTGCGTTTCGTCCTTCACTCGTTATCAATATGTCCGATAGGCGTGGAGAAAAATTATCGCGTTAGGGAGGCCGCCTTGCTCCGATATGCGATTGTGCCGTTTCTGGTCGCTGGATTTCCGTCCTTGACGGCTAGACTCCGGGGAGTCTCCAGCCTCGGCGCGATCGTCTGGCACCTCACTCCACTAAAATTCCCCAATTGTGCCCGCGACACCTTTCAGGATGCGCGTAGCCGCCCTCTTCCACCTGCAACCAGCATTGCCGGGCCCGCATCCTTCCCGTTCGAGCCGACGACGCACGGCCATCGCTCGGTCGTGGCCATGGAGCGGCTCTTCGATCACTGGTCGCGGGTGCTGAGCGTCGCGATGTCTTGTTGGGATTCGGCTATCGACCGGACCGTCCGAGACAAGACCGGGATCGGGCATTAGCCCATGCCGGAAACACGAAGCCTCGCCGTATTGCTCGTCAGTACCTGGGCGTTCACGGTCTGCTTCGCCGTCTGGATGATGTTCGGCGTGACCGGAATCCCGATCCGCGAGGAACTCGGGCTCGATGCCACGCAATTTGGCCTTCTGACGGCGACACCGGTTCTGACCGGCGCTCTCTTCCGCCTGCCGCTCGGCATCTGGACCGACCGCTTCGGCGGGCGGCTGATCATGCTGCTTCTTCTGGTCGGGTGCGCTGTTCCGCTTTGGCTGTCCTCCTATGCAACTGCGCTTTGGCAGCTTCTCTTGCTCGGCCTTGCGCTTGGTCTCGTCGGCGCGTCCTTTTCCGTAGGCACGCCCTATGTGGCGCGTTTTTTCCCGAGGGAACGCCGCGGCTTCGCTATGGGATTTTTCGGTGCCGGCACCATCGGCGCGGCGCTCAACATGTTCGTGGCACCCGTCTTGGTCGATAACTACGGGTGGCAGGCGGTGCCCAAAGTCTATGCCATCTGCCTCCTTGCCACCGCAGCGGTCTTCTGGGTCTTCTCGGCACCCGATCCCGGCGCTGGCAAGGGCGCCTCGTCCGCGCGGCAACAGCTGGCGGTGCTGCGCGATCCGCGGGTCTGGAAATATTGCCAATATTATTCGATCGTGTTCGGAGGCTTCACGGCGCTCTCGGTGTGGATGCCTCAGTATTTCCGGAGCGAGTACGGCTTCTCCATCGCCCAAGCCTCGCTGCTCGCCGCCAGTTTCTCACTGCCAGGCGGGGCATTCCGGGCGCTGGGCGGCTGGCTATCCGATCGCTTCGGAGCCCATGCCGTCACCTGGTGGGTTCTCTGGCTTGCCTGGATATGCCTGTTTTTGCTGTCCTATCCGAGAACGCAGCTGATCGTATACACCGTCAAGGGGCCTGTAACCTTTGCCATCTGGCTTGTGCCTTGGCTGTTCACGCCGCTGCTGTTCGGGCTCGGCATCGCTTTCGCCTGCGGCATGGCCTCGACCTTCAAATACATCGGCGACGATTTTCCTGACTCGATAGGCGCAGTGTCGGGCATCGTTGGCATGGCGGGCGGCCTCGGGGGCTTCCTGCTTCCGATCATGTTCGGCGCCATCCTCGACCTGCTTGGCGTCAATTCAAGCTGCTTCATGCTGCTCTATGGGATCGTCTGGGTATCGCTGATCCTGATCTATCTGACCGAAGTGCGGCGTGCCCCGGTCATGGGCGAAGACGCTGCTCAACCAGCCGTTGCGCAAACCTGACACTCCAGCATTAGGAACAGCTATATGAGCCACTTCCTGGAACGTCTCACCTACCTCAGCCGACGTCGTGAATCCTTCGCGGATGGCCATGGCGAATTGCGTGACGAAGACCGGATGTGGGAAGAGGGCTATCGGCAGCGCTGGCAGCACGACAAGATCGTGCGCTCCACCCACGGCGTGAACTGCACCGGCTCCTGCTCATGGAAGATCTACGTCAAGAGCGGGGTGGTCACCTGGGAGACGCAGCAGACCGACTATCCGCGTACGCGCCCGGGCATGCCGAACCACGAGCCGCGCGGTTGCTCGCGCGGCGCCTCCTACAGTTGGTATCTCTACAGCGCGAGCCGCATCAAATATCCGATGGTGCGCGGCCGCCTCGTGAGCGCCTGGCGCGAGGCGCGCAAGACGCTCGGTCCCGTCGAGGCCTGGGCCTCGATCGTCGGCGATAGCAAGATCGCAAAGTCCTACAAGGCGATGCGCGGGCGTGGCGGTTTCGTGCGCTCGACTTGGACGGAAGCGGCCGAGATCATTGCCGCCGCTAATGTCCACACGATCAAGACGTGGGGGCCAGACCGCGTCGTCGGCTTCTCGCCGATCCCGGCCATGTCCATGGTCTCCTATGCCTCCGGGGCGCGCTATCTGAGCCTCATCGGCGGCACGCTTCTCTCTTTCTATGACTGGTATTGCGATCTGCCGCCGTCGAGCCCACAGACTTGGGGCGAGCAGACCGATGTGCCGGAATCGGCCGACTGGTACAATTCCGCCTATATCATCGCCTGGGGCTCGAACGTGCCGCAGACGCGCACGCCCGACGCGCATTTCTTCGTCGAGGCTCGCTACAACGGCACCAAGGTCGTGGCGGTTACACCCGACTATTCCGAGGTGGCGAAGCTCTCCGACCTCTGGCTTCACCCCAAGCAAGGCACGGACGCGGCGCTCGCCATGGCGATGGGCCATGTCATCCTCAAGGAGTTCTTCCTCGATCGCAAGACACCGTACTTCGAAGACTATTGCCGTCGCTATACCGATATGCCGATGCTGGTGCGGCTGAGGAAGGATGGCGATCGCTTCGTGCCGGACCGCTATGTGCGCCAGAGCGACGTTGTCAACGGCCCGAAAACGCGCCGCAGGACACCGAAATCCGACCGCGCCGCGTGGAAGACGGTGGCGTTCGCGGAAGGAAGCGACGATCTCGTCGTTCCGCAGGGGTCGATAGGCTATCGCTGGCCGGCGGACGGCGAAGAAAAGGGTCGCTGGAATCTCGAGGAGAAGGATGGCGAGACGGGCGCGGAGGTGCGGCTGGGCCTGAGCTTGATCGATCGGCGCGACGACGTGCTGCCGGTCGCCTTCCCCTATTTCGGCGGCACGCCGCATCCGCATTTTCCCGGAAACGACCAGGGCAGCGATGTCCTCGTCCGCAACGTGCCCGTGCGGCGCGTCAAGCTTGCGGATGGTGAGACTTATGTCACGACCGTCTTTGACCTGCTCAGCGCCAACTACGGGATTGACCGGGGACTGGGCGGCGATTGCGCCAAAAGCTTCGACGACAACGTGCCCTACACCCCGGCCTGGCAGGAGAAGATCACCGGAGTGGCGGCCGGGCACGCCATTGACGTTGCGCGCGGCTTCGCCGGAAACGCGGAGAAGACGAAGGGCCGCTCCATGGTTATCATCGGGGCGGGCATGAACCACTGGTACCACCAGGACATGGGCTACCGCTCGATCATCAACATGCTGATGATGTGCGGCACCGTCGGCGTGTCCGGCGGGGGTTGGGCGCATTATGTCGGGCAGGAGAAGCTCAGGCCGCAGACCGGCTGGACCATGCTCGCCTTCGCGCTCGACTGGGTGAGGCCGCCGCGCCACATGAACGGCACCTCCTTTTTCTACGCGCATTCCGACCAGTGGCGCTACGAGAAGCTCGACGTTGCCGAGTTGCTGTCGCCGCTCGCCGATCCCGCGCCCTATCGAGGCAGCATGATCGATCTCAACGTCAAGGCCGAGCGCATGGGCTGGCTGCCTTCGGCGCCGCAGCTCGACGTCAACCCGCTGACGCTCGCGACGGAGGCGGAAAAGGCAGGCGTAGAGGTGAAGGACCATGTCGTCGCGGGCCTGAAATCCGGCAAGATCGCCATGGCCTGCGAGGACCCCGACAATCCGGTCAACTTCCCGCGCAACCTGTTCATCTGGCGCTCGAACCTGTTCGGCTCGTCGGGCAAAGGACATGAATATTTCCTGCGCCATTTCCTCGGCACACGGCATGGGTTGCAGGGCAAGGACCTCGGCGAGGAAGGCCGTGAGAAGCCAACAGAGGTCAAGTGGCGCGATGCCGCGCCGGAAGGCAAGCTCGACCTCGTGGTGACGCTCGACTTCCGCATGTCGACAAGCTGCCTCTATTCCGATGTCGTTCTGCCGACCGCCACTTGGTACGAGAAGAACGACCTCAACACCTCCGACATGCACCCGTTCATCCACCCGCTCTCCGCCGCGGTGGATCCGGTGTGGGAGGCAAAAAGCGACTGGGAGACTTACAAGGCGATCGCCAAGCGTTTTTCCGAACTGGCCGAGGGCCATCTTGGCATCGAGCGCGACGTGGTGCTCACTCCGATCCAGCACGACACGCCGGCCGAGCTTGCCCAGCCTTTCGAGGTGCAGGACTGGAAGAAGGGCGAATGCGAACTGGTGCCCGGCGTCACCGCGCCGCAGGTCGCCGTGGTAGAGCGCGACTACCTGAACACATACCGCCGCTTCACCGCGCTTGGGCCGCTGGCTGACAAGCTCGGCAACGGCGGCAAGGGCATTTCGTGGAACACGGAGACCGAGGTGAAGGGGCTCGGAGCGCTGAACCATCGCGTGAACGACGGCGGGCCGACCGACGGGCGACCGAGAATCGACACCGATATCGATGCCGCAGAGACCGTCATGTATCTCGCGCCGGAGACGAACGGCGAAGTTGCGGTGAAAGCCTGGGAGGCGTTGGGCAAGATCACCGGTCGCGACCACACGCATCTTGCGGAAACGCGCGAGGACGAGAAGATCCGCTTCCGCGACATCCAGGCGCAGCCGCGCAAGATCATCTCTTCGCCGACCTGGTCCGGGATCGAGAGCGAGCATGTCTCCTACACGGCCGGCTACACGAACGTGAACGAGCTGATCCCGTGGCGCACCATCAGCGGCCGTCAGCAATTCTATCAGGACCATCGCTGGTTCCGCGATTTCGGCGAGGGCTTCGCCGTCTACCGCCCGCCGATCGACACCCGCACCGCTGCCGCCATGCTGGGCAAGAAGGCGAACGGCGAAACGGAGATCGTGCTAAACTTCATCACCCCGCACCAGAAATGGGGCATTCACTCCACCTACACCGACAACCTGATCATGCTGACGCTGTCGCGCGGCGGGCCGATCGTGTGGCTTTCGGAGACGGACGCCAAGAAGGCCGGCATCGTTGACAACGACTGGATCGAGCTGTTCAACCTGAATGGCGCGATCGCCGCGCGCGCGGTGGTCAGCCAGCGCGTGCAGGAAGGCATGTGCATGATGTACCATGCGCAGGAGAAGATCGTGAACGTGCCGGGTTCCCAGATCACTGGCCAGCGCGGCGGCATCCACAATTCGGTCACGCGCACGATGCTGAAGCCGACCCACATGGTCGGCGGCTACGCGCAGCTTTCCTACGGCTTCAACTACTACGGCACCGTCGGCTCCAACCGCGACGAGTTCGTGGTCGTGCGCAAGCTCGTCAAGGTCGAATGGCTCGACCATTCCAATCCCGTCGATCCGGTTGCCGAGGAGACCGCGTCATGAAGATCCGTGCACAGATCGCGATGGTGCTGAACCTCGACAAATGCATCGGCTGCCATACCTGCTCCGTCACCTGCAAACAGGTGTGGACCTCGCGCCAGGGCATGGAATACGCCTGGTTCAACAATGTCGAGACCAAGCCCGGCATCGGCTATCCCAAGGATTGGGAGAACCAGGAACGCTGGAACGGCGGCTGGAAGCGGAAGAAGAACGGGAAGATCGTGCCGAAGCAGGGCGGTAGGCTCGCCATTCTGGCGAAAATCTTCGCCAATCCGAACATGCCGGAGATCGACGACTACTACGAACCTTTCACCTTCGACTACGAACATCTGCAGAAGGCGCCCGAACTACCGACCGCGCCGGTCGCCCGGCCATTGTCGCTGATCACCGGGCGACCGATGGAGAAGATAGAATGGGGGCCGAACTGGGAGGAGATCCTCGGCGGCGAGTTCGACAAGCGCTCGCAGGACTACAATTTCGAGGCGGTGCAGAAGGACATCTACGGACAGTTCGAAAACACCTTCATGATGTATCTGCCGAGGCTGTGCGAACACTGCCTCAACCCGAGCTGCGTCGCCTCCTGTCCCTCCGGCTCGATCTACAAGCGCGAGGAGGACGGCATCGTCCTGATCGACCAGGACAAGTGCCGCGGCTGGCGCATGTGCGTGTCAGGCTGTCCCTACAAGAAGATCTACTACAACTGGACCTCGGGAAAGGCGGAGAAGTGCATCTTCTGCTATCCGCGCATCGAGGCCGGGCAGCCGACCGTCTGCTCGGAAACGTGCGTCGGGCGCATCCGCTATCTCGGCGTGCTTCTCTACGATGCCGATGGCATCGAGCGCGCGGCTTCCGTTGAGGATGAACAGGACCTCTACGAGGCCCAACTCAAGCTGTTCCTCGATCCGAACGATCCCGCCGTCGTGGAACAGGCCCGCCTGGACGGCATCGCCGACAACTGGATCGAGGCGGCGAAGCGCTCGCCCGCCTATAAGATGGCGGTGGACTGGAAGATCGCCTTCCCGTTGCATCCCGAATACCGCACCTTGCCGATGGTATGGTACGTGCCGCCGCTTTCTCCCATACAGTCGCATGCCAATGCCGGGGCGATCGAGACGGTGGGCGAGATCCCCGACGTGCGCTCGTTGCGCATTCCTGTGCGCTATCTTGCCAACCTTCTCACCGCCGGAGCCGAAGCGCCGGTCGTCGCGGCGCTGGAGCGGATGCTGGCCATGCGCATCTATTTCCGCCAGCGCCAGCTCGGCGATGGCGATGGAGCCGCGGTGCTGGCGCAGACCGGGCTCAGCGTGGCGCAGGTCGAGGACATGCACCGCTACCTCGCCATCGCCAACTACGAGGACCGCTTCGTCATACCGACCAGCCACCGTGAGGACGCCGAGGACGCATACGGGCTGAAGGGCTCCTGCGGCTTCACCTTCGGCAATGGCTGCGATTTCGGGCCGCCGCATTCGACGCTTTTCGGCGGCAAGATGGGCCGCCGCAAGCTGAATCCCGTGCGGCCGCTCGATACGTGAGATGATCCCATGTTGATCTTCAAGGCCTTCAGCGCACTCTTGTCCTATCCGAACGAAGAGATGCGCCAGGCGCTCCCCGAAATCTCCGGGGTCGTGCGCGCCTCGTCGATCGTGGCCGCGCGCGAGCGGGATGGCCTGCTCGCCCTGATCGAAGAGATCGGACAAGGCAGCCTGCTCGCTGCGGAGGAGAGCTATGTCGACCTGTTCGACCGCGGCCGTGCTCTCTCCCTGCACCTGTTCGAGCACCTGCACGGCGATGGCCGCGACCGGGGTGCCGCCATGGTCGAGTTGAAGGCGCTCTATGCCGCCGCCGGCTTCGAGCTCACAGCCTCCGAACTGCCCGACTATCTGCCGGTCGTGCTGGAGTATCTGAGCCTGCGCGACATGGCGGAAGCGCGCGAACTGCTGGCCGACTGCGCGGCCATCCTCGCTTCTATCTGCCGTTCGTTGCTCGCCCGGCAAAGCCGATATGCCGCCGTGATCCAGGCGCTGCTGGTCATCGCCGGCGAGAAGCCGGTCGACGCGGCCAAGGTGAAGCCGGTCCGCGAGCAGACCGAAACGCTTGACAGCGACTGGGCCGAACGCCCGGCCTTCGCCGATACTGCCCCGCCCGGGGGCTCCACGATTTGAGAACGAAGGAGGTTCTTCATGCTCGCCAATTCCTACGTCAACACGCTGCTCTTCGGCGTCTATCCCTATATCTGTCTCGTTGTGCTCCTGATCGGCAGCCTCATCCGCTTCGACCGCGAGCCCTATACGTGGAAGAGCGATTCCTCGCAGATGCTGCGCCAGCGCGAGCTCAGGCTTGGCTCCAACCTCTTCCACTACGGCGTCATCACCGTCATCCTCGGTCATTTCGCTGGCTTTCTCGCCCCACACTGGGCCGTCGACTGGGCGCTCAGTCCGGTGGCGCACCAGCTTCTCGCCATGGTGGTGGGCGGCATTGCGGGCTTGGTCGCCATCGTCGGGCTGACGATCCTGATCCACCGACGGCTTGCCGACCCTCGCATTCGGCTGAACAGCCGCAAATGGGACATTGCCATCACCTTCATGCTCTGGCTGCAGCTTGCTCTCGGGCTGCTCACGGTGCCGCTGTCAGCCTTCCATATGGACGGGGGCCTGTTCGAGACGCTGACGGGCTACGTGAAAGGCATCGTCACGCTGGACGGCGGTGCCGCCGCGCTCATGGTCGACGTGCCGCTCACCTACAAGCTGCACGTGCTCCTTGGTTTCACGCTGTTCCTGGTCTCGCCCTTCACGCGCATGATCCATATCTGGAGCGGAGCCGGCGCGCTCGCCTACCTGTTCCGTCCCTACCAGATCGCGCGCACGCCCAAGACACGCGCTCAGGAGCCGACCCGTTCATGATCCTTTCGGTCAACGGCATTGCGGTGGCGGTCGAAGCCGACCATTCGGCCGAGTTCGCCGCCGCGCACGAACTTCTGAGGCAGCGGGCGGTTGCGGTCGGCCTGCTCGGGCCGGCGACCGAGGATGGGAAAGCGGTCGAGGCGGCGATCGAGGCGCTGATCGAAAAGGAAGTGGCGACGCCAAAGCCGACCGAAGCCGAGTGCCGCCGCTATTACGAACAGAATCCGGCCGAGTTCGAGAGCGGCGACCTCGTCCATGCGCGGCACATTCTGTTCCAGGTGACACCCCAGGTGAACGTGCCGCAAGTTCGGGCGCGTGCCGAACAGGCGCTGAACGAATTGCTGGCCGCGCCGGACCGCTTCGCGGCGCTTGCGGCGGACCTTTCCAACTGCCCCTCCCGAGAGCAAGGCGGCAATCTGGGGCAGGTCGGACGCGGCGACATGGTGCCGGAATTCGAAAAAGCTCTCTTCAAGTTCGGAGCCTCTGGAATCCTCCGCGACCTCGTCAGGACGCGTTACGGCTTCCACATCGTGGCCGTGGACCAGCGCATCCCCGGCCGAAAGCTTCCGTTCGACGCCGTCCAGGAGCGGATCGCGGCGCGGCTTCGGTCACGGGTTGAGGAAAGGGCGCTGCGCCAGTATGTAAGCGTTCTGGCCGGACAGGCTGAGATCGAGGGCATCCATCTCGAAGCGAGTGCGTCGCCGCTGGTCCAGTGAGTTCGCCCCTCCCTGTCAGGCAGGAATCGACGATCTTGACGAAGATGCCTGTCGGCATGGTTGAAGCGCGGAGAGCGGACGGGATGACGCGCAGTCCGCTGATCTTTCATCCGGCCGGCGCATTCTTCGCCCTCGCGGCCATTGTCGCGGTCATCCTGCCATGGCTGTGGGTACTGCCGCTCGAAGATGCCGGACAGGCGCATGTCCGGCTGGGGATATTCGGTTTTGGCGGCATGGCGGTCTCCGGCTATCTTCTGACCGCGCAGCGCGCATGGACCGGGGCGGAGCCTCCTCTGCCGACGCTGGGACTGGCTGCCTTGGCTTTGGGCGCGCGAACGCTGGCGCTGGCCGAGCCGGAGTCGGTCTGGCTGGCATCCCTGCCCTTGCTGGTCATCGCCCTGGCGATCCTGCTGCCCGTTCTGCGGGCAAGGCGATGGGACAAGGCGCCGCTGGCCCTCGTGCCGCTCGGCTTGGTGATGGCCGAAGGGGCCTTGGTCCGGCAGCAGATGCCTGCTGCGGCGCTTCCCTTGGCGATGGGCGCGGTGATCCTAGCGGTGGGCGACCGGATGACAGCGGCGTTCCTGATCGAAGAGCGGCGGCGCCGTGGCTTGCCGCAACGGCCTGCGGCACGCACCTGGCCCGGCCTTGCCATGATGGGACTGGGGATCTTCTCAAGCGGAGCGATCGGAACATCGGCCCTGACGATCGCTGCCCTGTGGGTGCTCCGCAGGGCTTGGGCCGGGGTGGGGGCATGGCCGGCAAGCCGGATGCTGTGCATGGCTTATGCGGCCCTCGCGGCCGGGCTTCTCGGCATCGCCGCCGCGCGCGTGGGGATGCTTCCGCCGCTGGTCCAGGCGCATCTGCTGACAATGGGCGCAATGGGTTCGATGATCATGGCGGTGGCGGCCAGAGTTTCGATGCGCCGGACCCATGACAAAGGCCTGATGCCGCTGACGCGCCACTGGATCGCGCTGTGGCTGATCCTCGCTGCAACGGCCGCGCGCTGTCTGGCCGAAGCGGCCACGCCCCATCATGATGCGCTAATGACCACGGCAGGCATCGTTTGGTCGGCAGCATGGCTTCTGTTTCTGTCGGCGCACCTCGCCGCCCTAGGGCATCCGGCGCCCTTCCCGCTTCTGAGCGCCGAGCGCGCTCGATCCAAGCCGGTTTGACCCTCGGGGACAGGGCAGAGCGATGCGGCCGCGCGTTCCGGCGGTTCTCATGGCCTTCGTACGGGGTGCCAACGAAGGCGGGAGCCGAGTCGAAGCAACCCACCGGATTTTGCCGTACACAGCTGCGCCCGATAGACGGGCTGTCAAAAGATTGACATCCGCCATCAGGGAGCGATGGCCTGTTCGGTCAGCGGGGGCGCCCACATTCGGTTTCGTTCACAACTCAGCCGTCATGAGGTGCTCATCGTGCCGCGGCTCTTCTTGCCCAGCGCCCGCTTGCAGTCCCGCCAGCCTCTCCAAAAGCTTCATCTCCTTCGGCTTGATCAGGTCCAACCCTGAACTGTCGCTCTTGACGCGGTCATTGCGGTAGACAAGGTCAAAGTCATCGAGCTCGTTCTCGTCGTGCAAGCGAGCAACAAGCCCGCGGATCACCGTACTGTCGTCCGCGCTCATCGCGGATTGCGCCTCTGGCCCATCGACCTTCCGCCGAGTGTACCGTCCCTCCCGAAGCGCATCGACATCGATCTCCGGATGCTTTCGAAGCGCCTCGCACACGATGTCGAGCTGCTGGTTCGCCTGTCTGCCTTTGGCGATCGTCTCCCGCGTCTTCGCGCGGCCATGCATGTCCTCGATGCGGTCGACGATTTCGTCGGTCTTCCTGGAGCGAGCCTTCTAGGTCTTCCCGGTTGGTTAGCCTCTGCCGCTCGCAGGCTGACATACTCACTAAGTCCTCCCCAACCGCGGATGGTGGTCGGGTGCGGACCCGTCCACGCGATCGGCCCCCTATCGAGCCTAGCGTGGAGGCAGACATAGAGGCCGATGACCCGCGGTGTGAGGTTCACGAAGTCGGGATCGAACAGCTTCCCCTGCGTACGCTTCCTGAGTGCCGCAAAGTTACTTCCTTTTAACCCTCGGACGCCAAGACGGGCGTAACTGCACGGGGTGCCATTTTGAAGTATGAAAATGCCGTCGATCTCGACGGAGGCAGTTCGACTACAAGTCAGGACGGGTCGGCCTTGCACCGAGGCCCGCCCATGAAAGCAGTAGAACTTTACGCAGGGGCAGGCGGCATGTCCCTGGGGCTGCGGCGAGTTGGATTTGACGTGGTCAGAGCCTACGATCACATGCAATGTGCCGTCGATGTCTATAACCGCAATATCGGTTATCACGCAGTACTCGCAGATCTCGGCGACGTTGCTTCGATCGCGCCGGAAATCTCGAAATTGCGCCCGGACCTGATCGTCGGGGGACCGCCATGCCAGGATTTCTCCTCGGCAGGTGCCAGGGTCGAGGGTGAACGCGCCAATCATACCAAAATATTCGCAGTCTATGTCTGTGCGGCCGCTCCCGAATGGTTCCTGATGGAAAACGTGCGGCGGGCCCAGAATTCGGCTGCGTGGGCAGAAGCCCGGCAAATGCTCGTCAACGCGGGATACGGGCTCACACAGCTTGTGATGAACGCCGCCCACTACGGCGTCCCGCAAAAGCGGCAGCGCCTCATCGTGGTCGGACGTCGGGGGGAGCGCCACGGTTTCCTCCTCGGTTCAATCCAGCAAGCCGCATCGCCCGAGCCGATGCCGCTCAGAGCGCTGTTCGGCGATCTGATGGGCGATCATTTCTACAGCCATCCTCGCTCCGCCGCGCGACGGGGCGTGTGGTCGGTCGACGAGCCGAGTCCCACGATCCGGAACGCCAGGAGGCCACAGCCAGCGAGCTACGAGCCTCATCCAAACGACTCCAACTACCATCAGGCTAGCGGTCTCTATTTCCGGCCGTTCCATGACGCGCGGGGTGTCTATTCGTTGGATGAGCCAGCCCCTTCTATCGTTCGGACTTCGCGAGAGAGGCCGCGTTCAAACTATTTGGAAAGCCCTCATCCGAACGATCCGACACCCGCAGCGTCTGCGTACATTCTTACGCAATCGGACACCGCAAGGATCCAAGGATTTCCTCCCGACTGGGATTGGAGCGGCTGCTTGAGCAGGGACATCGATCAGATGATCGCGAACGCGGTGCCAGCACCGATGGCCGCAGCTCTCGGCAGGGAAATCCTGCGGAGGACGCGCGGAGAGAGCCAGCCGGGGATACCCGGCAATTTTGGGCAGTGGCTCTCCAAAGAGAAGAAGATGACTCCTCAAATGGTCGCGAACACGAAATGGCGGGTGAAGCGAGCCCGCGAGCTGCTTGGCGGCCGGGATCTTCGGTGCCCGGGTGCGGAATCCCATGCGCTCGAAACAGCTTTCGAACGGGAAGGCATGGCGAAAGCGAAGAGATCGGACATCCGACGGGCCGTGCGGCAGCTCAGGGAGTGGCAGGAGAAGGTGCCGGCGGACAAAAGCGAAACACGGGCTAATGTCGGAAGGCGGAAGGTGTCCCGGCTAGGGCAAGCTCAAGCTCCTCTGGAGATAGATGCGTGACCTGGTTAGCAATGGCGCGGCCGAAAAAGAAGCTTGCCAGGAGGCTGCCCACGGCAGGGGAGTAGCCACCTTCGACGAGATGGTAGAGACGGCCGCTGGCGGTCTCCGCCGTCGACGCGTGTCGGTCAAACGCCACGATGTTTGTCGACATGCGCATTCGTGAAAGCCGACCTATTCCATCACGAAGCCCTGCGACGTGGATCGTACCGATCGGATGGCGGACGAAGGCCCAGCGCTGGAGGGGGACCTCCGGTTCCTGCCAGGTGGGGTCGGCGGTCAAGGCCGTGGTGCTCCAGCGTCTGCCAGAGCATATTCCAGTTCCGCGTGTCGGATTTCAGCTTGAGTCAGCTTCTCATGAAGAACGGCTTTTTCGCATTTTCTATGTGGGGCGGGCGCTTCCTGAGCCAGTAGTACCTTCACGCCGTCTATCGCGCGGCCGGCCCGCTCAACGCGGGTCCTCAGTTCAAGGATATCGATCATCTTACCCTCCCGTCATCCTGCGGCTCCCCTCAAAGGTCCGCTGCCGTCCCGCAAGGAACACGCTTATCGCTCGTGGAGTTTCGAAATCGGTGGGTTTCTCACGCGCGCATTCGGCGATAGGCTGCAAAATCGTAGACGATGCTGTCCGGCTCCGAGGCAGGGGCGACTAGATGATTACGTGGCTCGAGCGCATCGGCGGACGCGAGGTCGACCAGACAGTTCTGTAGGTCGAGGTACCAACCCCGTAGGCGGTAGACGACTTCGGTGAAGTTAGCCGGCAGGTGGCGATCCACGGCCGCGAGAGAGCACCACGCCAAGGTCTGCGCGCCGGCGAATTTGAAGCTGAAGGCGTGAGGAACTCCCAATAGGAGCGCCGTGTCCGCTTTGCGTTCGCGCATAGTCCTGTAGACGGCTCTTGCGACTTCCCGGAGGTCGAGGTCTTTTCCGCTCAGCACCAACAGGTCGGCATAATCTCTCATGTTCCTGTTTGCCATGTCTGCGGTGAGGATCGCCGCGAGCTTTTCGGCAGCCTCGGCCTCCCAGGGTTGCGCCCAGGCGGTGAACGAAGGTGCGCCAAAAATCGACCTGAACTCGCGACGGACAGCGCCATGCGGGAGTGTTGCGAAGCCGATGTTCAGGTGCGTGTCGACGCTTGTCGGGCCAACCTTCGCCTTGACCGGAATTCGGAAGCTCGCATCTTTGCCGTCCGTCCGAAGCGAACCGATCTCGCCAGGCAACCACCGAATCCCATGTTGTCGAATGTGAGCTTCGGCGGCATCGATGTCGTCCGAGATGTCCGCGGCAGTACGGGGCGTAAAATACAGGATGTCACCATTGTCGGTTTGCCGCCGGGACTGCGGGTGCAGCAGGCCGCCCCCCACCATGAAGTCCGACTCTGATACGTCCTGGAGCGTGGAAAGAATGGTTTCACACACGTACCGAGCCATTGCCATTCGGCTGTCCAGCCCGTGGTTGTTGGAAATTTCGTGGATGTGAGCGGACACATCCCGGCCGTGGCTTTGCCAATCAGGCATTCCCTCGTGGCGTTCGTTCATGATCCTCTTCCTCTCGAGGAAAAGGTCTGCGCCAAGCTCGCAAGGAACAACGAGGATGCGTCAGCAATCGTCGAAGAGGCCCAGCCTGATGACCTTTGATTCCGCGAAGGCCTGATTGCGCCGGGACAACGCGTTGATTGCCGACAAGTGCGGCACGACGTTAGCCTCGGAATTGTACGACCACACAGCGGCGATCGGGTTCACCAACGACGTACGCTATCTGCTCGACCAGGAGGCCGCTGGCCTGCGCCTCCTCGCGCCATCGTCGCCGGCGGCCCTCGGCAGTCTCCGGACGGATCGATGGGCCCCCGCGTTTTCCCTTGGTGGCTGACATTATTGCGCCGCCCCGATGCCGCGAAGACCTGAAACTATCCCCTCCTCGGCTGGCATGCAGACCGCGATGGTGGACCCGTGATTGCTTCGACTCCAGTCGTCGCCGTCGGCGCCATTTCCGCAAAGCCGCCAGAGCGTTTGGTCGGCGACGACCCACGTCGTGCCACCGCCATATGGTCGCAGATGGGCCGCCTCCTCCAGCACGATCTCACCCGCTTTGATTGACGCGTGGTCGATGGCGGAAGTATCGAGATACTGTCCGCGGGCATCCATCTCGCGATTAGCCGCGGCAATCGCTTCTTTCCTTGCCTTCAACTCCTCCGCGCGAATGCGCGTGGCGGCCTGACGCTCCTCATGAGCCGACACCTCCTTATCGGTTGCCGGCCGGTGGTACGCGTACTGGACCCTCTTGTCCTCGGGCATCATGCCATACATGCATGCGTCTTCGCTGCGCATCATCCAGGCCTTCCCAAGATCGGTCACCGTGACCAGGCGGTCGCGGATCTCCATCGTCTGGCCCACTCTGACCTGGCCGACTGCGACGAGCATGCGTCGGGACTCCAATTCAGCACGAACAGCCATCCTGGCCTTGTCCTCGGACTCACGCACGGCCCGGCGCTCCTCGCGCGCAACCGCGACCATGTCGATGATCTGACGGCAGCCGGCGATGATGGCATCGACATCCGCCGTCGAAGTCGGCATCGACCTCCACACCTTGCGCTCGCCAATCCACTTTGCGCCAGGCAGTTTACGGGCGACTGCTACCGCCCCATCGCAGTAGGGAAATGCCATCTCAATCGCCGAGCCAACAATCCGGAGACCGTCAATCTGCTTGAAGATCGCGGCCTTCTCGGTGATCGCCGCCTTTGCAGCCTCCTTCTCTGCCATTTCGGCGGCAGCGACCTGCACTTCCTTTTCGACCATCCGGCCGAAATGGGAAGCCACATCAGAGCGCTTCGTGCCGGGAACTGCCCATGCCCGGCGTTCCCTGTCCCATTTCGCATTGTGGGCCTTCAGCCACTCGACCGTACCTTCGTTGCCGCGCGGAACACTGATCGCTACACGACCACGACGGAGCTCCTCGATCTGAAAGCCTGCCGGAACTTCGATCTTTACAAGCTGTGCAACTGAACTCAAATCGCCTCTTCTCCCAATCCAGCACCGTGCCGATGTGAAGATGATTTGGCACCCAGAAAGATAAGTCTAGAGCGAACCTCCGGAAAAATTCCGCGTCGCAATTCTTACTGCCTGCCACCGAAAAATGAGGTGGGCCGTTGCTCGTACCAAACGCGGAGGCGCATCGGATGATGCCCACCTCTCTCCGCTACACGCCGCCCTCTGACGGCGATAGCGAGCTGCAAGCCGGAGGGCCACCGCCGCCGGACCGTCTCTCAGTGACGACGCCGAGGCCGCGGCGAGGCCATGCCCCAGCGGCCGTCGGACTTCGAGAAGCCCCGTCCGTTCGCCCGCCTGGCATGGTCAGGGTCGGCGGCGTCGACGAGGCGCAAGGCATCGAGGGGGGCTTCGAGGCAACCCGTCACCAGGTGACACCCCTACATCCTCATCCGATTCGAATTCAGCTGCGTCAGTGTGACGAAAGCCATGTCCGCTTCGTCGACCGCGACCCGCGACAAGTCGACTTCCAGGAGTCCGCGAATCTGATCCTCGCTCAGTCCGCAGCGCTGGGCCGCCTCCAACTCGTCGATGCCAGCGATCAGCATTTGTATGCGGAACTCTCGGGAGATGTGCCTCAGCCTCAGGCCGTCGATTTTGGCCTGCTCCTCCAGAGTCCTCCGAAAGGGAGCGTTGCCCTTCGCGGCTATGAGGTCGACGGCCTCGTCAGGCGAGACGACCCGGACTTCCTGGTCTTTCACGCTCCACAAGGCGTGGACGGTCCTCAGGGCGTAGCCGGGATCGCCGGCACCGACGAGGCGATAGGGCCTCCCGGAAGCAGTCACGCCCGTGCCGGCCTCGGCATCGAATTCGACCAGCGGTGTAGACGTTCGGTAGACCCCGCCGCCTTCGCTGCCGGCGAGGATCGGGCCGTGCTCGCCGATCATGACTAAGCCCCATCTCGAAAGGATTCGTTCCTGCTTCATCAGTTCATCCTCCAGCCGGGCTTTGGGCCTAAGAATTCTTCGAGCTCCCTCGGCTCAGCCATCGCAACCTGGTCTCCGGAGATGCCCCAGCGGGCCGCATGTGCCACGATGATCTGGGCGGCGACCACTGGATCTGGATCGCCTACGAGGTGGTATTGCCTGCCGCTTTCCGTCACTGCGGTCTGCGCGTGGCCATTCCATTCGACCAGCGGGCTCGTGACGCGGCCGCCGCCCGTTCCGGCGTGAATGCCCACCAGGCGGTAGCCATGGCCGTCTTGCATGATCCCCCAGCGTTCGAGCCGAACGTGCGGTTCTTCGTCGACCGATCTTACCATGGTCCCCCTCCGGATTGTCGCCGCCCCCACGGAGATCGTTGACCAGTCGGCGGCATGAAACAAACCGCAAGCGGATGGCCTATTTTGGGGACCGTTTCTCGCGGGGCAGCTGCAGCAGGCGAGTCTCAGGCGTACTGGGATCGACCGCGAGACCTACGCGCTTTTTTGACTTCCTGCGGGCCGTCCCGCTCCTCCGTTGCATTCCCCTGCAACAAGGGTTGGCTGGCGGGCGGCATGGAACAAGCCCCTCAAGCCGTCAGTCGAAGAAATCGATTTGGTCTGTGAAGCCGATGGCGAAGTTCAGCCGCGGCGGAACCTGGCGGCGGTAGCACATCGCCATCCGCCACACCAGCAGAGCCATGCCGGGGCTGTCAATGGCTGACGACAGAGGAGCCGAGGCGAGCGTGTAGCCGAGCGGAACGTCCGAGCGGACGAAGCCGAGATTGTTGTCGAGAGCAGCGACATCGGGGGTCGTAGCAGGCCACGGTGCGTACGGCCTCGAGCGCGGCCTCCAGCTTATGCCTGGGCGGCAAGGTTTTCGCGGCGTCGCGGTCCAGTTCCCGTAGCGGCATGCCGAAGGTCGCAAGGGAGGCCTTCTCGGCCAGGAGACTCAGCCGGCCGCGCTGCGGGTCGCCTTGATGTGTGCCACGCGACGACGCGTGGCTCGTCCCGCGTGTTCAATTCGTCGACGACAGCGTCCGCGTCATCCCAGATCGAAAGTTCCATGGCTGCCCTTCCCACCGTCACTACGAATTTCCCGTGTTTTCCGATTCCGTTGCACTAAGTAATGGGGAGAATGCCTCTCGCCATGGCACATCTCAGTTACACTCCGGGCTCCCCTCCCGGGATGGCATTGGAATACCGCCCGATACGGCGGACAACCTTGCGGCGAGCCTCTTCAGGGGCGTGGCCGGCTGCCACGAGCCTCTCGACGGCATCCCGAAGAAGCACCCTCAGAACCGCGACGTCCATCGAGCGGTCTTCGGCCGCCCGTGCCGCGTGGCTTGCGACCGCCGCCGCTACGGCGATATCAACGGCCGAAGCCTCTGGCCTTCCGATAGCGCGCAACCTTCCACGGTACCGACGTTGCCGCTCCCGCTGGCCTTCGTTGCCCGGCCTTCCCACCCTCGCCATTCCATTCCTCCCGTCACTACGAACGCGTCACTACGGTACACACATTTGGCTGACCGCCTGAAAGTGACAAACCTGTCGTCACGCAACGCGCATTGAGAAGCTTTGGCCGCGGGATCAGCGACAGTGTCGAGGTCCCGGGCCTTCCACTGAAGAACCAGACGAGATAGTCGGATCAGTTATCGGACGCGGAATTGCACTTAAAAGTGTCAAACTCAAATTGAGCTGACTTACGGGCGAATTGACTCGAATTATCAGAAAGTCAGGCTGCCTTGCCGACGCGGTACGTGCCAGTCGGCTTGCAGGCCTCCGGTCACACGAAAGACCACGACAACATGCCTTCGTGCCTGCAGACGCCCATCTCAAGGCGGGATCTTATGTTCACCGGAATGATGAACGGTCTTTTGCGGAGATCGGTGTCGTCGCCATACCGTCACGTGGTGGCGGACAGGATCGGAGTGCGTGCCAATGGGAGACGGCTATCCGTGCGACAGCTATCCCCGCCCACCATTTGGTGAACCGAGGCGACACACGCTGCGGGAGCCCCAACTGGGTTGGCAAGGCTGCGATCCGGGCACGGCCTGGTTGAGGATCGTGGAGCCTTCATCCAAGCGACAACAAACACATGGGCTCAGATTGGGGACGCCAGGCGCGGCGCTCGCGAAAGGCGGAAGGGATCATGGATTCGCTGGCTGGGGATCGAGGTCCCTTCGCGATCTCGACGAGCATTCGGCATCACTGTCGCCAGCTTGGCAAGAGGCCTTCTGGGCGAGCACCTGAACCTGAAGAGGCAGCTTCTCGGCCGAAACCGCAACACGCTGACGCCCGGCTCGGTCTGATTGTCCCTTCGTCCTGGAAGCGGACCGCAATCTTGGACTGACATGGTGGCGACTACACGCAAGCCCCCGACAGGGCGGAATCGAAATTTCATCGTAAGCCGGGCCGGCTCCTTTCTCGCAGATACCGCCATTGATCTCAAAGAGGTCAAAGATAGTTTTCGACACGAGTTTTAATGATCAAGGCAGGGTCATCTGATTATGGCAAAATAATACCCTTATCGTACGTCAAAACTTTCTAAGTACCGTCCTCCATGTATTTTCGTATAAAACAAATATGTTGCATTATTATTTGCGGTGTTGTATAATAGCATCACGGCTAAATCCGTACGTTCTTTGACATTTCTGTAGGAGTTTACATGAAAGTTCGCGATACACAGCGCGCTCGGCTCTATCGGGCCGAGCGTGCTCTTGAAACACTTGCATCCTCGCTGCCGACCGTTTCCGACGTGGAGCGGTATCTTCAGCAGCAGTCCAGTCGACAGACGCTGCGGAGCCGCTACGGCAACGCGGTTGACGTCACCGACTGGAAGCTCATGGTCACAGATGGACGCGGCTGCCGCAGTGCCTTGGCTTACGGCGATTACAAAATTGCGATTCCACTATGGGCTCGCAAGGACTGGGTGGTGCTGCATGAATGGGCGCACATCGTTCACGAGCGCACCAACGTCTGCAGTTACAGGTACTCCTGGGCGCCGATGTCGCAACACGGCAGTCGGACCTTGGAGCTACGCGGCGGCGCAGCCCATGGCTGGCAGTATGCAGCCATCTACCTCGACCTAGTGCACTTCTGCATGGGCAAGGAGGCGGCTGATGCACTGAAGGCGTCCTTCAAAATCCACAATGTCCGCTTTCGCCCAAAACGGACGACAACTACGACGCCTGAGCAGATCGAACGCCTCGCGGCAATGCGACTGGCGGCGAGACCCAGGTGAGCAACAGCCCCGGCTTCGGCCGGGGCTTTTTTTTGCGCTCGGCATAGCTTTTCGTGCGCGCAAGGTTCTTGGCGGCCGGAGTAGACGCATGTCATTTGGGGACCGCCCGCGCCATTTTCGGGTCGCAGGCAGTGGAACCTGAATTCCTCGCCGGTGGCCTAAATTTTATTCGACATCAATATGGTTGACGGGGTGAGGCGCCGCTGAAACGAGCCCTTCGGTTTTCGAAGGATGGCTTTTTGGGCGTCTCGGCCGGCTGTTGTGCCCTTCGCATCGATGCCCCAGCCTGTTCCCATGGATGGGATCATTGGTCGCGGCACGACATCAGGATCGACGGAGGCATACCGCGCTTCCGGCGACGTTGAGCTGATCGTGACCGCCTACCACATCGAACAGGCGCGCCGGCAACGCCGGCGGAAGAAGGCACGCCGGGATGCGCCTGCCCGCGCCGCCAGAGCTCGCTCCGAGATCGATGCCGCCATCGACGCCGCGAACGCCATCGAGGATTCAGATGAGCGAAAGGCCGCTCTTCAGGCGATCGACGATACGTCCCGGCTGCGCAAGAGCCTCGCCAAGACCGCAAGGGCCGAGCGGGAACAGGTGCGCCGCCGCATGAAACACGGGTTCGAAAATCCGGAGCCGACAGAGATCGGAGGACGCGTACGCGCCCCCTTCCGCGAGAAAGGACTTCGCTCGGACCATCTCGGAAGGGCCGGAAAGCTGTTCGTGATCGCGTGCCGCAAGGCGCGGTTCCTGAGGTCCGCGAACGAAAAAGGGTTCATAACCGTTCAGAGCGGCCGCAAGGTCCTGAACCTGGACTACGCGTGGGTCGAGGGGAACCGGAAAATGGTCTCCCTGCTCCGTGTTGACCTCGACCGCTGCTTCACCTCGTTCGACGAACTCCGGTGCCTCTTGCGGGAGTTTGTCGATGCCGGAGAGCTGCCTTGCATGCCCCATCTGGTCGCCGGCGACATCGCCCCCTTGCGCCGCTCCGACCGTGGTCCCGACGGTGTCTGGCGAGACAGCACCGTTGACCTTCTCGTCCGACCGCACCTGTGGTTCATCCTTCCCGCGGCCGTGAACATGGGCTTGAAGGGAAAGGCAGCGCCGAAGCGCCTCTTCGAGTCCGTCTACCGCGGACTGTGTAACGTCCTTTTGCCACTCGGCGCCGATCCGAATGCCAAGGCTATGCTGGTGCGCGGCAAGAACCCGCTGTCACCCTGGTGGCGGAGCGAGAACTTCAACGACGAGACATTCCCGTCCCTGTCGCAATTCGCGAAGGTCCTGGGAAAGCGCATGCGCATCGGCCTCGACACGCTCTCCCGCATGGCCGCCGAAGAACAGTCCGGCCTGTCGAAAACAGCCAGCAACGTGTTTTTCACCGCGGCCGCGAAGGAAGCCTGGCGAATCCTTCGGGAATGGCACGGTCGGCGCGACAAGGGATACCAAGCCGCTCTCGGCGACCGGAACAAGCTGCGCGCCATGCTTGCCAAAGCAATGCCCATGGACATCGTCCTGACGCTCGGTGACGGCATTGTTGAACCGAGGAACGCCGCTTACGTACTCAATCAAGTCGTCGGCTTTGCCGCAAGGCGCTGGGACCCCGCGAAAGCGGATGCCGCCGACGGCCATGGCACCCGTGGCAGGGATCGCCATCTCGTCGACGGCATGGAGACCAAGCAAGCCCAGGCGGTTGCCGGACGTGTCTCCGCCGATGCCAAGCAATGCGCCGCCCGGGAAGCCGTCATGAAGGCGATGGCCGCAGTCGAGGCCAGCGGCACCCCCTTCACCCGAGCCGAGGTCGCCCGGGTATCCGGACTGGACCGCAAGACCGTCAGCAAGCACTGGCGTTCTTGTGAGGCCCGACGTCCAAATCGCTGTGTAGATAAAAAGGGGGGTCTTACCCCCACGGCCCATGAGATGGAGCGGGACATGGATGGCACTGATCAGACCAAGTCGGAGATCGGTGTGCCGAATCCTGCAGGGCGGGACCACGACAGAGCTAAAGTGAGGCTGGTGACAGCTACGGCAAGGTCTATTCTGCCCATGTATGGGAGGCCAACCCCTGCAGTCCCAGGTCCCATCATATCTGTCCCGATCGAGACCTTGCGGGCTTTCGAGGCCGCCGGCGAAACTGGCCTATCAGCTTACGCGGCGGCGAAGGCTGGAGTCGTCCGGGAGAAGATCAAGCAAGGCCGTCCCGTGCCGTGGTTCATGACGGCCGAGGGAACCGGGGCTCGGACACGCGCGGAGCCGCAGCGAATAGGCCATGCTCCTTTGTCACGTGCCCGCAGTGTCGCGAAGCAATGGTGACAGACGTGGGTGCGCGAGGCTGGTGATCGCCGGCGCGAGGATCGAAACCTTGTGCCGCGATCGGGATCCGACACTCGCCAAGAACCGAGTTCTTCAAGCGGATGACCAAGCCGCTCAGTCTTCCCACACGATCTCTGCTGCCAGATACTCGCGCATGACGATACGCACGAGCATGCCACCAGTCTGCATAACCGTGTAGCGGTACACCCCCTCCTGCACGATGACCCATCCTTCGTCGAGGTCCTCGCCCGTGAGAAACCGCGTCATCATTCGGCTGCCAACTTCGGGCCAAAGGCCATTCGGCCAAGCGGCGTTCTCGAAAACCGCCGTCTGCTTCTCGTCCAGCCCCGCAAGCGGTCCGAACCAGACCTTGGACGGCTTCTTGAGCATTGGCTCCGATATCTCGTAGAAGGCGTGTCCTCGGGCGTTCTTCACTAGCACCCGTTCGAAGCGGGCATGCTCCGGCCCCCACGATATCGTCTCCTCACCGAAGAGGTTCCGGTCCACTTGTTTGGCCTTCTCGATCCGGCTGCGCAGGCCCGGGTTGCCGCGGAATATGCGCGCGGAGCGCTCCACGACCTGAGCGTCCGGATCGGCGCTCCCTGACAGGACGGCACCGAGGAAACCAGCAACGTATTCCTCGTCTTCAGCGAAGCTGGAGTTGCAGGGCCGACACACCTTCATCAACGGCATGTTCGCCGGAAATGGCTCGTCCAGAAGCACCTTCGACGGCGCATGGTCCCGGTTGGTGATCACCTGCTCGATCCATCCGCCGCAATGAATGCACCAGGACTTCTGTCGGCGGTCGGCGGTGTCCTCGATCTGTTTCATCAGCTACACCGTCCGCCCGGCCATGATCGCGACCACCGCGACCGCCGATGATGTAGCTTCCAGGCAAAGAGCGGCCAGCTGACGAGACGCCGTCCTACGATGCTGGAGATGCACGGCCAGGTCCAGGGAAGCCTTGATGTGCGCCCGGACCTCCCTGTTGTCGCCGCCCGGCATCTCGTGATGCAGCCACGCATCCAGTAGCCTGCGCGCGTCCGTGCGGCTGATCCGAGTGCCCTTGTCGTCAACGGTGGGATGCACCTCAGGATCGTGTGCCGCCTGCCCGAGCGAAATCAGCACCTCGCGACAGGTCAGCCCGACCCCTTGCCAGTCCTCCTCGGCGGAAGCCCTGTCGAATTGCATCCTTGCCTTGCCAATCTGACGGTCCACCAACTCCCATCCGGTCGGCTCTCGCTCGGCGACGGGGCTGGGATTGTGGACCCGTCCCACTGCGGCGGCTACGGGCCCGGCGAAAAGCTTCCGGACGTAGTCCCTGCGTTCGGCCCAGCTACCCCAGCCCTGCTCTTTCCAGAAATGATACCAGTCCCACAGGCTCTTATGCGGATTCTCATACTTGATGCCCGCGCCTGCACAGCCTTCGACGAGACGAGCCTGCCGCGCTCCGTAGTAGTCGTCGACCTCTTGGATGCGCTTCCTGCCTTCCGAGACGTCGATCATCATCTCGCGGTGGATGATCAGGTCAGGCAGGAGCGTCACCTGGCCTTCCATGATGTCCCCGGTCGCCCTTACCGAGATGTCCGAGGGACTGCCGTCTTCGTCTTGGGTATCGTGCCGGCTCACGGCCGCCTCGGCGATGCGCTTGCGGTCATGTTCGGAAAGCGTCGAGATGGCATCGGCGAACGGCTGCGGCGCGCGTACTGCAACGTATGCCTGCCGCTGCCCGAAGTCGCCCTGGACCTTTCCGATCTCGAAACGGGCATGCAGCAGCAACGCCGACAGGTCGCCACGGCGCAATCCGTCGAGGAAGGCCCTTGCGTCCTCTCCATCCGAATCAATCATTCAGACAGAAAAGTACGGAGCATGAATGAAGGCAAGTAGGGCGACAAACACCCGAGGGTCACTGGACCGGATACCTGAAGACATGCAGCCAGTTGGAGGTCGCGTCGACCTGCGGCTGGCGCATGAAGTTGTTTATGAGCATCTCGATGCCTTCGACTTCTACATAGGCGACAGAGCTCAATTGACGTCGAGGAAGGATCCCTATAGCGATCGCACTTTCTTAGATCCTGTGCGGTAAATCCCTCCACAGGACAGGAGACACAGTCATGATGAGGAACCCGAAGCGAATAGCAGGTTGACGCCGCCGCGTGCCTTTCGGCGCGCCCGTTTACGCTATCGTTTCGAGGAGTCCAATCGTCATGGTTTACACCCAGAAATTCTATACTGCCGACACCCATTTCGGGCACCAGCTCATGCTGTCGCCAACGGCATGCGCGCGGCCCTTCGCCGACACTCGCGAGATGGACGAGTACCTGATCGGCGCGTGGAATTCAGTTGTGCGTCCAGACGACGTTGTCTTCCATTTGGGCGACTTCGCTTTCGGACTAAAAGACGGGATCCGTATCAGGTCGATCTTCAACCGCCTGAAGGGCCGCAAGCGCCTAGTCCTGGGCAACCATGACTTCATCCAGGCCAACCAGGTCCATCCGGTGATCGCATCGCTTGCCTGGGACGGACCGCCTGCCGCGATGGTCGAGACGACCGACGAGGGTCACCGCGTTGTGCTCAGTCACTACGCCATGCGGACGTGGCCCGGCCAGCATAAGGAGGCCTACCACTTTTTCGGCCACTCGCACGGGAAATTGCCCGGCTTCGGACGGAGCCGTGACGTGGGGGTGGACTGCCCTGACGTGGGCTACGCGCCGGCGACTTTCCGGCAGCTCGCCGCCGCGATGGAGATGGAGGCGGTTGAGACCGAGGAAATGGGGGTGTCGCTATGAGATTTTGGGTTGTTTCCGACCTACACCTGGAATTCGACGGCCCCCTACATAAAGGGAGGCCGCAGCAATGCCCTGATGCTGATGTCTGTGTCGTCGCTGGTGACCTGACGAACGGAGTCGGCAACGCTATCCATTGGTTGAACGACCATGTCGCTCCGGTGATGCCCGTCGTCTTCGTGGCCGGAAACCACGAGCACTACGGGAACAGCCTGATGGAGGGCCTGGAATGGGCTCGGGCGCATGCTGCCGAGTGCCCGAATGTGCATTTTCTCGAGGACGATTCCGTGGTCCTCAATGGCGTGCGCTTCCTTGGGGCGACGCTCTGGACCGACTACGCCCTCGACGGCCACGGAAGGCAGGAACGCGCCTGGGCGATGGCGAACGCGGAAGGGATGCTCAACGATCACCGTCTCGTCGCGTGGAGGCATTTGCCGCGATACGAAGCCTTCACGCCGATGAAGGCGCTTGAGCTGCACGGGCGCAGCCGCGAGTTCCTGCGACACGAGTTGGCTAAGCCGTTTGACGGTCAGACGGTCGTCGTCACGCATCATGCGCCGCATCGAAACAGCGTCCATCCGCGCTGGCGAGACAGCGCCTTGAATCCGGCGTTCGCCTCGGACTTGTCGGAGCTGATGGAGCTGTATCGCCCTGCGCTCTGGGTCCACGGGCACACGCACGATTCCTTCGACTACCTCGTGCGCGACACCCGGGTGGTCTGCAACCCACGGGGATACGGGAGCGAAAACCGGGTCTTTGACCCGCGACTGGTGGTGGAGTTGTGATGGTGACCTGGCAGCAGGCAGAGGACACCGTGAAGCGAGCTGTCCGTCATTTCACGGCGGTGGCTCGCATCGCTAATCCTGACTCGTACACGACCGAAATGGCTCAGCGGCATGCGATCGAGTGCGGATGTCGCGAATTCGTCGACGCGTTCGGATTACTACAGCGCCTGCACCCTAAGGGAGCTGGAATCTCCCTTTTCTCTGAAGAGGTCCGTAGGGCCTACATGACCATGCGCCCGCTCGAGGTCGAGGAACTTACGACCCCGTCGGACATCGACCCGATGACCCTCGCCGATGCGGTAGCAGCCGCAGGCGTGATGGCCGAGCGCCTACAGGAGGACTTCCAGCGCATCCGGAAGGAGATCGGCGATGTATGAATTTGACTGGGATACGGATGAATACCGCGCTGCCCGACGGGCATCCTACGAGCGAATCCGGGACAGCCATCCCAAGCTCGTCACATGCGGATTCGACTGCTGGGCGGGGTGGCACCCGATCCTCGAGCGATTTTTCGGCGAGGTCGCGGCGGCCCTCGCCGCGAATCCAGGCACCCAGTTTGAATTGTGGCAAGTCAAAGAGAAAATGGGGTCCTTGCGCATCTACTACGTCGTGCCGCGGACCGCGCCCCGCCCTATGACTGTACGCGAGGATGACGTGCGCCGGAGGGTCGACGAAGCGTACGAGCGAGCAGAGGAGGAAGCCTCGCACAGCTGCGAAGTCTGCGGGCGGTCGGGCGTTCTCCGCAGCCTCGAAGGCTTTTTCTGCACTCGCTGCGATGACCATGCCGATGGTGCGGTCCCGGTTGTTCCGGAGGGAGGGAAAGAATGAGCGACGAGAACTTCGACTATGTGAGGCGGCGGTTAGGCTACGATCCTGATCTCCCCGAAGGCGTTGAGTTCGAGGTGCTAGCCTATGCTCCCATCCTGTGGAGCGGCTGGGAAGGCGACTCCGCCGCTGTCCTGTTCCGAATCCTTCCGGACGGGAAGCCGCAGCTTCATGTCCTGGACGGTGTCGACATCGCTCCGGAGACACTGCTGCAAGCGCTCGAGGATCGGATCGCTATCTACGAGCGGACCGCCGTCAAAACCAAGGCTTTCCTTGCCAAGGCTCGTGGACTGCCGACCCCGCGCGAGTGGCGCTGGTGCTGCACTGCATGCAAATCAGAAGGCCGCGGCGACGAACCCGCAGTGTGCCCGACATGTGGTTCGGATGACGCTTGGTACAACTACAAAACCACTGTCGATGACAGGCAGCCTGCCGTGGAGCGGCTGCGGGGACTGCTGGCACCGAGGGAGCCGAAGGATGGCTAATCAGGATTTCGTGGGCACGCTGACGCTCGACCTCATGAGGTGGCTAGAAGAAACGGGTCAGCCGACGGAGGGCGTCGAGGTCCTAGCTACGGTCCCGCTGCTGTCCGCCGGCGACGCGCCCGAATACGCCGTCGTGCTCTGGCGTGACGGTAGCGGCCAGGCGCATGTCCGGACGGCGTGGCAGTACCGCGATCCATGGAACGCGGTAGATGCCTTGACGGTGCTTGAGGCGCGCGCCGACGGCTACGAGCGGCTCGCGCGCGAGACCCGCGATTTCGTCGAGAAGGCGAGGCAATGCTTGACTTCAGTCTCCTGAAACGTGACCCCCGCCGTTGGCTCTGCACGGAGTGCGACGCCGAGGGCGGTGGAGCCGAGCCACAGGCATGCCCATACTGCCAATCCGACGCCGTTTTCGCGTCGGCGGAGCACGGCACTGACAGTCGCCCGATGCGCGAGATTCTGCACGAGCTGTTTGAGATGGTCGCGGACATCCGCCGCTGGAGCTACATGCAGTGAGCGCGGGGGCCCGGCTGACAGTCTGGCTGTGCTGCGAATGCTGGTCCGAGGGGATAGGCCAGCGGCCGAATGAATGCCCAAAGTGCGGCTGCGCCGACAGCTGGTACATGACGACGACGGGTGCCGCGGACCCGCGCCCGGCGAAGGTGCTGTATGACGAGATGCTCGACCGCATCTTCAGCTCTTCCAGGAGGAAGCATTGAGCACACCGGAAGGCTGGCCCATGGACGGTGACGAAGAGATCATCCGCACCGCGCTCAGCCGCGCCATCGCCAAAGGTCTGCGGGATCTCGGCGACGCGTCAGAAGCCTCAGGGATGACGGGGCTGCCGGAGATGACGCTGGAAGAGATCGCGGCCGGAGGCAGCGACGGGATCGCGCTCTTCGCGTTGATGAAAGCCGCCGCGACGCTCGGCTACGCGGTCCACCTGAGCATCATCAAGGTGGAGGGAAGCGGCTCCCTGTCGCTGTCCATCGACTGCTAGTCCGGCTTCCTCCGCAACGGCTCCGCCCGTCGATATTTCCTGACCAGTTCCACACTGATGGCATTCACTGTGATGTCGATCTCGCTTCGCACCGTGATCCGGCCGTCCTCTTCGTCAACGCCCTTCACCTCGGCCTCGAAGCGCTTCTCGTCGCCGGGCTTCGCCTTCTCATCTCTGACCCGAGTAAGGGTGGTGGAAGCCGGGGATGCGCAGGGTCACGCAATCCTCGATGCGCTTCCCAAAGTGGCAGTGGTCGCCACCTTGTCACCGATACCGATATCCCTCGCCATCGCTCGATCCTGGCGCGTGGCCGGCGGCCGTCAAGGGTTACACCTTTCGTGGGCTATGCCGCAATCTCGCCACCGAGTTCGGGCGCGACGGCCTGAGCGCGACGCTTCGCCTTTTGGCGGTCGAATTCGTCGAGGACGGCATTCGTCCATAGTTCCATCGCCTCCGATTTCAGTTCGAGAAACTGGGCCTCGTTGCCGTAGGCCATCGCGGTGATCTTGGCTGTACGCTGGCGTTGAAAATCCTTCCTCTGCCGCTCGGTCGCCGATGCCTTGAGGCCTTCGGAGTCATCCACTTCGTGAGCCAGGATGGCTGACGCCCCCCCTGGAATCTTCTTCGATTTGAGGAACGCGGTCAGCGTCCGACGGTCGTCATGCATCGACCACCACGTGATCCCGGCCTCCTCGATCAGGTTCCGCCGCTCGGTTCGCGTAGGCTTCCTGCGGGGTGTGCCGTCGGCCTTCAGACGCGGCTGTTTCACCTCCCCTTCCTTGGGCGGCCGCAAGAGAGCGTCGCGGCCGGCGAGACGGTACAAAATACGGTAGACTCCGGACACCGAAGCATGGACCTCCGGCTTGCGTTCGCTCGGAAACGCCCAATCGTCGCTCGCCCCTTTAACGTTCTTCTCGCGGAAGGCATCGATGAACTTCCATGCGCGGGCAGGCACTGGCAGCACGAAGCTCTTGCCAGCCTTCATGTCTTCCTTGTCCCATGCCGCCAGCATCCAGCCCGTACCCGGTCTCTCTGGATCCTCGACGATGTCATGAGCGCGCAAGGACAGTCCTGCGTTGACACGTTGCGCCGCTAAGATCACCCACCAGAGGCCTGCCAATACTCCGTGGCCGACGCCTGCCTTCTGGATCGCCCGGCCAGGAAGGGGTTTGTCGAGGTATTCCTCCGCGAGCAACATAGTGCTGACGATCTCCTCGATCGACGGCATCCTGGTTCGCACCGGGTTCTCGAACTTGGTTTTGATCAGCTGCCACCAAGGTCTGTCTGGGCTGAGGCCAGCCTTTTGATGATGGCCGGCGCAGTGGTCGAGAACAGATCGCACGTGAGTCACCCACTTGTTCGACGGGCTGACACCTGACTGCCCCTTCGCGACGGCTTCCTTGACGATCGTGTCCCTGACCCCCTCGATGTCGCCCTGCGTGACAGCGGCAGCAGGCGCGTCCATCACCTGCTGGGCGCAGTCCCTCGCCATCGTGATCCTGAGATCGCTTTCCTGCGCGGCCCCGATTTTCTTCCGTGCCGAGGGATGCCTCTTGTCCTGGATCGTCTGCTCGAAGCACTCACGCAGCGTCCAGCTAGCCGGCTTCTCGGCAATGGCGGCCAGCGCCTCCTCGTGCCCCTTCCCGGAGTGGCGATGGGCGAGATAGGGGTCGACCTTCTCTGGATCAGTCTTCAGGAGTGCCTTCACATACCCGCCGTATTCCCTCGCCTTCTCCGGCGCGGTAAGCGGCCATTCGTCGTCAGGGTAGGCATACCCAAGAGTCTTCGTGTGGATCGAGGTCTTCATCGCCCAGGAGACGATGCCGCCGACCGAGATCAGCCGCAGCCCCTTGAGATGCACGTCGGAGATCACAGCCATGCCGGCTGGCACAGGCTTTCCGGCGGCGACCGCCTTCTTGACGGGGGAAACAGCCCGCGTGACTTCGGTGGGTGTGATGTACGCGCGGGTCGTCGGCATGGGGAGTCCCTGAATATGGCGTTATTTCTCCACACCACTCCTACACCACTCCCAAATTTGTTTACAAGGCCTGATGCAGCCTGCAATCTAGCGGGGGCATTTGACTCAAACTTGATGAAAAATGCCGAAAATCCAAATGTTTTCAGATATTTGAAACGAATTTTCGCCAGCATATCTAGATCGGTAAACAAATTTTGCAGAAGCGATATTACTCGCACCAAGGAATCATAATCCTGGGGTCGGGGGTTCAAGTCCCTCTCCCGCTACCATCACTCTCAAAATAATTGAAATCATACTACAAACGTGGATGCGTCGTAGCGCCTCGTCCGCAAAACCCTGAACGATTTCAAGGCCTGAGCCTGCTGTCATTGTGGTGCCAACGAATAAATTGCGGACGCTTGGCAATACCATGGCGAGTGCCGTGAGTGGGGCCGCAAGCGGGCCGTTGCCCTTTGGGCAGCCAATCCGCCAAAACGGAAGCAGAAGTTTGTGCCCCGCCCAATCACGAGCGCCCACTAATGTCTCGCCAGCGTTTCATGTCGATCTGGCAATACCTCGATTCTATGTCAGAACGTTTGCCCTAAAAGGGCGTGGCGTGTGCACGGTGCTATGTGCGTTTCCAGTGGGGGAATGAAAATCTCTACAGCTCAGCGCAACTATCTGCTTCTGAAGCGACGAGGTAGTTGCAACTGATGTGGTTCAATCGCAGCCTCGCATTGAGGACGACGCGGAACAAGCTGCAATGCCCTACGCGAAGACCACGATGAACCTGCGCGAGGGACCTGGCACCAAATTCGCTGTAATCACTGTCGTCCCAAAGGGGCTCGACGTTTCGGTTATGGAAGCCAAAGGGCATCTATTCGTGTCAAAGTAAACGAGAATACAGCCGGATGGATGGCGAATTCTGCAATCGCCGAACGTTGATAATCGTTCTGCAGACTCACTGTTGTCTAGATCCGCCGAAAGTAGCGCTGATAGTTCAGCGATCGTTCGTGTTGATTAACCCGCCCAAGGTAAGATCGACTTTTCGCCGACTCACCGTCTGGAATGAAGGCGCCTTGCTGAATCTGCTCCGCCATCTCTAGCGAGGCAATTTGTCTTAGATTTCCGTCGTCTCGGCGAGCGTCAATGCATCATCGATATCAACACCGGGATATCGAACCGTATTATCGATCTTGGTGTGTCCAAGCAGGATTTGAATAACTCGAAGATTTCCGATGGCTTTGTAGATCAATGCTGCCTTGGTACGGCGGAGCGAACGTGTTCCGTATTCCTCAGCACGCAGTCCAATCGCCGTAACCTATTCATCGACCAATCTCGCGTACTGTCGGATGCTGAGGTGCCCTTCGCGGTCAACTCGGCCTGGGAACTGTAGTCGTCGATACAGCCCACGGCGTTCGAGCCACGCGAGCAGACTTACCCTCGTGTCTGCGGCAATCTCGAACTAGACGTGCCGACCGATCTTCTGCTGGATCACCATTGATCGGGCCCGTATTGCCGGACCGGAAACAAGTGATCCGATCTTCATCTTGATGAGGTCACAACCGCGAAGCTTGCTGTCAATCGCGAAGTCAAACAATGCCCGGTCACGCATCCGCCCTTCGCGATCTAGGAAAAACCAGATCAACCAGATTTGCTTCACTTTGAGCACTCGTTTGGCGCCGACCTGCTTGCCTACATTCCAGGCTGGCCGACCTTTGGCGACCGGGCCATACTGTGAGATACCCGTGACATTTCTCCATTTGGCCAATATGGCCAAATGGAGAATTATAGGAGGCCGATGCGGACTGGCGGCTTTTTGATGCGAAAACGCAGAAAGCAAACACTCGCTCGTCGGCAACATCGGTATTGTGAACAAGATTATCTTCCGCGCCAGATCTGCGTTCGCGACAGGAGAAAGCGCGACACCAGCGCGTGGATCAGGCGGGCGGCGATGTTGGTGTAGAAAATCATCATGCCCATGGCCGCCGCAGGTGCGACATCGCCCGCATCGTCCATATTGAGAACCGCCACTGAAGCAAGCTGCGTGTGCGTGGAATAGAGGAACACGACGGCCGAAACCGTCGTCATCGCATTGACGAACAGATAGATCGAGATGTCGAGGATCGCCGGCAGGCAGACCGGCAGAGTCACCCGAAAGAACAGCTTATGGAAGGGCTGCTTCAAGGAGGCCGCCACCGGTTCGAACTCGCGGTCCATCTGCTTGAGCGCCGTCAGCGCGGTAAGATGCGAGACCGTGTAGAAATGGGTGATCGTGCAGATCACCAGGATGGCCATCGAGCCATAGATCGTATGCAGCGGATTTGCCGGGTTGTTGAAGAAGAAGATGTAGGCGAGGCCTAGCACCATGCCGGGCACGGCCATCGGCAGCATGGCAAGGAATTGAAACAATGAGCGCCCGGCGCGGAAGCCATCGCTTTTCTCTACCATATAGGCACCGGTGAAGACGAGGATGGTGCCGAAGAAGGCCGTCAGCAGCGCCATCTTGATGGAGTTGTGATAGGAAGCCCAGCCGCCGCCATCCATCAGGTCGAAGCGGAAATTCTTCAGGCTCGGCGTCAGATCGTAGGGCCAGAATTTGACCATTGCGGCCAGTTGGCAGACCCCGATCATCGTCAGGATGAAAGCGGCGATCAGCCCGCAATAGGCAAGGCAGCCCCAATCGAAACCGCGGTTCGGTTTCGGCTCGTAAGGCACCGAGCGGGCGGACAAGAGCGCCACCTGTTTCTTCTGGATCGTGCGGTCAACGAAGAAAGCGGCGATGGCGGGAATGATGAGCAGGACGGATACCACCGCCCCCATTTCGAAATTCTGCTGTCCAATGACCTGCTTGTAGATGTCGACGGCGAGCATGTTGTACTGGCCGCCGATGACCTTCGGCAGGCCGAAATCGGTGATGACCATGGTGAACACCACAAAAGCCGCGGATACGATGCCATAGCGTGCGCCCGGCGCGGTCACCGTCCAGAAGGTGCGCCATCTTGTGGCGCGAAGCGAGGCCGCTGCCTCATAGTGGCGGGCGTCCGCCACGCTGAGCGATGTCGAGATGATGAGCAACGCATGCGGCAGTGTGAAGAAGACCGAGCCAATGACGATGCCGATCGGCCCGTAGATCGAATAGCCCATCATCCAGTTTTTCAGCAGGCCCTGATTGCCGAACAGATAAACAAGCGCGATACCGGGAAGCAGCGACGGCACCAGGATCGGCACGCTCATGACAAGCCGGAAGAAGCCCTTGCAGCGCATGCGGCTTCGGTTCAGCGCATAGGCAAGGCCGAAGGCGATGGCGATGACCAGCACCGTGCTGATCACCCCCATCAGGACCGAGTTCCAGATCGCCTGCGCCAGCGAAGGCGTTGAGAAATAGGCGATGAAATTGTCGAAGCCGACGGTGCGGGCCGGCCGCAGCACAACGCGGCGGAAGCTGTTGGAATCAACCTCCACCCAATCGGTGCCGCGCTTCAGCTCCGAACCGACCAGGAAAGCGGAATGCTCGGTCGTTCCGCGGATGCGGTATTTGACCGGGCTGCGGAAACTGAAATCCTTGTAGAGGCCGGTCAAAGAAAGCCGTCCGTCGGACCCGGTGCCGAGTTGGGGCTCCGTGATCGCCTTGGCGTCCGCGTTGAGCGCGGCGACCGTGCGTGCGGGGCCGAAGCCGGTTCCGCTTTCGTCGCTGCGCTCGATCTCGAAGGCGTTGAGATCGAAGCGATAGGTCGACATCGACTTCGACAGCAGCACATAAAGCGGCGCCGCCAGAGCCAGTACGAGATATAGCGCGATGATCAGCATCAGCCCGCGCTTGACCAGATCGTCGGACGACAGCTGCAGGCGTGGCGCGTGTCCTGCGGGAAGAGCGATAGCGGCGGCGCTCATCTCAGGCTGCCTTCGGGAAGACAAGCACACGGTTCTGCGGCAGTTCGACCTGCAGATGTCCGCTTGTCTCGATGCGCAGCCGGCGGACAGCATTGAGCGAGAAGTCGCCGATCAGGCGCTTTTCGCCGAGACGTGGCGAGACCAGCCGGCAACGCCAGAAACTGCCGAGGAACTCCATTTCCTCGACCGTGACCTCGACCAGATTGTCCGGCGTTCCGATCGGGTCTGGCGCTCCTGGCGAACGCGCGCCATCGCCATGGGGAATGATATCGACCGGACGGATCACTGCCATCACCTCATCGCCGGCAGCACAGATATGCGGCGCGCAGACGAGTTCGGTCCCGGCGAGCGCCAGCCTGTCGTTTCCCAAGGCCCTCGCCGCGAACTGGTTGGTTTCACCGATGAAGTCGGCCACGAACAGGGTGCTCGGATGGCGATAAACCTCGGTCGGCGTTCCCACCTGTTCGATCACGCCGTGGTTCATGACCACGATGCGGTCTGCCATCGACAGCGCTTCCTCCTGATCATGGGTGACCATGATCGTTGTCACGCCGAGTTTGCGTTGAAGCTCCTTGATCTCGTGGCGCAGATGGACGCGCACCTTGGCATCGAGCGCCGACAAGGGCTCGTCGAGCAGAAGCAGGCCCGGCGATACCGCCATGGCGCGGGCAAGCGCGATGCGCTGCTGCTGGCCGCCGGAAAGCTGGGCCGGGTATTTTTTTGCCTGTTCCGACAAGCCGACCAGGGCAAGCAGTTCCTTGACGCGCGCCTGGATCTCCGCCTTCGGTCGCCGGGCATTCTCCAGGCCGAAGGCGATGTTCTTCTCGATCGTCAGGTTCGGGAACAGCGCATAGGACTGGAAGACGATGCCGTAGTCGCGCCTTGATGGGGGCAGGTTCGAAATATCCCTGCCAGCCTGGCGGATCGTTCCGCGCGTCTGCAGATCGAGGCCCGCAACGGCGCGCAGCAGTGTGGTCTTGCCGCAACCGGAGGGCCCGAGGAAGCAGACGAACTCGCCCTCCTTGATTTCCAGCGAGACGCCTTTCAGCGCGACGAAGTCTCCAAAGGTCTTCCATAGCTGGTCGATCGCCAGGTAACCGGGCCTGGCAGGGTTGCCTGCCCCCGGCTCAAAGCGCGCCGGAGCGGCGGCCGCTCCAGTGACGGTCTCGTGTTTCATCTCGCGGCCCATCATTGATGTTCAAGCAGAACGGGCGCCGCTTTGACGGCGCCCGGCTGGGATTGCTCAGCTTTTCGGCTCGGACTTCGCGTCGTAGCGTTTTGCCCATTCCGCCAGGATCGCCTTGCGGTTGTTCGCCGCCCACTCGAAGTCGTTCTTGATCATGTGGTCGGCGACATTGGCGGGCAGATGCTCCACCGGCTTGGCGATGCCGGGATAGGCGAGAACGGCATAACCTTCGTTGTACATCTCATTGGCCTCTTTCGAGACCGAGAAGTCGACCAGTTTCTTGGCCGCGTCGAGCTTGGCAGTGCCCGCGACGATGGCAGTGGCTTCAGCCTCCCAGCCTGAACCTTCTTCCGGGAAGATGATGTCGAGCGGCGCGCCCGCGGATTTGGCCTTCGCGCCCGGGAACTCAAACGAAACGCCGATAGCTGTCTCGCCGGCGCCGGCCATCTTGCACGGCTTGGACCCTGAATGCGTGTAAGCGGAAATGTTCTGGTGCAGGCCGTCCATGAAGGCCCAGGCGTCCTTCTCGCCGAACATCTGCAGCCAGGCCGAGACGTCGAGGAAACCGGTGCCCGAGGAATTCGGGTTCGGCATCACGACATGGCCCTTGTATTCGGGCTTGGTCAGATCCTTCCAGCTTTTCGGCGCGGCAATGCCGAGCTTCTTCGCCTCGAGGGTGTTGAAGCAGATGGCGGCGACATAGGCGTCCATGCCTGTCCACGACGGTGGATTGCTGTTGTCGACGAAGCGCTTGTCGAGTTTGTCGACGCCGGCAGGCGCATAGGCTTCCAGCATGCCTTCGCTTTTCAGCAACAGCAGCGACGTTGCCGCCAGCCCCCAGACGACGTCGGCCTGCGGATTGTCCTTCTCGGCAAGCAGCTTGGCGGTCATGACGCCGGTGGAGTCACGCACCCAATTGATCTTGATGTCCGGATAGGCCTTTTCGAAAGTCGCCTTGTAGCGATCGAGGTCGACGGCCTCGATCGCGGTATAGACCGTCAGATTGGTTTCGGCGATCGCCGTCGAGGCGGCAAAGGTCGCAGCAAGCGCTGCAAGCACGGATGCAATACGAGATTTCATGGCTTGGATTCCCCGTCTGGTGGCACATTCTTCGATGCATTGGGACGCCGATCCTGCGGCTGTGCCGGCCCAGAGAATGCCGGCACACGACGTCCATGAGCCACTCTAGATGAAGGGATTACGATAAGTGAAATCTATTTATTCTATGAAACAATAGGCTGGACTGATGTTTGTCACAGGGTTGTCATGGACGGCCGTGAGCACGTCGAAACCGGCTGCCGTTCCTGCTTTTTTCGGCTCAAAGACCGCTTGAAAATCGATCAGAAGCCGAAGAGCTCGGCGACGGTCTCCTCGCCAAGGGCAAAGCCCGTACTGGCGCCGGTGCCGCTGGTAACCATCACCAGCCTGACATCCTCATGCGGCGCATCGCGAAACGCCGCGTGGCTGGCGGAAGAGTAGGTTCCGGTCCAGCGTGCGGTCACCGCCGGCTGCACCTGCGGAAGCAGCCTGGCGAATTCGCGGAGGATCAACCGGTCGACCTCTTCCGACCCGAAGGGGTCGGGCGTGGCGCCATAGTGATGGGAATCGCCGATGACCAGCGAGCCATCGGCGCTCTGGGTGACGATCAGATGGACGCCGTTGGCGAGCTCCCCGGCCTGCTCGTTTTCCAGCCGGCGCCGGAGGGCTGCCGCCTCCGGCAGCGCCGCATAGCCTTCATAACGCAACAGGCTGAGATCGGAGACCAGAGCCGCGCCGAGCTGGAAGCCGGGATTGGCCAGGCGCAGCATCTGCAGCTTGCAGCGGCGCACGCCATATTGCCCGATGCGCTCCGGATAGAGGCTGATCAGATCGTCACCGGGACACACCACCACCCTGGCAGCGTGAACAAGTCCGGCACTTGTCACCACCGCGCCGGGCTCGATCGCGGTCACGGCTACGCCGAAGCGGAATTCGACACCGAGTTGCCCGGCCAGGAACGCGGTCAGTTTTGGCAACACATCGCGCGACTCCACGCGCAATTCATGCGGGCTGTAAAGGCCGCCGGCGATCTCCGCGCCACGCAAGGCAGGCAGCCGGGCGATGACGTCCGCCGGCGTCAGAAGCTCGCATTCGGCACCGTCCGCTGTTGCCGCGAAGGCCTCCAGCACGGAAAGCGCCTCGGCCCGGCGGGCGACGACCAGCTTGCCGCGATGCAGGACGTCGAGGCCGGCCTCGCCGGCAAGATCGAGCCAGATGGCACGAGTTCGTTCAGCGCGCGCGCGTGAAATGCCGGGCTCCTGCCCGCTGACCACAACCAGCCCGAAGTTGCGGATCGAGGCGCCGTTGGCTTGGGCATCCCTGTCGATGACCACCACACTGAGGCCACGCCGTGCCGCGGCAAGCGCATGGGCGAGGCCTACGATCCCCGCCCCAACCACCGCCAAGTCAAACTGCGCCAAAATCGCCTCCCATGTTCCTGCTTGTTGTTGTGGGTGTCCGCCTAGCCGGCCATTATGGCGCGCTCGACGATGGCGAGCGCCCGCTCGAGATCCGGGCGGCCGATGACCAGTGGCGGCGACAGCGTCAGCACATTGCCGGCGCTGATCTTGAAACTCAGGCCTTCTTCCAGGCAGCGGTAATAGACGCGCTCCGCCAGTTCGCGCGCCGGCTTGTAGCTGCCGCGTTCCTCGACCAGTTCGACACCCATCATCAGACCCCGGCCGCGCACTTCGCCGACATGTGGCGAGCGCTCGATCAATTCGCCGAGCCAGGCCATGGCGTAGGCGCCGAGTTCGGCGGCGCGTTCGGCCAGTCCCTCTTCCTCGATGATGGCGATTGTGGTGAGAGCGGCGCGCGCCGTCACCGGGTTCTTTTCATGGGTGTAGTGGCCGATTGCAAAATCGCCCGCCACATCGAGCGCACGTCTGGCGACCACCGCGGCGATGGGCAACACGCCGCCGCCCAATGCCTTGCCCAGCACCAATATATCGGGCGCGACCCCATCGTGCTGATGCGAGAAGATTTTGCCGGTCTTGCCGAGCCCCGTCGGAATTTCGTCGAAGATCAGCAATGTACCGTGCCGGTTGCAGGCTTCGCGCACCGCTTTCCAGAAACCGGGCGCCGGCACCAGTGGCGTCGCACGCATCGGCTCGGCGATGACGGCGGCGAAGTCGCCCTCGCGGCCGAGCACATAAGAGATCATGTTGGCGCAGGCCTGGGCCGAGGCCTCGAGGCTGTCGTGGCCGTAGGCGCAGTTGCGGCTTGCCCACGGCGCGACATGCTCGGCACCCGTCATCAACGGCCCGGCGATCTGGGAACGGAACGTCGCCTCGCCGCCGACCGAGATCGCGCCGAAACCAGCACCGTGGAAGGCATCCCAGAAGGATAAAGTCTTGAAGCGTCCGGTGGCGGCGCGGGCGATCTTCAGGGCGACCTCGATGGCGTCGGAGCCGCCGGTGGTGAACAGCACCTTCGACAGATCCGCGCCCGCAAGTGCGCCAAGTTTTTCGGCGAGCTCCACAGCTGACTCGTTGGCGAAACGGCGCGGCGCGAAGGACAACTCATCCAGTTGCCGCTTGATGGCTGCGATCAGGCGCGGATGCGCATAGCCGATATGGTGGACGCTGTTGCCATGGAAATCCATGAAACGCCGGCCGGCCAAGTCCTCGATCCATATGCCTTCGGCCCTGGCGATCGTCGACACGCATGGGCTGGACAGTGACTGATGCAGAAAGGCGTCGGCGTCGCGCTCCAACAACGCACGCGACGGCGCGTGATCCTGGCGCGCGTCCCAGTCCCTGCGGGCGGGCGCCTTGTTGGACTCCCCTTCGGTGTGCACGATCGTCATGGCAACCTTTCCTGAATCCCGAGCGGTGGCAGGCGCGCCCTGCCACCCCTGCCCCGACCTACCAGGGCAGCGAGAAGGTCTTGACGTTGGTGTAGGATTTCATGGCCTCGATGACGCCTTCCTTGTAACCGTTGCCCGAATCCTTGATGCCGCCGAACGGGCTCATCTCGATGCGGTAGCCGGGCACTTCCCAGATGTTGACGGTGCCGACCTGCAGGCCGGAAATGTATTTCTGCATGCGGCGGAAATCGTTGGTGCACACGCCCGACGAGAGCCCGAACGCCGTCGAGTTGGAAAGCGCGATGAGGGCATCGTCGTCATCCGGCGCGCGGATGATGGGGATGATTGGCCCGAAGGTTTCTTCCATCACCAGCTCGGACGAATGCGGCACGCGGTCGACGACGATCGGCGGCAACAGCGCGCCCTTGCGGCCCGGATTGTAGAGCACCTCGGCGCCCTGCTCGGCCGCCATGTGGACACGGCGTTCGAAAAGTGCCGCGGCCTTCTCGTGCACGACTGTGCCGAGTTGCGTGGCAAGGTTCATCGGGTCGCCGAACACGATCTTTCTGGCGCGTTCCAAGACAAGCGGCACGAAACGGTCGGCCACTTTTTCCTGCACCAGGATGCGCTTCACCGCCGTGCAGCGCTGGCCGGAATTCCTGGTGGCGCCGGCCACGGCAAGGTCAGCTGCCTTGGCGAGATCGTCGTCGGAGAGATCGTTGAGGATGATCAGCGGGTCGTTGCCGCCAAGCTCCAGAACCTGGCGCCTGTAACCCGCCTTCAAGGCGATCATCTTGCCGACCGGCACGCCGCCGGTGAAGGTGATCAGGTCGATATTGGGATTGGTGATCATCTCGTCGCCGATGTCCTTCGGCCAGCCCGTGACGATCGAGAGCATCTGCGGCGGCAGACCCGCCTCATAGAGGATGTCGGCCAGCACCAGCGCGGTTATCGGGGTGAGTTCGGTCGGCTTGACGACGACGCAGTTGTTGGTGGCGACCGCCGGGGCGACCTTGTGCGCCACCATGTTGAGCGGATGGTTGAACGGCGTGATCGCCGAGATCGCCTTCAACGGCTCGCGCAGCGTGAAGATCTTGCGCTGCTTGCCGTGGGGAGTGAGATCGCAGGAAAATATCTGGCCGTCATCCTGGATCGCCATCTGGCCGGCCAGGGTGAAGACATCATGGGCGCGGCCGACCTCGTAGAGTGAATCCTGCTTGGAGATGCCGAGTTCCAGCGTGACCAGATCGGATATCTCTTCCTTGCGGGCATTCAGCAGTTCGGCGGTCTTCAACAGAATCTTCTGGCGCTCGTATCGCGTCAGCTTCGAGGTGTAGCCTGCAGCGATCTCGAAGGCCTCCCTGGCATGGGCCGCGCCGCCGGCCGGCACCGTGCCGGCCACCGTGTCATTCCAAGGGTAGCGCACCTCGATGACATCGTCGGCATCGACCTTCCTGCCGGCGATCCGCATCGGCTCGTGCCGGACCTTGATCGACGTCTCAGCCTTGGTCATGGCAATCGTCCTCACTGCGCCGGCTGCGCGGCCGCCATCACCGCGTAATAGAAGGCATCGAAATTGCGCAGCGCCGGCGCATCGGGCTGGCCGGTCAGCACCCGGTTGGTGATGAAGGGCACGGCCTGCTCGGTGAGGCCGCCATGCGAACGCAGAGGTTCGTCGAGCGCTGCCAGATCGTGGCGGTGTTCGCTTGTGCCGATCGTCTTGTTCTCGCCGGAGACGAAGATGATGTCGCCCATGCGGTCCTCGGGCAGTTCGAAGCGGGCGCAGCCTTCCTCCCGGCCGAGCACCAGCGTGATACCCTCCACCTTGGCAAGCTTGGCCATGATGTCGGCGCGGTCGGCGCTCTTCGGCAGATAGGCGGTGGCAAAGGAACCCAGTGCGCCATGATGCACGACATAGGGATCGGTGATCGGTAGGATGACGCGGGCCGCATCCTTGCCCAGCCACTCGTCGAGCAGGTCCTGGGCGTAGACGACGTCGGGTGAGCCATCGGCCTTGTGCTTGGGCTTCATGCCGTGGTCTGCGGTCACCACGATCGCCGTCCCGAGCGCGTCGAGTTCTGCCAAATACCGGTCGAACATCGCGTAAAAGGCGTTCGCCTGCTTCACGCCGGGCGCATATTTATGCTGCACATAGTCGGTGGTGGTCAGGTACATGACGTCTGGCCGAAATTCCTTGAGCAGCTTCACGCCTGCCGCGAAGACGAATTCGGACAATTCCGCGGAATAGACTTCCGGCACCGGGCGGCCGAGCCAGGCGGAAGCGTTGTCGATGCCATTGCCGGCCTTGGTCGTGGTGTTGGCCTTTTCGGAGGAGAAGCAGACCGCGCGGTTGTCGTCATAGGCCAGGCCATGACCGAGCAGCGCGCGCAGCTTGTCCTTGGCCGTCACCACCGCCACCTTGGCGCCAGCGTCGTAGAACGCCTTGAAGACGGTCGGCGCGCGCAAGAATTTGGGATCGTTCATCATCACCTCCTCGCCCGTTTCGGGGTTGTAGAGGTAGTTGCCGCAGATGCCGTGCACGGCTGGCGGACGGCCGGTGGCGATGGAAAGATTGTTGGGGTTGGTGAAGCTCGGGATCACCGAATGCGCGGTGCGCACGGTGCCTCTCTGCTTGATCCGCTCCAGCGCCGGCATCAGCCCGGCCTCGATCGCCTCGTCGAGATAGGCGGGTTCACAGCCATCCAGGCAGATCGCGATGGCCGGCACCCGCGGCCATGCATAGTCGCGTCCATTGGCGGACACAGCCACCGGGGACATCTGGTTCATCGGGATTTTCCTTGTTTCTTGTCGGGTTCAGGCGGCGAGTTTGGCGCGTTGGGCTAAGGCGGCCTGGGGTGGTGCAGCACTCGCCACACCCATTTCGGCCAGCGACTGACGGGCCGCCTCGACGACACGGTGCATGACGTGTTCATCCATCCGGCCGATGCAGCCGACCCGGAAGGAATCGATCACCGTCAGCTTGCCGGGATAGATGATGAAGCCCTTGTCCTTCATCAGCTCGTAGAAACGCTCGAAGACGAAATTGCTGTCGGACGGGCAGAAAAAGGTGACGATGATCGGCGAAAGCCAGCGATCGGACAGCAAGGTCTCGAAGCCGAGCTTGCGCATGCCTTCGACCATGACATTGCGGTTCTTCATGTAACGCGCGCCGCGCGCGGCCACGCCGCCTTCCGCCTCATGCATGCGCAAGGCCTCGAGAAAGGCGGCAACCACATGCGTCGGCGGCGTGAACCGCCACTGGCCGGTCTTTTCCATCGCAGCCCATTGCGCATGAATGTCCAGCGACAGCGAATGGCTGTTGCCCTTGGCCTTTTCCAACTCGTTCTTCTTGGCGATGACGAAGCCGAAGCCCGGCACCCCCTCGATGCATTTGTTCGCCGAGGAGACCATCGCCTCGTAGCGGATCTTGCCGACCTCCAGCGGAATGGCGCCGAAAGCGCTCATGGAATCGACCAGCAGCTTGCGGCCCCTGGCGTAGGCGGCTTCCGAAATCTCGGCGACCGGGTTGAGGATGCCCGAACTCGTCTCGCAGTGAATGGCGATGACGTGGGTGATGGCGGGATCGGCATCGAGCGCCGCGCCCACTTCGTCGCCGCGCGGCGGCAGATAATCGCCCTTGTCGATCAGCGTGAAGGCGCGGCCGAGATATTGCATAGTCTGGGCGGCGCGCAGGCCGTAGGCGCCATTGGCAAGCACCAGCACCTTGCCGTCCTTCGGCACGAAGGAGCCGAGCATCGCTTCCACGCAGAAGGAACCGGAGCCCTGGATAGGCACGCAATCATACTCGCCCTTGGCGTCGCCGATCAGCGCCAGAAGGCGCCGGCGCAAATCCGCGGTCATGGAACGGAAATCGCCATCCCACGAACCCCAGTCCCGCAACATCGCCTGCTTGACGGTGTAAGCTGTCGTCAGCGGTCCCGGCGTCAGCAGATAAGGCTCACCCAAAGCCGGCGGATCGAAACCCTCTACAGGCGAAAACTCGGATCGCATCGACTGTCCTCCACTGCACTTAGGTTCTGGCGTTTCGATGTCGGGATTGTTGCAGAGAAAGAGATATCTGAAAAATCGTTATTTTGTATCCGACCATAACATGCACTTATGATTACTAGGCGACGCGCGCGAGGCGACTGCCGAGCAGGTCGCCCGTCTGCGTCAGCAATGGATAGGCTGTCGCAACGAGCAGCGAGTTGATCTCCTTGAAGGCGCGCACGACTTCCAGGTGGATATCGCTGGTTTCGATGCTCTCGATCTTTCCGGACTGCAGCCGGCGCAGATGCCGTTCATGGCTCTCGCGCTGCATGGCGCGGATACGTTCCTTTTCGGCGACCAATTGGCGCGCCGAGGCGACGTCGTTGGAGATGAGTACATTCAACGCAAGCTGCATGTTCTCGACAACCCGGGCATGCAGCTCATCGAGTTCGCGCCAGCCTTCGGTGGAGAATTGAAGTTCCTTTTGCGCACGCTCGGATGCGAGCACGAGCAGGTTCTTGGCGACGATGTCGCCGGCATATTCGAGATTGATGGCAACGTCGGTCAATTCCATGCCGCGGCGCGCCTCGTTGGCCGTCAGCTTGCCGCGATTGACCTCTGCAACATACAGCTTGATGCCGGTGTGCGCGTCGTTGATCTCGTCGTCGATGCCGCGCAGCCTGGCAATCTGTTCAACCGTTCCAGAGCGGAACATATCCATGACCGGCCGAAACATCCGTTCGACGAGTTCACCCATGCGCAGGAGTTCACGTGTAGCGCTGGCCAATGCCAGCGTCGGCGTCTTGATGACCGATCGGTCAAGCGCACTCAGCCGCTGGCGGGTGATATCCGCATCCCCCTCGCCCGCAGGCTCTTGCGTCATGCGCGTGACCAGCCGAGCCACAGGATCGACGAATGGCAGGCAAACCAGAGCAAGGGCCGCATTGAAGGCCAGGTGGAAATCGACCAGGGCAGTCACCGGATCCAGCCCGCGCATGATGGTGGGCATGCCGGCGGTTTCGACCGCCACCAGCGCGATCCCGGCCGCCGTCACACGAAACAAGAGATTGCCGAGCGGCAGGCGCTGCGTTGCCTTGTCCATGCTGCGCGACAGCCAGAAGGCGATCAGCCCGCTGCCCATATTGGCTCCCAGGATCAGCGGCACGCCCGCTTCCAACGGGATGACGCCTTGCGCGGCAAAAGCCGAGATCATCAGGATCGCCGCGACGCTTGAATGGATCAGCCAGGTGAACAGCGCGCCGAGCAGAACGGCCATCATGGCGTCGCTGGCCAGATAACCGGAGATCACCGGCAAAAGTTCGGCGTGACGCAGCGGGCCCGTCGCCTCGCCGATGAACCTCAGCGACAAAAGGATGAAGCCGATGCCCAGCACCATGCGCCCGGTTTCACGCAGCCTCTCACCGGACAGTTTGAGATGCATGACGCCGCCGGCAGCCAAGCAGACCGGGACCAGCCAGCCGAGATCGAACGACAGGATGCGCACGACGAGCGCCGAACCGAAATCGGCACCGAGCAGCAGCGCCAGGCCGACCGGTACGGCGAGCAAACCGCTGGCGACGAAGCCGCAAGCGATCATCGCCACCGCCGTTGAGTTCTGCAATGTCACCGCCATCGCGGCACCGCCGGCAACAGCGCGGATCGTGCCCCCTTTGGCCTCGCCGAACAGCCGGCGCAGCAGCCCGGCATAAGCGCGCTCCATGCCGGTACGTACCAAGTGCACGGCATAGAGCAAAAGCAGCGTCGCTCCCGCGAGATGAAGCAAAAGAAGGGAAAAATGCATGGCCGGCATCCCGTGGCTCAAAAAAGATCGGCCGGGCCTTTACATAAGTCAATTCGTTAGTTTCTATGATTTCATTGGCCATTCTTATGGAATGATGCGATGCGATACGTGCAATTGCGAGCTTTTCACTATGTCGCCATCTGCGGCGGTTTCTCGCGCGCCGCCGAGAGCCTGTTCCTGACCCAGCCGGCGATTTCGGACCAGGTGCGCAAGCTGGAGGAAGAATATGACGTACTGCTCTTCAACCGTCACAAGAAGCAGGTGACGCTGACCGCCCAAGGCGAGCGGCTGCTCGAGATCACCCACCGCATGTTCGACAGCGAGCAACAGGCCAACGATCTGCTTTCGGAATCGCGCGCGTTGCGGGCCGGCACACTGCGGATCATCGCGGATGCCGCGCACCATCTGCTGCACGTGCTGGCAGCCTTTCGGGCGAAATATCCGGGTGTGCAGGTATCGCTGCGCGCAGGCAACACGGAAACCGTGATCGCCGGGCTATATGCCTATGAAGCCGATATGGGCGTGCTTGGGGAAATCCCGGAAAGTTCCGATTTCCAGATCCTGAAACTCAACTCGTCCCCGATCATCGCCTTTGTTGCCCACAATCACCCGCTGGCAAGCGCGAAGAAGCTGGCGCTTGCCGACATTGTCGCGCACCCCCTCGTCCTGCGCGAACGCGGATCCAAAACCCGCTTCAAGCTGGAGGCGCTTGCTGCCGAAATGCGCGTGGATTTGAAGCCCGCGATCGAGGCCGAAGGACGCGAAGCCATACGCGAGATCGTGGCGTCGGGTGCCGGTGTCGGCTTCGTGACCCGGGCCGAGTTCGGTTATGACGGGAGATTGAAGCCGATCCAGATCGACGCCCCGGAAGTGCTGATGGACGAGGCATTGATATGCCTGCGCGAACGCGCCAGCGGCAAGCTGGTCAAGGCATTCTGGGATCTGGCCATGGCATAGCCCAGCTAGTTCAAATCAGTCCAGCATCAAAGCCTGATAATTATGCCTGCCGGAAGTTTCGCAGGCGCGCGATCATCGCCTTCCCGTCGGCTGTCTCGCTACGCTCGATCAACTGCGACAGGGTGAAGACGCAAACACCGTCGACCGGGCTCGCCTCCAGTCGTCCGACCGCATCCGAAAACTCCTCGGCGCTGATGTCATCGGCCCGGCCATGGCCTGCGTGTATGCCGTCGAGATAGATGGCCTTTGCCTGCAAGGTGCAGATCGCGCGCGCCTTGCCGCGCTGCTTGATGTCCGAGGCTATCCTCGCCGGCCAGGCGCTGTCGCGGCGTAGAATCTGGTGGTAGGCCATCACCTCGAAGACATCGACGACGGCATCGAGACGGCTGACATCTTGGCCGAACACTTCGGTCACGGCATCGTCGAAGTCGGTGCGAAAGAACGGCAACGTATTGATGGCAATCTCGGTGTCGGGTTTGATGGCGCGCACGGCGCTGCGTATGCCGCCAATGGCGGAAACCGTAACGCCGCACTTCCAGTCGCGCCAGGCCTCGCGATAGTGGCTAGCGATCCTCTGGGCTGCCTGTATTGGCTGATCGACCGGGATGTCGGCGCCGGTTTCGTCGCGAAAACGCCGCAGCGTATCGGGCGCATAGCTGTAATCAGGCTTGGAAGCGCGCTGCATGTCCGGCAGCCAGGTCTCCCAGAAGCCGGGCCAGCGGATGAAGCCGAGATGGATGCCCTCAGGCTGCAATTCGCGGACGGCCGTCTCGAGCAGGCCGATCTTGTGAGCCAGGTTCTCCTCGCGATCCGGCGCCATCCCGACATACCAGTCCTCCTGGACAGCCCGGTTGCCATGCTGATCGATGGGCAAAAGATCCGGGTTCCGGCGGGTGTAGGCGGGGTCGAAACAGATGTTGAGGCAGCCGAAATAGGAGATGCCCCGGTCCTTCAGCGCATTGCGAAACGCCAGGTCGTCCTGCGCGGCGTAGCGCGCTCGGTCATGGCCGCGAACGGCACTTTCAACAGCCGTGTCCTGCATCGGCAGATAGCGGCTTTGGGTGATCACATAGGTAATGCCCATCGACCGCAACAGATCGGCGGCCGCCTCGATTTCCATCCCATGCTTCAGGAACCAGTCGTTGTCATAGATTTTCACCCCGACGCTCAGGTCCATCATCGTATCGTCCTATGCCAAGGAAGGAGGAGTTAGTGGACCGTCGTGGCCCGCGAGGACGCCTCGGCGCTTCTGCTCATCGCCGCGAGCAGCCGCGCGCGATCGAGGTCGCGTCCATCCTCGATTTCGGTCACCGTGCCGGCCTGCACGATCGCAACGAGATCGGACAGTGCGAGGATTTCGTCCAGATCGTCGGAGATCAAAAGCACCGCTGCACCAGCTTGCGCGAGCGATCGAATCTGGAGGTGAAGTTCGGCCTTGGCGCCCACGTCGACACCCGCCGTCGGCTGGTCGAGGACGAGCACTCGCGGTTCGGCGGTCGCCGCGCGTGCCAATAGTACTTTCTGGGCGTTGCCGCCGCTTAGCGTTGCGACATTTCGCTCCGGCTCCGCCGGCCTGACATGGAAGCGCCGAAGCGCCTGGGCAACAGCCTGCCGCCGCATTGCGCGGCGCACCACGCCCAGGCGCGACATCAGCGGCGCGAGCGCCGTAAGTTCGATGTTGGCGCGTATCGACCCGGTCAGGACCAGCCCGTTCGTGTTGCGGTCTTCCGGTACGAGAACGAGGCCATGTCGCCCCGCGCTGACGGGATCGAGACGGGGCAATGCCTGCCCCTCGAGCTTCATGATGCCGTGGCTTTCGACGTCGCCGATCAGCGCGCGCGCTATGCGCGATCGTCCCGATCCGATCAGGCCGGCGAGGCCAACAATCTCGCCAGCGCGCAGCTCAAGGGAAAATGGCCGCCGCCCCGAGACCGAGAAGTTCTCTAGCTTGAGGCGCACCGCTCCGCGTTGTCCCAATGTGGAAGAAATCGGTTGGGGTGCGGCTTTTGCATCGCCGACAAGCAGGGCCGCCAGGCTGTCCACCGTGAAGCTGGAAGATGGGCCACTTTCGACGACCCTACCGTCGCGAAGTACGGTGACACGGTCTGCGACCTCGATTACCTCGTCGAGGAAATGGCTGATGTAGATGACACCCATGCCGCCAGCGGTCATGCGACGCATCAGGCTGAAAAGATGCTCTCGCTCGGCGGGGGCGAGCCTGGCTGTGGGTTCGTCCATGATGAGGATGCTGGCGTTCTGTGACAATGCCCGCACGATCTCGGTCAGTTGTTGCGCGGCAACGCCAAGCTTGCACACCGGCGTATCCATGGGCAGTTCGATGCCGAGGGCCGCCGCTTCGCGCAACGAGCGCTCCCGCAACGCCGCGTGGGAGACGAGGCCGGCCATAGCACCGCGCGGTTCGCGCCCCAGCGCTATGTTCTCAGCGACCGTGAAATCGGGAACCAGCGCGAAATCCTGGTAGATGGTGGCCACGCCATGTTCATGCGCCTCTCGCGGCGTCGCCAGCGCGACTGTCTTGCCGGCAATGGCAATTGTGCCACCGTGATCTGCGTAAAGCCCGCCCAGCACCTTCATCAGCGTGCTCTTGCCCGCACCATTATGGCCGACAAGGGCATGGATCTCGCCCTTGGCAAGCTTGAACGACACACCATGAAGCACGGTGCTTCCCGCGAAGCTTTTGCGGATGTCGGTCATTTCAAGAAGCATGATTGCGCATCTTTGCTGTTGATCGCGGCAGGCTCGCTATCGCACTTGCGCGAGCCTGCCGCGGCGGAGGCAGGCAGGTGCGGCTGGATCGCGGAATCAGCCGCCCCAGGCCGGAGGAAACTGCTCCACATTGTCCTTGGTCACGATCGGCAGATCGAGGAAGTGATCAGGGGAAGGCACTTCGGCTGTTTTTCCGTCGAGCAGTTTGACCGCGTCCTTCACGCCGGTTACGCCCTGCGGCGCCGGATCCTGGTTGACGGTGCCATAGACCGTGCCGGCCTGAATCGCGCCGCGCACATCGGCCGGGTAATCGCCCAGGATGAACTTGACGTCGGTGCGTCCGCTCTGCCTGGTGAAGCTGGCGCCATTTACACCTTCCGGCCCCTGGTCGATGATCGCTTCCAGCGAACCGGGCTGGTAGCGGCTCAGGAAGTCCTGGGTGACAGCCAATGCCTTGGCATTGTCCCAGTCGGCCGACTGTTCCTCGACGATCTTAATGTCGGGGTATTTCTTCAAGGTTTCCATCAGGCCGGCCTTGCGGTCGATCTGCGAGGATGTGCCGAGCTTGCCGAGGATATAGGCGACCTTGCCCTTGCCTCCGATCGCCTTGGCCAAAAGCTCGCCTTGCTGACGTCCAAAAGCGACGTCGTCCACGCCGACGAAGGTTGCGATCTTGGCGCCGGAACTCGTATCGACACGGTTGTTGACGGCAATGACGGGAATGCCGGCCTCGTTCGCCTGCTTGATGACAGGTACGATGCCCTTGGCATTGCTCGGCGTGACCAGGATGAGATCGACTTTCTGCGCGATGAACTGCTGCACGACCGAGATTTCGGTCGACAGGTCGCCATTGCCGCTCTGCAGGTCCAGCGATACGCCAAGGTCCTTGGCGGTATCCTGAGCGCCCTTGATGAGGTTCGAATAGAACGGAACCGAAGTGTTCCAGATCATCATGCCGATCTTGCGCTCGGCGGCCATCGCGGACTGACCGTCGATGGCGAATCCGAGGGCAAGTATGGCGACCGCAGCGTTCAGAACGGTACGGCGGGAAAAATGTTTCTTCATGTCGTTCCCCTTGCTCACAGGTTGTTTGTCGTCGTGAGTCGTTTCAGCGCAATTCCCGGCGCTTGCGCTGATAACTGTCGAAACCCACCGCCACGAGGATGACGGCGCCGGTGACTGCTGGTTGCCAGTAGGGCGAAATGCCCAGCAGATTGAGTGCGTTGGCGACGACACCAAGGAGCAGCGTGCCAAGCACGGCGCCGCCCACATTGCCGACGCCGCCGCTGAGCGGTACGCCGCCAACCACGACGGCAGCGATTGCCGCGAGAGGCCAGTCGGCAGCACTTGCGGGCTGGCCGATACCGGTCTGCCCAAGCAGAACCACGCCAGCGATTGCCGCGAACAGGCCGCCAAGCGCGTAGGTGGCGAGTGTCACCCGGTCGACATTGATGCCGGCGAGCCGAGCCGCGACCTTGTTGCCGCCAACCGCGTAGATGTGGTGGCCGAAAGTGGTAAAGCGCAGGATCGCCCAAGTCAGGCAGGCGATCGCCGCAAAGATAATGGTCGGGATCGGGATCGGCCCGATGCGGCCGAGCCCGAGTACCGTAAAGGCCTCCGGCACGCCATAGACCGGCTGAGCGGCCGTGCCGATAAAGAGCAGGCCCGTGACCAGCACCTGTGTCCCGAGGGTCGCCACGAACGGATTGATGCCGATCTTGGCGATGCAGAAGCCATTGAACAGGCCGACAACGGCGCCGAGCGCCAGCGCGGCGACAATTCCGAGAGGCCCCGAAACATGCACGATCATGGCTGCGGCCACGACCGAGGCCATGGCGCCTACCGCGCCGACGGAAAGGTCAAAACCGCCAAGCACGATCATCAAAAGCATGCCGCATGCGACGATGCCGATGATGGAATTGCGCTGCAATACGTTGGCAATGTTCGCCCAGGTCGCGAAGTTTGGTACCGCGAGCGCGGCGACGACGACGACAAGAACGAAAATGATCACCAGCGCATAGCGCGACAACAGCGCGGCATGCGAGCCACCCGGGCTTTTGCGAGATGGGACTTCGGTCATGCGGCTCCTCCGCGGCTCGCACGCGGCAGCCGCATCCTCCATCGCAATCGTCGCGGCGGGATTTGCCGCCGGCCATGCGATCCGAGGGCAAGATAAGGGGCAAAAACAGGCACTGTCAATAAATAAAGTTTGTTAATTTAATATAATCTGCTAGCGTTGGTTTGTGCTTGAATCTCCAGCCAACCTGCCGGCCAGCAACGCTTCCGATGTCCGCCGCCGCAATCGGCGGCTGATGCTGCATGAATTGCGTTTGCGCGGAAGCCTTTCGCGAGCGGAGTTGGCGCGCGCCACCGGGCTCACGCCGCCAGCCATCGCCGGCATCATCCAGGATCTGCTTGACTCTGGGCTGGTGCGGGAAGCCGGGCGACGCAAATCCGCCCGCGGTCAACCGCCGATCGAGATCGAGATCGCCCGGGAAGGCGGCTACGCGGTTGGCCTGCGCGTCGACACGCGCGGCTACGACTTCGTCGTTTCCGACCTTGGAGGCGAGGTGGTTGCCAGCGGCCAGGGTGAGATACAAGGCGAGGAACCGGAAGAACTGCTGGAATTCCTCGCTGCGCTCTATGAAGGTCTCGCCGAAAAATACGGCGCGGGCCGCAGCCTTGGGCTTGGCCTTGTCACGCCGGGGCCATTCGACGCAATCTGGCCGGGGATACCGACCCCCGGCGCCATAGCGGCGCTGCAGACGCGTTCACTTGTCGAAACGCTGACGACGCGTATTGGCGTCGATGTCTTCCTCGAGAACGATGCCACTGCCGCCGCGCTTGGTGAGCGGCTCAACGGTGTGGCGCGCGAGGTCAACCATTTCTTCTATGTGTTCGTCGGCGAAGGTGTTGGCGGCGGCATTGTGATGAAGGGCGAGCCCTATCGCGGCGAGAGCGGCAATGCGGGCGAGTTCGGTCATCTGATCGTCGACCCCACCGGGCCGCGCTGCTATTGCGGCAACAGTGGATGCCTTGGGCAGTACCTGTCGCTTTCCTCGTTGCGGCAATTCCAGGCTACGCAGCCAGACGGAGCGTCCGAGGCGGCGCAGGAGGCCTGGCTGGCTAGCGCTGCTCGCGCGCTCTCGCTGGCACTCGTCACCGTTGAGAATCTGCTCGATCCCGAAATGATCGTGCTCGGTGGAGCCGCGCCAAGACAACTGCTAGCAAGGCTTTTCGATCGCGTCGGCGAAATGCGGCCCTCGGTCCGTCTGGGGCGGCAAAGGCGGCTGCTTCTCAGCGATCTTGGCGAGCGCAGCGCTTCCTACGGCGCCTCGACCCTGCCCATCATTGCCGTGACAAGTCCGTTCTAGGCTGTGAACGGAGAGCTCGTCATTCAGACCGGCGACACGTCGACGAACCAACCGCAACACTGCGTGGATGCTCACCGGCGTCATGAGACGATTGGCAAAGCTGAAGGCGGGCTGCCTTCCAGAGCTATACCAAAATGGTGGGCATCGTCTCAAGTCACTGGGTACGTCGCCAGTAGCGAGCCAGGATGTTGCCATCAATTGTCCGCGAACAACGCGCCGCTCGCAAAGAACCACATCACACCAAAATCGTCGCGCGAAGACAACCAGTTCGACATGTCGACTGCCGAGGGGCAGTGGCGATAGCGACATGCCCTGTTGCTCTAGGCCCATGTCTCATCGATGAGCACAAGTCGTTCCAGATCGAGATCGAGTTGGCCGTCGGACTAGGCACCTATCCTGACGCGCTTCATGATATCGGGCAACTTTGCTCTGCCACGTGGGCGGTCTTTTTTGGGGGATCGCACAGCACGAAGAAGTGTCGTAGCGTGCCGGAACTGAACTTCAGGCCCTGTGCCTTAAGCACCTGCCCTACCTCCTAGATGGATCGGTCCGCCCCGTCCCAAGCACCGCAATGCTCGCTGCCGATGAACATCAATGCAGCCGGATCGACGGTCGCCGCCGAGCACGTTCGAACGATCCTCACTCTGTTCACGCTCACGCGCTCGCCAATGGCTCACGCTCGCTGCGCTTACTCCGAACCAACCGCAGCTTCCCGGCGCGTCGCGCCGCCGCAACACATGCCAGCACAGGTTCCCGCAGATCAACCGATAAGGCTTTCGACATATCTACCGGCCTCCTTCCGACACATAACTAGACTCACCTCAGCACTGATCTAGGAATCCCGATTCCATCAGATCGAGTCGTGCTCTAAATCAACCCGCAAACTGCGCCGAAAACGCCTCTCTTCAAAAGTCCAAATCGTCTCAAATCATTCGACGATGGACGGACTAGGCCTGATAGGTGCTCCAAGCGCATGTAGGTTGGCGGCCGGTATGGAATATGAAAGCCACGCATTTTTCGGGGCCGGTATAAACACATCTAACCGTTGCCCGAGCGGTGCGCTTTTTTGTTGCATCCACTTCGGGAACGCAGATGGTAGTCTTCCATAACTGAATTTGAGGGCGCAAAGCAGACTCGCCTATGCGCACGCTATTCTACGCTGGACTTCCCTGACCCTTTGAAGCCGCTTTATTTTGCTCAGGGGCTACTCACAAATCGGAGGTGCAAGTTTTGAGAAGGAAGCCAATGCCGCTCAACGAGAGTCAGAAACAGACGAAATGGCAGCGGCGCAGCAGCACAAATCGCCGCTGAAGGGACGCTAACGCCGCCGTTTTTATCCGTCATTCCCGCTCCATTATCAATTGGAGAGTTAAGTAGCCGATCATCAAGGGATTGAAAGAGCGCGGAATTAACCTTTACCGTCATGGATACTGTCAGAATCGCACGCAATTGATCTTCCACAAAGAATGTGGCGCGGTGCGCGGCATCAATCTGGACGCATGCATTCTATACAGCGTGCGGGAGTTGAGGGCCCAACGACAATCACGAAACTGCTTATATCCGGGCGGCGAAACCACCATCAAATCAGCCGTAGTAATCTTTGGTTGATAAAGCTGGGTGTCTGCGGAACAGTTTTTGTACTGCCCCTACAGGGGCAGATGCGACCTCCTAATCAATGCGATGGCGCCGCACTGCTCCCCTGCGTGTTCGTGAACCGCAGCGAGCACCCGTACCTTGGTTGCGTTGATCGCACTGTAAAACGCGCAGTTGAAATGTGGCAACCAAGACGAACGACACTCGCCCATGCTTTCAGCAAAACGAAAGCGGGCAGAAACGCCGCAAAACCCCACCCTACCTTGTTGAACACGACAAAGGTGAGTCGGACGACATCGAGTGCAACCGGAAGCGCCGGGCTCAGCGCAAGGAATTCGTCTGGCGCCGCTAGGAACGTTGTAGTGTTTACCGGACCAACACTGGGAATCGCGTACCAGCGCCGGCGAATTCCTGCCGCCTCATCGGAGAATGCGAGCCTATCTTGCAATTGTCAGATAGAGTTTCGGCAACAGATCGGTGAGCCGCTCGACCGCCGCGATGGTGATCGCATTGCGCTGGCCGAAGATGCGGCCGAGATAGGACTCCGCGTTCGACTCCAACCCGACACAGAACGTATCGATGCCGAAGCGGTTGAGGTGATGGACGGCCTTGCGGGCATCCTCGACCAGGTAAAGCCGGTCCTCGACATCGAGGTCGGATGGCTCGCCGTCGGTGACAACCAGAAGCAGCCGGCGATAGCTGCGTTGGCGGGCGAGGTCGGCGCCGGCATGGCGCATGGCGGCACCGATGCGGGTGGAGAGCCCGCTTTCAAGACCGTCCAGCCGCGCATCGACAAAATCGTCGTAGGCGCGGCTGAAATCCTTGATCCGGAAGTAGTGCACGTCGTCGCGCTTGTCGGAGCAGAAGGCGGCAATGGCGAAGGGATCGCCCAATCCCGCCATCGCCCGTGCCAGCAAGGCTGCCGACTGGCGCTCGACATCCAGCACCGAGCGCGTTGAGCCGCGCACCTTTTCGGCCGTCGACTGCGAAATGTCGAGCAGAAGTAGCACCGACAGGTCACGGCTGCGCCGCTCGTAACGGCCATGTATTCGGTGATCGGCAGCCTCGCCGATGCGGCGGGCGACCGTCGCCTCGATGCAGGCGTCCATGTCGAGGAATTCGCCTTCCGGCTGGCGGCGCAGGCGCTCTGCGCGGCTGACACGGGCGGAGCGGATCAGCGCCGTCACCCGCGCGACGAGATCGGCATGCTCTTCGCGCAACCGGGCGACGGGGCCGTTGGCTGCGGCTTTCGGCGTGTATTCCTTGACCGAAGTCCACTCCGGCTGCTCGCGCCCGGTGACATAGTCATATTCGGGATAACGGGCAATGAGCACACCATCGTGCGCCTGCTCGATCACCTCGACACGCCCGCCAGTGTCGCCCATTTCCGTTTCGGTGCGATCGGGCGGGCGGCTGTCGTCCTGCTCTTCCCGAATACGCGCCGAAGACAGCACCTGCTCGGCTTCCGACGATTGTTGCTGGTCGTCGTCGCCGAAATCCCAGAGGCCGAGATTGTCGTCGCGATAGGGCGGCTGCACGACATAGTTCTTCGGATCGAACTGTACCCGCATCTGGCCGAGATCGTTGCCGAGCAGGTCGCCGATGCGGCGGCTGATCTGCTGTCCACCCCAATCGGCCTCGGCCTCGAAGAAGGCGCGGCGGCCTTTCTGCACCCAGGGATCGGGATCGTCATATGCCGGATCGGCAAGGGCCCGCGCCAGCCGCGCGAACAGCCCGGGCGCGGTGGCGGTGCCGGATGGTTCGGCCGCATGGAAAGGCGTGAATAGGCGGCGAAGACCGGGAAGTTCGCGCGTGGCCAACTGCTCGACCCTGGCGTCCTCGATCAACGAAACCAGCGCGATCTGGGCCGGCTTCAACCCGCCGACCGGGAAGCGCTCGCGCGAGAATCTGAGATGAGCACCGATATGGGCGACGGCGGCGCGGTAGAGCTTTTCGCCGTCACTGCCCGAAAATCCGGGATAGGCGGCGGGCAACCTGAGGACGCTGCCGTCGAATCCCGGACGACGCCGCGCCTGTTCCGGCGCGTTGGCCGGCGTCTCGCGCATCGGCGGCGTCTCGCCCCACAAGGCCGCAAGATAAGGTTTCAGCCTCGATTCCAGATCGAGAAACCCGACCTCGCCACTTTCGCGCAGCAGCCAGCGCCGCGCATTGGGGTCTTCCAGCGTGAAGAAGCGCAGGCGTCGTTCAGGCTCGCCATTGCTCGAGCGCAGCCCGATCCTGACCCAGGAAGCCAGCGCTCGGGCGTCAAGGCGCGCGACTAGGTTGGCGGTCTGGTCGAGCAGCGCCGCCGCCGATTCCGGCGCCTGATCGCCGACCTGCTCGACGAGCCGCAGCCATTCTTGCAGCGAGGCGGCATCTGTGTAGTGCTTTGCGGCGGTGATCGCGGCGACCGGAGCCAAGGCGGCTGCGCGACGGCCGGCCCTGATCGCCAGGCCTGAGACGATCGCGGCAAGCGCAATCGCGGCCTGCGGCGAGGCCAATCGCGCCAGTTCGGGTGCGTGATTGAGATAGCTGTCGGTAACGACATCGCCATAACCGGCACCGGCAAGGCGGCGGCAAACATCGCCCCAGGCATCGTAGAGATCACCTGGAAAGGCGGAACGTATGGCCTCGTCCGATTGCATCGACTGGGCGATCATCGCTTCAGAGGCAGGCGGCGATCGCGGCGGTGAGCGCGTCGCGCATGTCGGCATCGTCGGTGATCGGCAGCACCAGCGCCACCTCACAGGCCTGGTCGAGCGTGATGCCGCCGGCTACGAGATGACCGGCGTTGATCAACATGCGTGTCGAGGCGCCCTCCTCCAGGCCATGGCCTTTAAGATTGCGCGAGCGCTGCGCGATCCGCACCAGCGTCTCCGCGACGGGTCGTTTGACGCCGGCTTCCGAGACCACGATCTCCGCCTCGATCGCGGCATCCGGATAGGTGAAGGCGATCGCTGCGAAACGCTGCTTGGTTGATTCCTTCAGGTCCTTCAGCACACTCTGGTAGCCGGGGTTGTAGGAGATGACGAGCTGGAAGTCAGGATGCGCCTTCAGTACCTCGTTCTTCTTTTCGAGCGGCAGGATGCGACGGTCGTCGGTCAGGGAATGGATGACGACTGTGGTGTCCTGCCTGGCCTCGACGATCTCGTCGAGATAGCAGATCGCGCCGGAGCGGACAGCGAGCGTCAACGGTCCGTCATGCCAGACCGTGCCGTCGGCATCGAGCAGGTAGCGCCCGACAAGGTCGGAAGCGGTCATGTCCTCATGGCAGGAAACAGTGACCAGCGGTCGCTTCAGCCGCCATGCCATGTGTTCGACGAAACGGGTCTTGCCGCAGCCGGTCGGCCCCTTGAGCATGACCGGCATGCGCGCGCCATAAGCAGCCTCGAACAGCGCGACTTCATGCCCGACGGAGCGGTAATACGGTTCTTGGATGATCCTGAAATCGTCGAGCGCGGGATTGTGAGCCGATTTGGCGCCGCTTGTACTATGCATTTCCAACCTCGATACAATGTCGGTCAATTCCCCTCATCCTTCCTTTGAAGAGCAGCGGGATGAACGGCGACGAAGCCACCGTGAAGTGCCGGCGGAGTAAAAACCTGGGCCAAACGTGCCGCAGCCCCTGGCGCATGACCCCGAAATCGGAACGATTTCCGGAAAGGATCATGCGCCCACCCAACGTGCTGGAGCGTCCCTTGCGCGTCCAAGAGGACGCGCGACGCTCGAGGTGGCCGCGACACGCCAGTGGCCGCGCCGTTCAGCGGTGCGCCGCCACCTTGTTCGGGATGCCATCGATCGGGCTTTCCGGCGTGCCGACCGTCTGACGGGTCATTGCCTCTACCTTTTCGCGCGTGCCTTCCGGATCGGTGATCCACTGATGGTAGAAGTTGTACGGACATGCAGCATGACCGCGAGTGTCGTCACCGGAGTTGATGAGGCCGGTGTAACCGCGGTGCAGCAGTTTGAAGAGATGGTTCTGCGATTGCATGTTGCGGCGCGCGTCGCGCAGCAGTGAGGTCGACAGCTGGGCATACTGGATGCCATTCTCCTCGGTGCCGCATTCGCCGAGCGTGCGGCCATCGAAGCCGATGATCGCCGAATGGCCGAAATAGGAATAGACGCCGTCGAAGCCGGCGGCGTTGGCAACCGCGACATAGACATTGTTGGCCCAGGCCATCGATTTCGAGATCAAGATCTGCTGTTCCTTGGCTGGGTACATATAACCCTGGCAGCGGATGATCAGCTCCGCCCCGCGCATGGCGCAGTCGCGCCAGATTTCGGGATAATTGCCGTCGTCGCAGATGATGAGCGAGATCTTCAGGCCCTTCGGGCCTTCGGAGACATAGGTGCAGTCACCGGGATACCAGCCCTCGATCGGCACCCAGGGCATGATCTTGCGGTATTTCTGAACGATCTCGCCCTTGTCGTTCATCAGGATCAGCGTGTTGTAGGGCGCCTTGTTGGGGTGCTCTTCATGGCGCTCGCCGGTCAGCGAGAACACACCCCACACACGCGCCTTCTTGCAGGCCTCGGCGAAAATTTTGGTCTCCTCGCCAGGGACAGCGGAAGCGGTCTCGTACATCTCCTTCTGGTCATACATGATGCCGTGCGTGGAATATTCCGGGAAGATCACCAGATCCATGCCGGGCAGGCCGCGCTTCATACCTTCCACCATGTCGGCGATCTTGCGGGCATTAGCGAGCACTTCCTCACGCGAATGCAGCCGCGGCATCTTGTAGTTGACGACGGCAACACCGACGGTGTCGTTGCTGCTCGAAATATCGCCATGGTACATTTTTCAATCTCCTCCTGTGGTTGCTGAACGTAGTTGGCTAGACGACGAGATGTTTGTGGATGAGGTCGTCGCTTAGTTCGGTGATGGGGCCGCCGACGGCGACGCTGCCGCGATTGAGGATCGCGAAATGTTTCGAGGCGCGGCGGGCAAAGGCTATGTTCTGCTCGACCAGCACGATGGTGAGGCCTTGCTTGCGGTTGAGGTCGATCAGCACGTCCTCGATCTGCTCGACGATGTTGGGCTGGATGCCTTCGGTCGGCTCGTCGAGCAGCATCACCTTGGGTTCCGACAGCAGCGCCCGCGCGATCGCCAGTTGCTGCTGCTGACCACCGGACAGGTTGCCGCCGCGGCGGTTGAGGAATTCCTTGAGGATCGGGAACAGGTCGAGCACCCATTCAGCGATGCGGCCGCCGCCACCCTTGGCGGCAAAAGTGCCGACCATCAGGTTTTCCCGCACCGTGAAGCCGGGCAGGATACCGCGCCCCTGCGGTACGTAGCCGAGACCGGCCAGCGAGCGCTCATGGGTTCGCTTGGCCACCAATTCCTCGCCGTCGAGCTGGATCGAACCGGTGGTGCGGCTCATCAGGCCAAGCACGGTGCGCAGCAGCGTGGTCTTGCCGACGCCGTTGCGGCCGAGCACAGAGAAGAAGTCGCCTTGTTCGACTTTCATTGACACCGATTGCAGGGCGCGGCTGCGTCCGTAGAAACCGTCGACATTGGCAAGCTCAAGCATGGCCGATCCCTCCCGAACCGAGATAGGCGTCGCGCACCGCCTGGTTGCCTTCGATGTCTGCGATACTGCCTTCCGCCAGCAGCTTGCCCTGGTGCATGACCGAGATGGTCTGGGCGATGTCGCGCACGAAGCCCATGTCGTGTTCGACGACGATCAACGTGTGGCGACCGCCGAGCCGGTTGAAAAGCTGCGCAGTCTTCTTGGTTTCCTGCGCCGTCATGCCGGCGGTCGGCTCGTCCATCAGGATCAGCGACGGGTCCTGCGCCAGGATCAGCGCGATTTCCAGCCACTGGGTCTGTCCATGCGAAAGATGGGCCGCCGGCGTGTCGAGCTCATCCTCGAGGCCGACCATCTCGGCCAGCCGTTCGATCTCGTCATTGTCGCCGCCATGACCGAAGGTCACCAGATTGGCCAGCACGCCGGGCTGCCTTGAATGGCCGATATGCAGATTGTCACGCACGCTGAGCGCCCGGAACACGCTGGGCACCTGGAACTTGCGGCCGATGCCGGACCGCGCGATGGCGTGTTCGCTGAGCCGGTGGATGGGCTTGCCCTTGAAGACGATCTCGCCACCCGACAGTCTGGTCTTGCCGCAGATCAGATCGAGCGCCGTGGTCTTGCCGGCACCGTTCGGACCGATCAGGCAGCGCAGTTCGCCAGCGCGAACCTTGAGGCACAGGTCCGACACGGCGCGGAAGCCGCTGAAGGACACGCTGGCATTTTCTACAACCAGTTGATTTTCGGTGGTCATCGTGTGCTCTCGATCTCGCGGCCGTTGGCGATGGGTTCGGCATGCGGCGCGGGTTTCGGCACTGGGGCGGGCCGTTGCCGTTCGAAGCGTCGTGCAAGGTTGGCGAAGGCACCGGCGATGCCTTGCGGCAGGAACAGCACGACGAGGACGAACAGCAGGCCCATGATCAGGGTCCAGGTGTCGAGGAAGGTTTCCGATTCCGACAGCGCGCCCTGCACGCCGGTGACGATGAGGGCGCCGAGCATCGCGCCGAGCAGGCTCTGGCGACCACCGACCGCGACCCAGATGACGACAGAGAGCGAGAGCGGCACACCGAGGAAGGTCGGCGAGGCGAACTCCATGACGATGGTGTAGAGCATGCCGGCAAGGCCTGCGATCGCCGCCGAAACCGAGAAGATGAAGATCTTGTAGAGCGCGACATCGTAGCCGAAGAAGCGGACGCGGTCCTCCTCGTCTCGGATCGCCTGTACGATCAGGCCGGCCTTGCTCTTGGTGATGGCCAGCGCCAGGAACAGCGTGACCGTCAGGCAGATCGCGACCAGATAATAGCTCGACGAGCCATAGGCATCGAAGGTGATGCCGGCGATATCGAACTGGCCGAGATCGGTGATGCCATTGAAGCCGCCGGTGAAAGCCTGCTGGTCGATGATGACGAGCTGCACCACCACCATGGCGGCAAGCGTGATGATGGCCGCGTAGACACCGGTCACCCTGCCCTTGAATACGAACCAGCCGAGCAAGGCGGCGACGCCGGCGGGCAGCAGGATGCCAGCCAGCACGCCGAACAGCGGTGAATGGAACGGCGTCCAGAACCAGGGCAGTTCGGTGACGTTGTTCCAGACCATGAAATCAGGAAGACCGTCGGCCCCCGTGTGCACCGGAATGGTCTTCAGCTTCAGCATCATCGCCATGCAGTAGGAACCGATGCCGAAGGTCATCGCCTGGCCGAGATTCAGGATGCCGGCATAACCCCAGGACAGGCTGAGCGAGACGGCCAGCATGCCGAAGACGAGGTAGCGGGCGTATTTGTTGAGCAGGAAGGCGTCCTGCAAAAACACCGGCACCAGCAGGATGGCCAAGCACACCGCCGCGTAGAGCGCGAATTCGGTCTTTGTTCTGGCGAGCACTCTGTTGTTTCCCTGGCTGGACATGATCGTCGTTTCAGGCGCGCAGGCGCGCGGTAAACAGGCCCTGCGGCCGGAAGCGGATGAGGACAACGATAGCGAGCAGCACCAGCGCCTTGGCGATCGTGTCGTTGGAATAGAAGGCTAGGTAGCCGGACAATTCGCCGAGGATGCCGGAGCTGGCCAGCGTGCCCATCAGGCTCTGGGTGCCGCCGAGCACCACCACCATGAAGGCGTCGACGACATAGGTGGTGCCCATTTCAGGCGACACGCTCTTCAGTGGCGATACCAGCGCCCCGGCGAGGCCGGCCATGCCTGCACCATAGGCAAATGTCGTGCGGTAGATGCGGCCGGCATTGATGCCGAAGGCGGAGGCAACCGCGCGGTTCTGGGTGATGGCGCGCAGCTTCAGGCCGAAATTGGTGTAGCGGTAGATGCCCCAGGTCAGCGCGAACAAGGCGAGCGCCAGAAACAGGATGAACAGGCGGTAAGCCGAGTCCGTCGCGCCCAGAATGTTGACGCTCTGCGATAGGGATTCTGGCATCTTCACGTAGCGCAGTTCGCCGCCGGCGGTCAGGCGTATCGCCTGCTGCGCCATGACGCCGATGCCCCAGGTCGCGAGGATCGTGTCGAGCGGCCGGTCGTAGAGATGGCGTATGACTAGCGCTTCGATGAGCCAGCCGAACAGCGCCAGCAGCAGGAATATCGGCACGAGGCTGGCGAGCAGGCCGAGCCCGAACTGCGTCTGTAGGAACCAGGCCGCATAGGCACCGAGCATGACGAACTCGCCATGGGCAAGGTTGATGACGCCGGTGACGCCGTAGATGATGGCGAGGCCCAGCGCGACCAAAAGCAGGATGGAGCCGATGCTCAGGCCCGTCATGATCTGGGAGACGAAGATTTCCATGTCGCCGCTTCTTCCAGGATAGAGAGGCGGTGGCGGTACGAAGCCCGCCACCGGACGCCTTGAAATTGCGCATCGCGCTTTCCTAAAATCGGTTCCGATTTTCGGGCCGATGCGCGGGCACAATCAGCTCTGTTTGAGGCCTTCAGCCGTGCAGTGCTGGTTGGGGTAGGCCTTGTAGGGCGACGGCTCGAGCCAGTTGGCCGACTGCTTCAGGATTTTGAACTGGCCGTCGGCCTGGCACTGACCGATCTTCGGCCACAGCCAGCTGTGCAGGTTCTCGGGCTCGATACGCACCTTGCCTTGCGGAGCAACCAGCTCCTGCCCCTTCACCGCCTCGCGGATGGCGTTGGGAGAGATGTCGGAGCCGGCCAGTTTCTCGACCGCCTGCTTGAACAAGTAGATCTGGAAATAAGACGGCTCGGACACGAAGTGGGTGACCTTGTCGCCGCCCCAGCGCTTCTTGTAGGCGTCGACGAATTTGTGGTTCTCGGGCGAGTCCCACACCATGAAGTAGGGCGCAGAGGTGAAGTGACCCGCGGCTGCCTCGCCGCCCATCGCCGCCACTTCGTTTTCGGAGGTGGTGAGGCTTGCCATCGGCATCTTCTCGGGATCGAGGCCGGCGGCGTGATACTGGCGGTGCAGCGCCACGACGGAATCGCCCACCACCGTCGAGAAGATGACATTCGGCTTTTCAGCCTTCAGCTTGTTGATGACGGACGAGAATTCCGAATGGCCGAGCGGCACATATTCCTCGGCCACCACTTCCGCGCCGAGCTCGGCCAGGAGCTTCTTGCAGTAGTTGTTTTCTTCCTTCGGATAGATGTAGTTCGAGCCGATCAGGTACCAGCGCTTGCCGAACTTCTCGACCAGCCACGGCACGAAATCGTCCTGCTGCTGGTTGGGCACGGCGCCGGTGTAGATGACGTTCTTGGAGCATTCGCGGCCCTCATAGAGGGTCGGGTACCAATAGAGATTGTTCTGCTTCTCGAACACCGGCAGCACCGCCTTGCGGCTGGCCGAGGTGTAGGAGCCGAACACCGAAACGCATTTGTCCGACAGCACCAGCTTGCGTGCCTTTTCGGCGAAGGTCGCCGGATCGGAGGCCGGGTCCTCGACCACCGGCACGAGCTTCCTACCGTTGATGCCACCGGCGGCATTGATCTCTTCGATCGCCATGATCGTCGCCTTGTTGAGCGACTCCTCGATGATGGCGGTGGTGCCGGTGAGCGAGAACAGCACGCCCACCTTGATCTCGCCGTCGGCGGCGTAGGCCAGCGACGAATTCTTGTTCCAGATATGCGGGAAACCGACGAGGGACACGGTGCCGAAAGCGGCAGTGGCCTTCAGAAAACTGCGACGATTGCTTTTCACCTTCTTCTCCCCTGAAAACAAAAAAGCCCCGAAGCGAGCTGCCGAAGCAGACCGTTTCGAGGCCGTATTGCCCTGTTGTTTTTTGCGGCAGCAACGCCGCTGCGAACCTAATGGCTCGCTAGAGTAAGCTCGTACGCAACAAAAAACCCCACGTCCCGCTTCCGCGAAAGTCGTGAGGTTCCGTTACCTATATTTCGCCGGCAGCGTCGTTGCTGCCGATGTGGAACGCTAGCCAAGAAGTTCGTAGGAGTCAATGATGGCGCTGGCCACCGCGCCGATGGTCACGCGCCGCTCCATCGCCTGGCGCCTGAGATAGTTATAGGCCTCCTCCTCGCTGACGTTCTTCAGCCGCATCAGTAGCGATTTCGCCCGCTCGACGCTGCGCATGGTGCGCAGGCTTTCGTCCAGTTTTTCGATGCGCCCCCTGAGCCTGCGCTCATAGAGGAAATGGCCACGCGCCAGCGCCAGCGTCGACTGCACCGAGCGCGCCGTCGCCGGATAATGCAGCACGCCGTGAGCCGCGCAATTGTGGAGCAGGTTGAGGTCGAGCAGGCCGGCACCGGGATCGATGACCACCAGCGCCGAGGCGGGCTCGCCCGGAATCCAGGGCAGTCGCTGTGGCAGGTCGGGCGAAAGCACGCAGAAGACCACGTCATACTGCGCCGGTATCTGCGACGGCATCGGCCATTCGTGCTGCACGTCGCAGCGCAGGCGCTGCAACTCACGCACCAGTCTTTCGCCGTCATCGTCGCGGTCGACAATGACCGCCACCTTGAGATTCCAAAACGAACGCGACGACGACGGGCCGGAAGGCGCATCGCGATTGCCGGCATCCTTCCTGGCGCCGGCAGCCTGTCGCTCGCGGGCAAATCTTGCGATGTCGATGGTTTCCTGCACTGTCTATTCCTCCCCGCCGCCGTTACGCAAGCTCGAGATTTTTCTGGCCAAGACTGCGCCCATAACCCAGCAGATACGGGTCGGACAGGACACAGGAAGGCGATTCATAAACAAGGTCGAACTGGCCCTCCCGATTGGCGCGGCCGATGCGCGTCCACAGATCGGCATGGCCCCAGATCGGGTTGATGACGACATCGCCTTGCGGCGCTTCGAACTCCGACCCCATCACGGAAGCGCGCAGGATCTCGGTGTCCATCGAGTTGGTCTGCTCGAGCGTCTTGGCGAAAGCGTTGACCTGGAAATAGGACGCCTCCAGGCACATGTTAGTCGGTTCATCATCGCCATAGCGTTTCTTGTAATCGCGGACGAAGCTGGAGTTGCGCTCGCTGCCGACGCCCTGGAAATAGGGGGCAGCGGTAATGTGCCCTTCGCCGACATCGAAGCCCATGGCGCGGATTTCAGCTTCCGTCGTGGTCAGGCTGGCGATCGGCATGACCTTGGGATCGAGACCGAGGTCGGCATAGGCCTGGTATAGATAAACCGTGCCGTCGCCGACGACGGTCGAGAAGATGACATCGGGCTGCGCGCGCTTGACGTCGCGCATCACCGGCAGGAACTCCTCCCGCGAAGCGCCCATGCGCACATAGGATTCGCCGACGACGGTGCCACCGCTGTTGCGGATCAATTCACGCATGATGCGGTTGGATTCGCGCGGATAGATGTAGTCGGCGCCGATGAAATAGAAACGGGTGCCGTAGCGCTCCATCAGGATGCGGCAGAGCTCGACGCTGTTCTGGTTCGGCGTCGCACCGGTGTAGATGACGTTGGGCGAGAATTCGAAGCCCTCATAGAGCGTCGGATACCACAAGAGCCCGTTCAGCCGCTCGACCACCGGCAGCACGGCCTTGCGGCTGGACGAGGTGTAGCAGCCGAAGATTGTCGAAACGCCGTCCTCGACCATCAGCTTCTTGGCATAGCGGCCAAAGGCGCTAGCCTCTGAACCGGGATCATAGACGATTGGCTCAAGCGGCCTGCCGTTGATGCCGCCCGAGGCGTTGATTTCTTCGATCGCCGTCAGCGTGCCGCGCAGCTGCGTCTCCTCGATCACTGCCATGAAGCCGGAGCGCGAGAAGAGGACGCCAACGCGCCACGGTTCGGAGGTATTGCTTGATCTCGTCAATATACGCTCCCACGATTCCCCAGTGCCGCTTGGTTCTTGTTCTTGCTGAAAGCTGCGGCCGGCCGCGCAGCTTGAGGCCGGCCGCATTGCGGGTCAACTGGCCAGAAGTTCCTTCAGCTTGCCATCGAGGAATTTGACATCGTTCGGGCTGGTTCCCGGCCCGCCCGCGAAATGCCCCCAGACAGATTCGAACGGAAGGAACTTGGCGTTCGGCATGTTGGCCACCTCGAACTCGCTGTCTTCCGGCGGGAAGTAGAGATCGGTGCGGCTCGGCATGACGAAGGCCTTGGCCTTGACGGCCTTGAGCGCCTTCTTGAAGTCGCCCTTGTAGAGCTCGTTGTCGCTGATGTCGCCATTCTGCCAGGTCCACAGCATGGTCAAAAGGTTGTTGGCATCCTTGGGCAGGAAGAAACCTTCCCAGAAGGAGACCAGGAAATCCTCCAGCGAGGAATGGCCAAGCGCCTTGAGGTCGAGCTCCTGGCGATAGAAAGCCTGCGAGAAACCCCAGCCGGCATAGACGCGGGCCATGGCGCGCAGGCCCTTTTCCGGCTTGTCGTCATACCAGCCATTATTCCAGGCGGAGTCGGCCGTCAGCGCTGCCTTGACGCCTTCCAGGAACACGAAATTGTGGCGCGAGCATTTGGCCGAACCGCAAAACGGCGCGATGCGCTCGACCATGTCGGGATACATCGCCCCCCAATGGAAGGTCTGCAGCGCACCCATCGACCAGCCGACAACCAGCTTCAGTTTCTTGACGCCGAATTTCTCGGTCACCAGCTGGTGCTGGGCGCGGACATTGTCGTAGGCCGTTACCTGCGGGAAGCGCGACTTGTTGTAGGGCTCCGGCGTGTTGCTTGGCGACGACGACAGCCCGTTGCCGAACATGTTCGGGATGATGATGAAATATTTAGCCGGGTCGAGCGTCATGCCCTTGCCGATCAGCCATTCATTGTCGACGTGCTGGCCGGAATACCAGGTCGGGAAGACGATGACATTGTCCTTCTTGGCGTTCAGCTTGCCGAAGGTTTTGTAGGCAAGTTTGGCGTCGCGCAGCGTCGCCCCGCGTTGCAGGACAAAATCGCCCAGCGAATAGATTTCATAGTCAGGCATCAGGCAGTTTCCTTTACTTTCGAATGTGGAGACGAGGCCCGGTGACCGGGCCTCACCTGAAATCATGCGGTTACGCGTTCCGGCGACGGCCGCAGCGCCAGCGCCGCATAGGCGATGCCACCGGCAAGGGCTGCGCTGATGGCGGTCGAGAAATGCGGCAGGTAGAATTCGACGATGACCGCCACCGCCGAGCCGATGATCCAGGCGATGAAGGCGCTCGGGCGCCAGTCGCGGTCGATCTCAGCGTTCCTGCGGGCAAGATACTGGTCGACCAGGATGATCGCGCCGATCGGCGGAACCAGGATGCCGAGCAGAGACAGCCACTGGATGAAGAAGGCCCAGACATTGCCCGCCGCGACCGCGATGCCGATGGCGCCGAGGATGACGGCCATCACGCGCATGCGGGTACCGAAGATGCGCGACCAGCCGGTGGCGGCATTGTAGAGACAGTGCGCGCAGACCGAACCCAGGTTGAGATAGAGGAAGACGAAGGCGAGCGCGCTGAGGAAAGCCATTTGCTTGCCGTTCATGTGGCCGAACATGTTGTCGGCGCCGAACGGGTTGGCATTCGGAACGGCAAGGGCGGCCGTCATGATACCGCCGACCAGCATGGCAATCAGATTGGCGAACGGGAACGCGCTGAACGTGGCGATCAGCGAACTCCTACTATCCTTGGCCCAGCGGTTGAAGTCGGCGCTGACTGTGCCTGCATCGATGAAGAGCGCAATGACGACGGTCAGCCCCACGCCCATGGACATGGTGGCCGCGCCATTGTTGCCCGGATAGGCGAGGATCGCCTGCCAGCTGGTGGCGGAAGCCGTATCGAACACCACCCAGCCGCCGAGGATGACGAAGAGCGGAACCGAAACCAGCCCAATCAGATGCAGACCATGCACGCCGACGAAGGTGATGCCGATATAGAGAAGGCCGGCGACAATGGTCATCGCCACATAGTTGAGATCATAGGCAGAGCTGATCAGCGCGCCGGTGATGCCGGTCTGCACCGCGTACCAGCCGAGCAGAAGCGTCGACAGCAGGCCGGAAGCGAAAACGTAGCCTTTGCGGCCAAACACAATCGAGGCCAGCAGCGCGAAATTCATGCCGCGGTTGGTACCCAGAAGACCCAGCGCTCCGACATAGGCAAACATGATGAGGTTGCCGATCACCATTGCCCACAGCGCGCTGGTGAAGCCCATGCCGAGCACGAGGATGGAGCCGGTCATGGCGCCGGTGATGATCATCGGAAAGCCGATCCAGACCGTCGTCACCGAAAAGGTCGAGCGCCGGGCCGCCGTCGGCACAGGCTGATGTTCGTATTCTTCTCCCAGTATGTGATCGACGCTATCGAGCGTCTCGATCTCCGCTTTGTTGTTCATGCCACCCTCCCAGGGGTCAAACGCGTTGCGTGTGCGGCTGTCGTCGCGATTGGACGTCCTTGTCCTCACCCGCTTTTCCCGGTGGAAGCGCATTCAGGCCATGGTCCGAAAGGCGCGCGGCGGAACCATTGGCGGTTCGCCGGCGCAAGCCCCTTGTCATAGCCGTCCGGCGCCGGTTCCCCATCGGCATCTCGGTCGGTATCGCCAAAACGACAAAGGCCCCCCGATGGCTTCGTTTCCGAAGTCAAAGGGAGGCCTTCTTGCCTTGATCTGATTGGGTGGCCTCGTTGCCACCTGCCCGTCTATCGGGCGCCGTTACACGTACACCTACGCCAGGAACGTGTCAATTAATGCACCGGAGTCAGAAGATGACGGCGGCACGCGCTGTCGCAAGATCGAGATCAGTGAAGACAAACCTTCATTCGCAATGGTCGTACAGCAGAGCGTCGGACGTCGATGCAAACCCATATCCTGCGGGATCGAAGTAATTTCTACATTCTGTTGGAGAGAAGATATCGCTGATGGCCTAACACGGGGCGTTGCTGGTTCTGATGGAGCAGCTATTGACGATCCGAGCGGCAATCTGAACGTCTGGGAATCGAAACCGATACCTTGGCACGGCACGCCTGCATCTGTGATCGGCTCGCCTCACCACTGCAAGGACGTTGACGACATTCAGTCAGCCGAGAGCGTGGTCGTGCGGGCCAGCGCGCTGCCGAAGCCGCTCATCGAAATCGGGAAGCTCACAGACTGCTGCATGTCCGCCGCGACAGCGTTGATTTCCAACGCCTTACCGGCTTTGACCAGGGAGCATGACTGTGTTTCTTGGCTGTCCCAGGTCTTCGTGCATGTGGAAGACCGGATGGCAAAAAGCTGTCCGCCCAAGATTGTGCGGCGTGGGCCGGTTGCGATGGGCGCGGTGCTGCGCAGAGCCTTGGCATACCAATTCTCGATGATTACGCGATGATAGGCATTGCTGATTGGTGTGACGCGGCATCAAATGCGCCCGCGCCAAGCTACGACATTCTGGTCAAACCACGTGGCAGCGTGTTCATGACTTCACAGCCACTTTCGGTGATGAGAAGCTGATCCTCTATCATCAGTGCGCCAAGACCATTGGCGTAAAACGGCGTCTCGAACGCCATAACCATTCCGGGTTCAAGGACAATCTCGCTGTCGGCCGATATGAACGGCCATTCCTCAATCCCAACCGCCGCCCCGACGGAGTGACCGAAATGTCCACGCGAATAGGACTTCAGGCCGTAACGTTGGATCGAAGCCAGCGTTGCGGCATGGATATCGCGCAACATCACGCCCGGCCGGAACATGCCAAGGCCATCCATGAAAGCCTGCTCAAGGCAACTGAAAATACCTGCCGCCAATCGGCTGGGCTCACCAAAAACGTAAGTTCTTGCACTGTCCGAGCAATAGCCGGAGACGATGCACCCGACATCCGCTTTCACGACAGATCCCGGTACCACCTTGGCGTTGCCGTCCCAAGGGTCTACGCCTACGGAAATGTAATCCCACGTATCGACCGCGCCGACACCTGTTGATCGGGCGGTCGTATCCACTCCGGATCGCCAAGCACTCGAAAGGTCGGTCGAGCTATGGCCCGCCGCAATATTTTCGGAAAGGTTCTTCAGCCCGGCTTCGGCTAGGCGGCACGCCGAACGCAGGTTGGCCGTCTCTGCCGGCGATTTCACCAAGCGGAGGCGCCGGATCAGATCTGTTGCATCGACGAAGCGCTGATTTGGCAGGCGCGCTGACAACGAAGCCAGATCGCGGGCGGGCAGAAAATCGAAATCCGCACCGATATTGCTTGCTTGCAGGCCACGTTCCCGCAGTACGTCGTCAAGGAGATCGAATACCCGATTGCGGTCGAAGGTGGCCGGTCGCACCAGGGCCGATGTCGAAGATTGGAAGCTTTCGGCCAGCCCGGCGTCATCCGGAATGTCTCGGTAGTCTGCCATATCGACCCAGGCGGGAAATGTCCTCACATCCTCCAGACGCCTGGACTGCTCTGAGCTTTCCAACTGAAAGTCACTGATGATGGAAGCAATCGGCGCATCGGCGGATGCCGGAACCACGGCGATTGCTCCCCCAGCGCGCCTCCACATTGCCGCGGCCCCCGCGGGGGTCCCGGTCGCGTATCGGAAATTTTCGGGCGAGAAAAGGACGAGGGCCTCAACGCCGGCGGCCGTCATCAATTGTTCGGCTCGCGTCCGGTTCAAATACATGGTCGCCTCGAATGTGGATGAGCCCAAAAAAGGGAAGGCTGCCGCGATGATCTGTCCAGTGCCATGGTCCATCAGCTTGCGCAAGGCGGCGCCGCATTGCTGGGATCGCTACTCGTCAACGAACTTCGCGGACACGAAGCCGACTGGTCTTGACCTCCACGACCGTCCTGTGGACGCACGAATTGAACCTTCGACCGAATTGACGCAGACGGCGATTTCTTCGGTCAGAAGTTCGGCGGGCTGATGGCCCAAATAATAATCGCTTCGCGCGAGCCGGGATTGGAGCCGAGGGCCGCGATGGCCCGGGTTTAACGGCTGTCACCATAGACCGTCCCCTCGCGCAATTCGCGCTCGGCGGCGTATCGATCCAATCCGCAAAGGGGGCTTCAGACCTGATAAGACGTCTCTGGCGTTCCTGGCTGGACGTTACCTCGGACCTTCCGAGCCCAAGCGCAACAGGGTCGCTCGCGCCGATCCACAGTGGATACACGACCGTACGGGGGACCCTCGCACGGCGACGCTTAGGAATTCTAAAGCGGTTCTATTCGGGTCGGAACAAGAACTGTTCTCTGGACAGGCAGTCTTTTTTCAACCAAAGACAACAACAATAGATTTGACGACGTTTCCGCCTTGAGGGCTTCTGCGCATCTGGCGTCGGTGGCGAAGCGGACTGCCTGCACCAATTGCAGCGCTGGCGGGACACGCGACCACATGGTCTTGATGACTTGGCGGCCACCGCGGGTCTTGTGAACAACCTGACCATCAACGCCACGGCGGGATCAACGAAATCCTATCTCGTGAAAATTTAGGTCGGCGTGCTGTGGACTGATGTGGTGAAATACGCCCGCGATGGTTTGGCGGATCCGCAAATGGAAACCTTCGGCTGAATGACGTGTATGGCGTCGCGAACATACTCGCGATTGGAATGGTTTACCGTCTCATAATCGGCAAAGCTTTCATCAATCGCAATGAATGCCTTTGCTTCATAGTTCATCAATCGTGTATCCGGTGCGATCTGCGCTTCGATCGCACGCTCTGCTGCCGCAATGAGAGCCCCGCGACAATCTCCACTTTCTAGGCGCCAACAATCGAATTCCGGACTGCCCTTTATGCGACTTTCGAAGCGCAGAGCATGAACACTTCAACGATGCGGGATCGATTTCGAATTCGCCGCCTAGTCACTTTCGCGCCACGAGTGGCCACTCGAAGGCATAGTCAAGAAGGCTGTATTGGGGCGGTTAGCGGAATGCCCGCTTTCGGGCTAACCGGACCGGAAAGCCGCCTCTAGAATCCAGCTAAAGCCGAACGCCTTGTGCCAAATCCGCCCAAGCACACGCGGCGTCGGTTGTGGCCGGACCTTGCTATGCCAAGGTGCCACAAATCAGGCTGGTCGCGCTTAGCTACACTTGCTCAAAAACAATCGCTCTGGAATTGCAGCCGCAAATTGAGCTAGTATGAGCTTGGCGTTCCTGCGGGATAGCATCCCTTGGATGCCGGGGGAACGAAGGATGGCCGTAGCGCTCGTACTCGTTCTGATTGTCGTAGGCTCGGTCCTGTTCCACGTGCTGAGCCCGTGGTGGTCTACGCCGATAGCCTCCAATTGGGGCTATATCGACAACACCCTTGTCATCACCTTCTGGATCACCGGGACGGTCTTCTCAGCCGTCGTCCTGTTCATGGCCTACTGCATTTTCCGCTTCCGGCACAAGGAAGGACGGGAGGCTGCGTATGAGCCCGAAAGCAGGAAACTTGAATCCTGGCTGACCGTATTCACCGCCATCGGCGTCGCGGCTTTGCTGGCGCCCGGCCTGTTCGTGTGGAGCCAATTCGTCACTGTTCCCAAAGACGCGACCGAGATCGAGGTCTTCGCGCAGCAATGGCAATGGAGCTTCCGCTTGCCCGGCAAGGGCGGCAAGCTCGGCACGACGAACGCACGCTTTATCAGCCCCGACAATGCGCTCGGCATCAACCCGCAGGACCCTGACGGTCAGGACAACATCGTTGTCGTAGGGGCGGATCTGCATCTGCCGGTCGGCAAGCCGGTCAAGGTTTTGCTGCGCTCGATCGATGTCATCCATGATTTCTACATTCCGGAGTTCCGCGCCAAGATGGACATGGTGCCGGGCATGGTCACCTATTTCTGGTTCACGCCGACCAGGACTGGAACGTTCGAGATCCTTTGCTCCCAGCTCTGCGGCGTCGGGCATGCCTTCATGCGTGGCGTCGTGAAGGTCGATACCGAACAGGATTACCAGGCATGGCTGCAGCAGCAGTCGACTTTTGCTCAACTGTCGGCGCCCGCCAAGACGGGCGCACTGACCGTGCCGATAAGGGTGAAGGCCGAGTAGAAAACACATTGCGCGGCGGCGAAGGCGTTGCTTCGCGGGAAGGCTGAAACGAACGAAGAGGTGCAGGATGGTCGACGTCACGCCTCATGGAGCAGGTCTCGTCCCGGCCGCGGAAGTGGCCGAGGCCGAGCTCTATCACCCCCACAGCTGGTGGACGAAATACGTCTTTTCGCAGGACGCCAAGGTCATCGCCATCCAGTACGCCGGCACGGCCACCGCCATCGGCCTTGTCGCGCTGGTGCTATCCTGGCTGATGCGCCTCAAGCTTGGTTTTCCCGAGACGTTCACCGCGATCACGCCTGACATGTACTACCAGTTCATGACCATGCACGGCATGATCATGGTGATTTATCTTCTGACCGCGCTTTTCCTCGGCGGTTTCGGCAACTACCTGATCCCGTTGATGGTCGGCGCGCGCGACATGGTGTTTCCTTATGTCAACATGCTGAGCTACTGGGTGTATCTGCTCGCCGTTCTGGTGTTGGCCAGCAGCTTCTTTGCGCCCGGCGGCCCGACCGGGGCCGGCTGGACGCTCTATCCGCCGCAGGCCATCACCTCGGGCACCCCAGGCGGACAGGATTGGGGCATCATCCTGATGCTTGTTTCGCTGATCCTATTTATCGTCGGATTCACCATGGGCGGCCTGAACTATGTCGTGACCGTGCTCCAGGGCCGCACGCGCGGCATGACGCTGATGCGCCTGCCGCTGACCGTCTGGGGCATTTTCACGGCCACCGTGATGGCACTGCTTGCTTTCCCCGCGCTTTTCGTTGCCTGCGTCATGATGCTGTTCGACCGGCTGATCGGGTCGAGCTTCTTCATGCCGGCGATCGTGGAGATGGGCGCCACCCCGCTCCCGCACAACGGCGGCAGCCCGATCATGTTCCAGCACCTGTTCTGGTTCTTTGGCCATCCCGAGGTCTACATCGTGGCGCTGCCCGCCTTCGGCATCGTCTCCGACCTGATCAGCACCCATGCACGCAAGAACATCTTCGGCTACCGCATGATGGTCTGGGCCATCATCGCCATCGGCGCGCTGAGCTTCGTGGTATGGGCGCATCACATGTATGTCTCAGGCATGCATCCTTATTTCGGCTTCTTCTTCGCCACCACCACGCTGATCATCGCGATCCCCACCGCCATCAAGGTTTACAACTGGGTATTGACGCTGTGGCGCGGCGACATCCATCTGACGACCCCGATGCTGTTTGCGCTGGCGTTCATCGTCACCTTCATCAATGGCGGGTTGAGCGGCCTGTTCCTCGGCAACGTGGTGGTCGACGTGCCGCTGGCGCAGACGATGTTCGTGGTCGCACACTTCCACATGGTGATGGGCGTGGCGCCCGTGCTTGTCGTCTTCGGCGCCATCTATCATTGGTACCCCAAGATCACCGGCCGGATGCTCAACGAAGCGATGGGGCGTTTCCATTTCTGGGTCACCTTCCTCGGCGCCTATCTTATCTTCTTCCCCATGCATTATGTCGGGCTGGTCGGCGTACCGCGGCGTTACCCCGAGATCGGCGATACTGCCTTTGTCCCGCCATCGGTCCATACGCTCAACCAGTTCATCACCATTGCCGCCCTGACCGTCGGCATGGCCCAGATGGTATTCCTCTTCAACCTCATATGGAGCATCCGGCATGGCCGTGAGGCCGGCAACAATCCATGGCGGGCAACGACGCTGGAATGGCAGACTGCGGGCACGCCGCCGCCGCACGGCAATTTCGGCAAGGATTTGCCGGTCGTCTATCGCTGGGCTTACGACTACAGCGTGCCCGGCGCGCCCGAGGACTTCATTGCGCAGAACGATCCGCGCCCGCTGACCCAGGGCGGCAGCACATGAGCGCGGCACTGTTCTTCCTTGCGGCGATAGCCGCGGTGGTCGGCTGGTGGCTGTCGCGACAGAGGCTGATGTCGAAACCGTGGTTGGAGGCCGGGCCGGTAACGGCTTTCCCCGGTACCGAAGCGTCGCTCATGCACCCGGCCAAGATCGGGCTTGGCGTCTTCCTCGCGGTGGTCGGCGCGCTGTTTGCGTTGCTCATCAGCGCCTATTTCATGCGCATGATCTATACCGACTGGCAGCCAGCTCCGGTTCCGGCGATCCTGTGGCCCAACACGGCGATGCTGGCGCTAGCGAGCATGGCGCTTCAAGGCGCGGTGTTCGCTGCGCACAAGGGACAGCTGGAGAATGTGCGACTTGCCCTTCTCGCTGGCGCGCTGGCCTCATTAGCCTTCCTGGGCGGGCAGTTGCTGGCTTGGCGCGACTTCGCCGCCGAGGGCTATTTCGCGACCGGGAACCCGGCCGCCAGCTTCTTCTATTTGCTCACGGCGATGCACGGCCTGCACATCGTTGGCGGACTGGTCGCGCTGAGCCGGGTCAACATCCGGGCATGGCGGAGCGTCAGGCCGGAAAAGCTCGTTTTGTCGACCGAGCTCTGCGCGATGTACTGGCATGTCCTGCTGCTGGTTTGGCTGGTGCTTGTCTCAGTGCTCAACGGCTGGGCGGCCGATCTGATCGATATCTGCCGCGGACTGCTTGCCTAGGGTCTCGCGAGACGCGCGAGGGCTCAGAGGTGCTTGTTCGGACGCTCGATCGTGTCCCAGGACGGGGCAACAGGATCGTGATTGAAGAGGAGTAGCGGATGTCCGAGACCACGCAGGGACATGGCGATCATACCGCTTCGCGACCGCCGGGCCTGCACGGTATCGTCGCCGACTGGTCCTCCGACCAAAGGGCTTTCAAGAATGTCTCTTGGGGGAAGGCCATGATGTGGATCTTCCTGCTCAGCGACACCTTCATCTTCGGCTGTTTCCTGTTGTCCTACATGACCGCCCGCATGTCGACGACGGTGCCTTGGCCCAATCCGAGCGAGGTTTTCGCGCTGCATTTGTTCGGCCAGGATGTTCCGCTGATCCTGATCGCGATCATGACGTTCGTGCTGATATCCTCCAGCGGCACTATGGCGATGGCCGTCAATTTCGGCTATCGGCACGACCGCAGGAAGACCGCGGCTTTCATGCTGCTTACAGCCGCTCTCGGCGCGGCCTTCGTCTGCATGCAGGCCTTCGAATGGACCAAGCTCATCACCGAGGGCGTGCGGCCCTGGGCGAACCCGTGGGGCGCCGTTCAGTTTGGGTCGTCCTTCTTCATGATCACCGGCTTCCATGGCACCCATGTCACGATCGGCGTGATCTTTCTCTTGATCACCGCGCGCAAGGCGTGGCGCGGCGACTTCGAAACCGGCGCGCGGGGATTCTTCACCAGCCGCCGCGGCCAATACGAAAGCGTCGAGATCCTGGGGCTCTACTGGCACTTCGTCGATCTGGTGTGGGTGTTCATCTTTGCATTCTTCTATCTTTGGTGAGGTGGAGCGATGGCACAAGCGGAAGCGCAAGATCACGGGCTGCATGGCAGCGCCGCCGCCCCCGCGCCTGCATCGGTACATGCGGAGGGCCAGCAGCATCCGATCAAGCTTTATCTCGTCGTCTGGGGCTGGCTGTTCGTCCTCAGCGCCGGTTCCTACAGCATCGACTATTTCGGCCTTCAGGGACTTCTCAGATGGGGCCTGATCGTTACATTCATGATGCTCAAGGCCGGGCTGATCGTCGCCGTGTTCATGCATATGGCGTGGGAGCGGCTCGCGCTTGCCTATGCGATCCTGGTGCCCCCACTGCTGATCCTGGTCTTCGTCACGATCATGGCGCTCGAGTCCGACTATACCGAGCTTACACGCGTGCTGTCGTTCGGCATGGGACCGTAGGTGTTTTCGCCGTTTGGCCCGCGCCAGGTCGCGTTCTTCGTTGACAGGAAAAATGATGGGAGGACAATGGCGGCCTCGTTCTCCGATGCGTCACCACCTCCAACCGAAAGGCGCCCACGATGACGATCGCAACAAAACTCAAGGACTATATTGTCGGCAAGGGTATCCACTACGATACCGTTACCCACCACAGGACCGCGACCAGCAGCCAGACGGCGCAGGCAGCGCATGTTCCGGGCCGCCGGCTCGCCAAGTCGGTGCTGGTTCACCATGAGACGGGCTATGCGCTCGCGGTTGTGCCAAGCAACCACCGTATCGAGCTCAACACGCTGCAGGCCGTCGTGGACAGACGGCTCGGCCTCGCTTCGGAAGATGAAGTCAGCCAATTGTTCAGCGACTGCGACATTGGCGCGGTGCCACCGGTAGGTGCCGCCTACGACGTGCCGGTCATTCTTGACGAAAGCTTCGATGTGGACACAGACGTCTACTTCGAAGCCGGAGACCACAAGACGCTGGTGCACGTCAATGCCGATGACTTCCGTTCCCTGTTGCAAGGTGCGCGGGTCGCCCGCTTCAGCCATCTGGCACACTGAAAACCCGATGCCCGCGCCGTCATGATGAGAGACGACTTCCTAGGCTGGCTTGCCCGCTCTCGACGGCGGCGGCTCCACCACCTTGCGGTATAGATGCCAGGTGGAATGACCGAGAATTGGCAGCACGACCGCCAATCCCGCGAATACAAGCAGCGAGCCGATGATCAGCCCAATGGCGACGATCAGTCCCCAGACGGCCATAACGATCGGGTTGGCGAGGACGACGCGCACCGATGTGTGTATGGCCTCGTAGGCGCCGACGTCGCGATCAAGCAGCAGCGGGAAAGCGACCACGGTCGTGCACAACACGGCCACGGCAAATGCGAACCCTATGGCGTGACCGAGCACGATCAGCGTCCAGCCGCGGCCTGTGGCGAATATCTCGGCGATAAAGCTGGACAGTGACGCCGGCGGCTCGGGGCCGAACAGGTGCTCGTAGAAAACCTTGGCTGTCAAAAGCCACGTGATGAAGATCGCGAACAGCATGATCCCGACCGCCGCGATGGAAGGCAGCGCCGGAGAGTGCCTGATCTCGAAGGCGTGGCGCCAGGATGAATCGAGCCCGGCTTCCCGCCTTCGGCTGATCTCGTAGAGACCGATCGCCGCGAACGGACCGATCAGCGCAAAGCCGGACAACAGCGGAAACAGCAGCGGCAGTGCGTTTTCTCCCGATGTCCAGGTGGCAAGTACCACGCCGACGAGGGGATAGATCATGCACAAAAACACGATATGCGAGGGCTTGACCATGAAGTCGTCGATACCGCGCCTGAGCGCATCAAAAAGGTCGGAAACGCGGATTTTTCTGACTTTGGTGTGCACCAGCGTTTCGCTGGCGCCTGCAATCACGTGAAAGCTTGCCATGGCCGTTCCTCCAAATCAGGTCCGGCAAGGTCTCGGGTTTCGCAGGGCTACCGCTCAGCATGGCTGGCCACGCAAACCGCGACCTCAACCCATGACCAACATACTCCTTCGTGCCCTTTTTGTCCCGCTTTCGTCGGAAGGCGTGATCGCTGCCGAAGCGACGCGCTGGCTCCACAGGCCTTTCTTCGGTATTCTGATACGCCGCCGTTCGCCCTCTTGGGCGTCAAGGACGCTGTACCACTTAGATTGGTGCCTGACCCTTTTAGAAGATCGCTCCCGATTTCTGGGATCATGCGCCCCGGTCGAAGGTGAAGGTCATGGACAATCAGACGCTTCTCATACTCGGCCTTGGCATCATTATTCTGCTGCTGTTGGGGTTTTGTGCCCTGCCGTCGTGACGGCAAGGACGCGACACTCTCAACCGTGAAGTTGCCGGCTGACCATCGTCTTTCGGGATGAGCATGCAGCCATCGAGGAGCCTGGATCGCTCCCCACTTACTTGGAAACCTGTTTCAGGCAGGCGATGACGTTGGTTATGTCCTGATCGTCCTTGAGACCGGGAAATGTCATCTTGGTTCCCTTGACCATGGCCCGGGGGTCGTGAAGATACGTCGTCAAGGTCGGCTCATCCCATTTGACGCCGGATTTTCCGGCCGCGACCATCGCAGCCGAATAGGCGAAGTTGGGATGCGTGCCGGCGGTGCGCCCAATGACGCCGTGCAGCGACGGGCCGATCAGGTTCCTATCCTGGTCGGCGATATGGCAGACTTTGCATTTTGTGAACACTTTTTCACCTGCGGCGGCGTCCTGCGCCTGCGCGGGGTGGCTGACAAACGTCGCGATGGACAAGACCGCAAGAAGCGCTATCACGCGCATGGCATTGCTCCCTGATTATCACCGCACGTCAGACAATCCGCGCCATACCAGCCCTGCTGGAGCGCCCTGCATGGTAGAGCGGAATATCCCCGTCTCCTCAGTGGAATTGCGGCACCTACATACCACAGGGCCACGCCGGTGGGTAGAAAAAGCCAGTCCTTGCGAAGGTCTAGGCCGCGTGCTGACGAGTGACCGCGGCGAGACGCGGAAGCGGAATGACGGCCTCGAGGCCGGAATGCCTCACACTGGAATTCAGGCGTCCCCCACGCATCCAATTGAACTTATCCCAGGCGGACATCGCAACTGGCTCGTCGGAAACATCAGGAGACCAGCGCACCAATCACCGAGACGCAATCGCCGGCCTTGACCAAGCCGGGGAAATGGCGCGCGGCCAGCAGGCCCGACATTCTGGCCCTGATCTCTTGCGGGGTCTGACCGGTGCGGCCCAAGGAATGGATGCGCGCCACCACCTGGCTATCCTCGACTGGCTCACCGAGGTCGACCATGGTCTCGATCATGCCGTCATCTTCGGCGAAGGCGAAGCAATCATCCGAGGGCATATCCAGCCACTGGGTTCTGCGCTTCTCGACCACACCATCGACGATGCCAGCGTGGCGAAGCACGTTGAGGATGCCACGGCGGGCGATGCGCACGGTTTCCGCCCGCGACGTCCCGCCGCCGCCAAGCTCGGTGGTGACGAAGACCTTGCCCATCTCCTCGGCCGCGGTGTCGTACATGCCGACCGCATCGATCTCGGTCATGCGCATCGAGAACGGCGCCGAGAAGGCCTCGACCGCTGCAAAGGCCTTCGCTTCCTGCGCCTTGTCCGCCAGCATGTGCGCGGCACAGAACGGCACGAAGTCCAGCGTTCGGCCGCCGGAGTGGAAGTCAAACACGATGTCCGCGCGGGGGAGCAGCTCGCGCTGGAAATAGTCCGCGATCTTCTCGGTCACCGTGCCGTGGGGCCGGCCGGGGAAAGAGCGGTTCATGTTGCCCTTGTCGATCGGCGAGGTACGCGTGCCGGCGCGGAAGGCCGGATAGTTCATCGCCGGCACGATGATGACCGTGCCGGAAACTTTTTTCGGGTCGAGCGCGCGGGCGAGTTCATAGAGTGCCAGCGGCCCCTCATACTCGTCGCCATGATTGCCGCCGGTGAGCAGCGCCGTCGAGCCTTTGCCGTTGCGGATAACGCAGACCGGGATCATCACGGAACCCCAGGCGGAATCGTCGCGGCTGTAAGGCAGGCGCAGGAAACCGTGCTGGACGCCGTCGCGCTCGAAGTCGACGGTCGCCGTGATCGGCGACGGACGCAGTGCTGACATCGGCCTCAGTCCTTCACGAAGAGCTTGCGCGGCACATTGGCCAGGCATTCGACGCCGGTGTCGGTGATCAGGATCGATTCGGTGATCTCCAGCCCCATCGTCTCCAACCAAAGACCGGTCATGAAATGGAAAGTCATGCCGGGTTTGAGTTCGGTGCGGTCGCCGGGGCGCAGGCTCATCGTGCGCTCGCCCCAGTCCGGCGGATAGGACAGACCGATCGAGTAGCCGGTGCGGTTGTCCTTGACGATGCCGTATTTCTTGAGCACCGCGAAGAAAGCATTGGCGATGTCTTCGCAGGCATTGCCGGGCTTGGCGGCGGCAAGGCCGGCCTCCATGCCCTCCAGCGTCGCCTTTTCTGCATCGAGGAAGGCCTGCGTCGGCTTGCCGAGGAAGACGGTGCGCGACAGCGGACAGTGGTAGCGGTTGTAGCAGCCGGCGATCTCGAAGAACGTGCCCTCGTTCACCTGCATCGGCTTGTCGTCCCAGGTCAGATGCGGCGCCGAGGCATCTGCGCCCGACGGCAGCAGCGGCACGATCGCCGGATAGTCACCGCCGATGTCGTCGATGCCGCGCGTGCCGGCATCGTAGATTTCGGCGACCAGATCGCATTTGCGCATGCCGACCTCGATCTTGTCGACGATGCGCTGGTGCATGGCTTCGACGATGCGGGCGGCCTTGCGCATGTAGTCGATCTCGGTCGGGCTCTTCACGGCGCGCTGCCAGTTCACCAGCGCGGTGGCATCGGCAAAGCGAGCATTGGGCAGGTGCTTCTGCAGGGCAGCGAAGGCAGCAGCCGAGAACCAGTAATTGTCCATCTCGACGCCGACGGTGAGCTTGTCCCAACCGCGCTCGGCAAGCACAGTGGCGAGATAGTCCATCGGATGGCGCTCGGTCGACTGCACATAATGATCGGCGTAACCGACGATGTTGTCGTGGGCGAGATAGGCGGTGCGCTTGGCACCGTTGGCATCCTGGCCACGACCATACCAGACCGGTTCGCCCGAAGGCGGCACGATGACGGCCTGATGCACATAGAAGGACCAGCCGTCGTATCCCGTTAGCCAGGCCATGTTGGAGGGATCGCTGATGATCAGAAGATCGACGCCCCTCACCTCCATGGCCTTGCGCGTCTTGGCGAGGCGATCGGCAAATTCGCTCCGCGAGAATTTCAGGTTCGGCTGCATCGTTCTTGGTCCTCGTTTGTTGGGCCTGGAGCCTGTTTCAACTCCGTTGAATCCGGCTCGTCGTCAGTTTGGTGTTCGAGCGCGATCTTTTCGGAAAACCGGCTCCCACTTTTTCGGATCACGCTTTGGCCAGGCATCAGCTCTCAAAAATGGTTCCGGCATTGGCCGCCCGCGCGCGGTCGCGGGTGAGCGTAGCGATCGCGGTGTCCTGCACGCCGGTACCGGTGAGGTCGGCGATGGTGATGTCGCTTGCCGAGCGGCGGCCGGGCTTTTCTCCAGCTATGATTTGGCCGAGTTCGGTGACCTCGGCGTCGGCGGCAAAGACTGCCGCCTCGATGGCATGATGAAGCTCGCCCAGACGCCGCGTCTGCTTAGCGTAGTCGGCGACATAGAGATCGGCCATGCCAAGGATTGTCGGCGCGATCTCGTTCTTGTGCTCGGCATCCGAACCCATGGCGGTGATGTGTTGTCCGACCGAGACGAAACCGGCCTTGATCAGCGGCTCGGTCGACGGCGTGGTGGTGACGATGACGTCAGCCCCGGCCGCCGCCTTTGCCGCGTCCGGTTCCGCACGCACCAGAATGCCGAGCTTGTCGCGCAAGTAGGCTGCGGTCGCCTCGGCCTTGGCGGCGTCGCGCGCCCAGATGCGCGCTTCCTCGATAGGCCTGACGAGACGCAACGCTTCAAGCTGCAATCGAGCCTGCATGCCGGCGCCGAAGATCGCCGCGACCTTCGAGTCAGCACGCGACAGATGCCTGGCCGCGACCGCTCCAGCGGCCGCCGTGCGGATATCGGTAAGATAGCCATTGTCGAGCAGCAGCGCCTCGATCAGGCCTGTCCTTGCCGAAAGTAAAATCATCATCCCGTTGACGCTGGGCAGGCCAAGCTTCGGATTGTCGAAGAAACCGGGGCTGATCTTGATCGCGAAACCGTCGATGCCCGGCACATAGGCCGTCTTCACGTCGACTTCGCCGCGCTGCTCGGGCATGTCGAGCCTGAGAATCGGTGGCATCGCCACTGGCAGCGTGGCCAAGGAGCGGAAAGCGTTCTCGATACCGGCGACAGTGTCGAGATCGAGCGTCACGATCTTGCGCAGTTCTGCTTCGGTGAGAATGGTCATGCGGCTCATGCGGCGCGCTCCCTCAATGCAGGTGCCTCGCCGCAGACGATGCGGCGGTGCAGATCCATGTCGATGTTGCGGCCGGAGAGGATAAGCACAGTCGGCCCGCTCACCCCGACTTTGCCGGCAAGCAGCGCCGCTATGCCAACGGCGCCGGCACCCTCGACGATCTCGCGTTCCTGTTCGTAGGCATGGCGGATACCGGCGGCGATCTCGTCTTCGGAAAGCAGGACAACGTCGTCGAGCAGGGCGCGGCACATGGCAAAGGTCAGCCGGTTGTCGAGTCCGATGCCGCCGCCGAGCGAGTCTGCCAGCGTCGGCAGTTCCTCGACCTGCACGGGCCGGCCAGCATCGAGGCTCGCTTTCATCGCCGCGCCGCACACCATCGAGATGCCTATTATTTTCGTACTCGGACTGACGCCTTTGATCGCCGCGGCGACACCCGCCGCCAGCCCGCCGCCGGAGAGCGGCACCAGCACGGCCGCAGCGTCCGACACCTGCTCCATGATTTCCAGCCCGAGCGTGCCCTGCCCGGCGATGATATCGGGGTGGTCGAAAGGCGGCAGCATGACGAGCCCTTCCTCCGCCACCAGCCTGTCGACTTCCTGCTGGGCGTCGTCCTGACTATTGCCGACAATGCGGACATCCGCGCCGAGCCGGCGGATGGCGTCGAGCTTGTTGTCGGGCACCAGCCTCGACATGCAGATCACCGCGCGCATGCCTTCGAGCTTGGCGGCATGCGCAAGTGCGCGGCCGTGATTGCCGGTCGAGGCCGCCACGACGCCGCGCGATCTCTCCTGCGGATTCAAGGCGGCAATTGCGTTGGACGCGCCGCGCAGCTTGAACGCGCCGGTGGTCTGATGATTCTCCAGCTTCAGATGAACCGGACCACCGGTACAATCCGAAAGGCTTTGCGATACCACACAGCGTGTCCGCTCGACCTTGCCGGCAATACGCTCGCGCGCGGCGCGAATATGCTGAAGCTCAACCGTCATTTCGATCACGCGGCCAGCGGCTTGGTCATCAGCCGGCCGAACTCCGGCCGTGGCGTGTCGTCGCCGCACAGCCGAAGGCAGTTCCAGGCGCTGGCCTGGTTGCTGGTGACGACCGGTCGGCCGATCGCCTCTTCCATGCCCGGAACAGCGAGCGCGGCGCGCAGCGCGGTGCACGAGACGAAGAGCGCGTCAGCCTGGGGATGCATTGCCTTTCGCGCGAGCTCGACAAGCGAAACTGGTGTGATGCGCGCCATCTCGCGGTCGTCCTCGAAACCGAGGCACGTGAAGCTCTGGATGTCGAAGCCATGCGCCGCGAAATAGGCGGCCATCGGCTGGCTGGTCTCGACCGTATAAGGGGTCAGGATGCTGACCCGCTGCGTGCCAAGGGCGTTGAGGCCGCGCATGCCAGCCATCGGTGGCGTCACCACCGGAATACCGGGCTTTGCCGCCTGGATCGCCGCTTCGATCTCGGCATCGCCGATCACCACGGAAGCAGACGTGCAGGAATAGCAGACGGCGTCGAGTGGCTCGTCGGGCAGGATCAGCGCTGAGCCCGCCGAAAGCGAAGGCTGCATCTTGCGCAAATTCTCCGGTGTCGTCGGATTGGCATAGGGAATACGCGCGACGTAGACGCCGATGCGCTCGCTCGCCACCATGCGGCGAAAGTCCACCTCGCTGGTGTGGTCGGTGGCCAGAGCGATCAGGCCAACGCGCTTTTCCAGCGGACGTTTGTCGAGCGCGGGGCGCGTCGTTTCGAGGCGAATCTCGGGCAACGGTTTCATGGCTTTCATCTTTCGATCCGGCCGTAGCGATGCTCCAGCCAGCGCAGCAGCATGACCGAGCAGAGGCTGATGACGAGGAAGAAGGCGCCGACCAGCGTTATCGGCTCGATGTAGCGGTAGTAGGTATTGGCGACGCTCTTGGCCTGGTTCATCAGTTCCAGAACGGTGATCGCTGAAAGCAGCGGCGTTTCCTTGAACATGGCGATGAAATAGTTGGCCAAGGCCGGGATCATCGGCGGGATCGCTTGTGGCAGGATGATGTGCGTCCAGGTGTGACGGCCGCTGAGATTGCAGGCCTTGGCCGCTTCCCATTGGCCGCGCGGCACGTTGTCGATGCCGGCGCGGTAGACCTCGGCCGTATAGGTGCCGTAGTGCAGGCCAAGGCCGATGACGCCTGCCACCAGCGGCGGCAACAGGATGCCGATGTCGGGCAGCACGTAGAAGATGAAATAGAGCTGCACCAGAAGCGGCGTGCCGCGGATGAACTCGGCAAACCAGCCGACACCGAGCGAGACGAGCCGGTTCGACGAGCGCCGCGCCAACGCTATCCCAAGCCCCACGATCGCGGCCAGGATCGAGCCCAGGACCGTCGCCAGAATGGTGATCTTCACCCCCTGGAGCAGCACCGGCATGATCTGCCGGACGAAATCCCAATCCCAATCCATTTACTTGGCCCAATCCATCAGACGCGCACTCCGTCGAGGCCACGCGCCATGCGGCGCTCCAGCGTGCGCACACCCCAGGAGATGATCAGCGCGAGAGAGAAATAGATGACCATCGCGGACAGGAACGGCGTCAACGTGCTGCCGGTCTGCGAGCGCACCACCTGCGCCTGGAAAGTGAGGTCTGCGAGCGAGATAAGCGACACGACCGATGTTGCCTTGAGCAACTCGATTGCGTTGTTGCCGAAGGTCGGCAGCATGACGAGCAGTGCCTGCGGCAGGATGACATGGCGCATGCCTTGCCAACGGCCGAGGTTGAGCGCCGTGCAGGCTTCGTATTGCTCGCGACCGACGGACAGAATGGCGCCGCGCACCACCTCCGCCCCGTAAGCGCCGACATTGAGCCCCAGCGCCAGTACGCCGGCTTGCAGCGGCGTCAACGACAAGCCGGCAAAGGGCAGCACGAAATAGGCCCAGAACAACTGCACGAAGATCGAGGTGCCGCGGAAGAATTCGATATAGGTCGTGGCAATGGCCCGCACGACGAAGAAGCGCGACAGGCGGCCCATGCCGGCAAGGAAGGCCATGATCAGCGCAAGCACCGACCCCATCAGCGTCAGCTCGATGGTGACAAGCGCCCCTTGCAATATCAGGCCGAAATAGCCGGGCCACTGGGTCATGAATTAGAGGTTTCCAACGTTTGCTCTTGGCCCGTCTTCCCGTCCAGGGGAGACAAGCCGGTTCCCCCTCCGTAGCTGCAGCGCAACTGCGGAGGACGGGCAGATGATGGGCAACGCGAACTTGCAAAAGTTTGGCACCGCCCCTCACCCGCCCCTTCGGGCCACCCTCTCCCCGCGAGCAGGGAGAAGGAAGGAAGGAGCTACTTCGCCGTGCAGAGCTTCTCACGCGTCGTCGACATCGCGGCCGCTGCCGAGAAGCCGTAGGGTTCGATGATCTTGGCGAACTCGCCGGACTTCTTCATCTTGGCGAGTTCGACGTCATAGGCATCGCGCAACGCCTCGTCGCCTTTCTTGAACGCGGCGCCGTCGCAGTAGACTGGAGCACCGACCACCGGCGCGATCACTTCGAGGTTCGGATCGCTAGCCTTCTTGAGCAGGTCGTTGATCGACAGCACGGGCAGCGAATAGGCGTCGATACGGCCGTCCTGCACCATCTTCAGGCCGCTCTGGCCATCCGGCACGACGATGACGCGATCGCGCGGCACGCCGGCGTTGAGCGCCAGCTTCTCTTCGGTGCCACCACCCGGCGCGCCGACAGTCGCCGAGGTATCCTTGGCGATGTCCTCGTAGCTCTTAAAACCCTTCGGGTTGCCCTTCTTCACCAGCAGCGCCTCTGCATCGCACAGCACCGGTTCGGAATAGACGACGGCCGCGCAACGCTCCGGCTTCATGAACAGGCCGGCGGTGACCACGTCGAAGCGGCCGGCCTGGAGGCCTGGGATCATCGCGCCATATTCGGAGATCGAGGCTACGACATCGGCGACGCCCAGCCGTTTGAAGATCTCGCGCGCCACATCAGGCGCCGCGCCCGAAACCTTGCCGTCGGCGGCCACCGCCGTATAGGGCGGCTCATTGGCGATGGCGAGGCGGGCAAAGCCCTGCGACTTCAATTTCTCGAGCTTGCTGTCATCCGCCGAACCGGCGCTCGTGGAGGCGAGCATGGCGGTCAGTGCGAGGCCGGCGACACCAGCCAGAATGCCAAGTTTCTTCATTGTTCCCAACTCCTTGTTTCTGTTTTTGGCATGCTTGGTTCGGGACGGCCGTTGGCCGTCCGTGGACAACTACGTCGCCCGTTTGCATTGCGGTCAGATACGATGTCCTGCTGCGATGATCTTCTTCAGGAAACTCTGCGTTCTCTCCTGTTTGGGATGGCGGAAAATCTCGTCGGGCTTGCCTTCCTCGACGATCCGGCCACGGTCGAAGAACAGCACGCGGTCGGCGAAGTCGTGGGCGAAGCCCATCTCGTGGGTGACGAGAAGCATCGTCATATCGGTTTCGGCGGCGAGCTTGCGCATGACGTTGAGCACCTCCTCGACCAGTTCCGGGTCGAGCGCTGAGGTGACCTCGTCGAACAGCATGATCTTGGGCGACAGCGCCAGCGCCCGCGCAATCGCCACGCGCTGCTTCTGGCCGCCGGAAAGCTGCGCCGGCATCGCCTTCGCCTTGTCGGCAAGGCCAACCATATCGAGCAGTTCCATCGCCCGCTTCTCGGCGGCGGCGCGCGCAACGCCCTTGGTCAGCATCGGTGCCAGGGTGACGTTGTCCATGACACATTTGTGCGGAAACAGATTGAAGAGCTGGAAGACCATGCCGATCTTCTGGCGCATTTTTGCCAGATGCCGCTCGTTGGCCGGCAGCAGCTGCCCGTTGCGCTCCATGTGGTAGAGCTGCTCGCCGTCGACCTCGATGTGGCCGCCGTCGATCTTCTCCAGCGTCATCAGGATGCGCAGGATCGTCGTCTTGCCGGAGCCGGACGGGCCGATCAGCGCCAGTTTCTCGCCGGGCATGACCTGCATCGACAGGCCGTCTAGCACCTTGAAGGCACCGAAGCTCTTCGAAATCGCGTCAACCTTGATAGTGGGCGTGGGCAATCTGTTTTCCCCATTCTGGAGAATGCTATGCCCTTAACGATGCGAAACACACCAAATCATGTCAATTGGGAAAATAATATCATGACAATATTTTCCGATGCGGCACAATTTCAGGGTAATCTGCGCTCTGCTTTTGCATCAGATGGCGAGCAGCAAATGCTCCGGATCGCCACGCAAAAGCTTGGCAACAACGCCGAGGCCTGCGCGCAGTTCCCCCTCGGTGGTCGATCCGAGTGAGATGCGTACGGCCGGACGCCACGGCGTGTCGGCGATGCGGAACGAAGTACCCGGTGCGATCGCCACGCCGCGTAAGCGCGCCTGCGACACAAAGCTCTCCTCCGCATGGTCGCCCGGCAACTCGAGCCACAGATGCAGCCCGTCGCGATGGGCGCGATACTCGACCCCCGCCAGCATTTCAGCCGCTATCTCCTGGCGCTGCCTCAATGCCCCACGCTGCCAATTGACCAGCTCCAGCGCCGTGCCGTCGCTCACCCAACGAGTTGCGATCTCCGCCACCATCGGCGTCGCCATCCAGTTAGAGACAAGGTGACGGTTGGCGACGGCCGCGACATAGCGGTCGGGCACGGCGAGGTAGCCGATGCGCAGGCCGGGCACGGTAATCTTGGTGAAGGAGGTGACGAAAAGCGTGCGTTCGGGCGCGAAGGCCGCGACCGCGGGCGGCCGACCTTCGACCAACGGCCCGAGCACATCGTTCTCGATGATGGCGATGTCGTGCTTGCGGGCAACGGCCGCGATCTGCTCGCGACGCGTAGCATCCATCAACGTCGCCGTCGGATTGATGACCGAAGGCTGCACGAAAACGCCGCGAATGTCGGAGAGGCGGCAGGCCTCGTCGAGCGCCTCGGGGATCAGCCCATTGCCGTCGATCGGCAGGCCTTCAAGGTTGAAGCCGAGATAGCGGGCAAGCGGGATCAGCGTGTGGTGGCCTATCGCCTCCGTGGCGACGGTAGAGCCAGGCGGCGCCACGCTCATCAGCGCCACCGTCATGCCGGCGGTGGCGCCGTTGGTGAGGCTAATGTTCTGGGGCGAGGCCTCAAGGCCGCAGAGCTTTAGCCAGTCGACCGCGACCGCGCGGTGGCGCGGAAACACCATGTTCGGCCGGAACGACAGCGCCGAACTCGCCGGCAAATTCTCGGCCAGCCAACCCAGCGCCTGCTTCAGCTTCTCCAGATGCATCGGCTCGCAGACCGGCTTCAGGATGGAAAGGTCGATGACTTCGCCCAGGCGCTCCGGGATGTAGGGCGGTTCGGGCTCGCGGTGTTGCGTCTGCACGAAACTGCCGCGGCCGACTTCGCCGGAAATCAGCCCTCGGCGGATCAATTCCTCATAGGCGCGACTGACGGTCTGCACGGAAAGTTTCAGATCGTCGGCAAGGTGGCGATGCGTCGGCAATTGCGCGCCATTGGCGAGCCGTCCGTCATGGATGGCGCGCGCGATCTGGTCGGCCAGCGAGAGATAGGCCGGACGGCGGATGAGAGCTGGATCTGGTTGCCACAATGTCATGACTTAATAGAGATCGAAATCAGTGCAATTGACAATCGAAATGTTGCGCCCTCATGGTGGCGCGAACGAAAGGCGGAACCCCGCATGGCGGTATCGAAACTTGACCCGATCGACCTCAGGATTCTCGACGCCATCCAGCGCGACGGGCGCATCACCAAGCTGGCGCTCGCGGAGAAGGTCGGTCTGTCGCCGACGCCGTGCTGGATGCGGCTGCGCAAGCTGGAGAAAGCCGGCATCGTGACCGGCTACCACGCTTCCGTGGCCATGCGCGCTATCGCGCCAGTGGCGACGGTGCTGATGGAGGTCACCCTGGCCAATCATCGCCAGGCGGACTTCGACCGTTTCGAACGCGTCGTGCGCGATGTTCCAGAAATCGTCGCCTGCTGGTCGGTCGGCGGCGGCGTTGACTACGTGCTGAAAGTCATGGCGCGCGACATCGATGCCTATCAGCGGCTGGTCGACAGCCTGCTCGAACGCGAGATCGGAATCGATCGCTACTTCACCTACATCGTCACCAAGACGGTCAAGGACGAGACCGTGCTGCCGGTGACCGACCTGCTGCCGTAACAGGGCTGGCAGGCGGAGAGATTGTCTACCGCTCGACACCAATAGAGAGAATCTCTCTACCGACAGGCGTCGAAACAGTCTCACTCTTTGCCCGGCACGGCTGATGCTTCGGCATCGAATGGAGACGCCGATGTCCGCGCATTTCGCTCGCCCGCACCGCCACGAAGCACTCGACCGGCTTGCCGATCGCCGCTTGCTACGCGATCTCGGCTATGTCGACGGCCACTGGACCGCGGGCGAAGCGGCCGCGAGTTTCGAGGTCACGGATCCGGCGACAGGCTCCACCGTGGCCTTCGTCGCAGCGCTTGACGCAGGGCAGACGACGGAAGCAGTCGACGCGGCCACCCGTGCCCTGCCCGCGTGGCGCACGGCGCTGCCGCAGGAGCGCGCCAAAATCCTGCGAAAATGGTTCAACCTGATCATCGCCGCAAAGGACGATCTGGCACTGCTGATGACGCTGGAACAGGGCAAGCCGCTGAAGGAGGCGCTTGGCGAGATCGACTATGCCGCGTCCTTCGTCGAGTGGTACGCTGAAGAAGCCAAGCGTCTCAATACCGAGAGCGTCACCAGCCATCTGCCGAATGCTCAGATGACGGTACACCGCGAACCGCTCGGCGTTGTCGGCATCGTCACGCCATGGAATTTCCCGTCGGCCATGCTCACCCGCAAGGCCGCCGCCGCTTTAGCCGCCGGCTGCACGGTGGTGGCGCATCCGTCCTCCGAAACGCCGCTCTCGGCGCTCGCTCTGGCCGAACTCGGCGAACGCGCCGGGCTGCCGGCGGGTGTTTTCAACGTCGTGATCGGCGACGCCCGCACGATTGTCAGCGCGATGTGTACCGATGCAAGGGTGCGCGCCATGAGCTTTACCGGCTCGACCGAAGTCGGCCGGCTGATCGCCGCGCAGAGCGCGCCAACGATGAAACGGCTGGTCATGGAACTCGGCGGCCATGCACCGCTGATCGTCTTCGACGACGCCGATATCGAGAAGGCGGTGGCGATTGCGCTCGACGCCAAATTCGCCACATCTGGCCAGGATTGCCTCGCCGCCAATCGCATCTATGTGCAGCGCCCGATCTACGACCGCTTTTGCGCCGCTTTTGCCCGCCGCGTCGAACAGCTTCGCACCGGCAACGGGCTCTCCGGCGATGTCGAGATCGGGCCGCTAATGCATGAACGTGCCGTCAAGAAGCTGGAAGAGCAGGTCGCCGACGCAATCGCTCGAGGCGCGCGCTGCCTGACCGGTGGCAAGCGCCATGCGGCGGGCCTGCTGTTTTACCAGCCGACGCTGTTGGTCGATGTCCCCGACGAGGCGCTGATCATGAAGGAGGAAACCTTCGGTCCGGTCGCCGCGGTGACGCTGTTCGACGATGAGGCGGAGGTTGTCGCTCGCGCCAACGCCAGCGAATATGGCCTCGTCGCCTATGTCGTGACCGAGAACGGCGCCCGGCAGGCGCGCCTGGGCCGCGCCCTGGAATACGGCATGGTTGCCATCAACCGTGTCAAGATCACCGGTGCGCCGATCCCCTTCGGCGGCGTCAAGCAGTCCGGCATCGGCCGCGAAGGCTCGCGCCACGGCCTCGAAGCCTTCACCGATCTCAAATACCTTTGCTTGGACATGACCTAAGGCCATTCCGGAAATTTCAGGAGTCAAAAAATGCTCGAACAGTCCAACGAACTCTCAGCCTGGGATCGCGACCACTTCTTCCATCCTTCGACGCATATGGGCACGCATGCGCGCGGCGAGTCGCCGGCGCGCATCATGGCCGGCGGCGAAGGCGTGACCGTTTGGGACAACACCGGCAAGAAGAGCATCGACGCCTTTGCCGGCCTCTATTGCGTCAATGTCGGCTACGGCCGCCAGAAGATCGCCGACGCCATAGCGAACCAAGCCAGGAACCTCGCCTATTACCACGCCTATGTCGGGCACGGCACCGAGGCATCGATCACCTTGGCCAAGATGATCATCGACCGCGCGCCGAAAGGCATGTCGAGGGTCTATTTCGGCCTCTCCGGTTCCGACGCCAATGAGACCAACATCAAGCTGATCTGGTACTACAACAACGTTCTGGGACGCCCCGAAAAGAAAAAGATCATCTCGCGCTGGCGCGGCTATCACGGCTCCGGCGTGATGACGGGATCGCTGACCGGCCTTGAGTTGTTCCACAACGCTTTCGACCTGCCGCGGGCGCCGATCCTGCACACCGAGGCACCGTATTATTTCCGTCGCGCCGACCGTTCGATGAGCGAGGAGCAGTTCTCGCAACATTGCGCCGACAAGCTGGAGGAGATGATCCTCGCCGAAGGCCCGGACACGGTCGCAGCCTTCATCGGCGAACCGATCCTCGGCACCGGCGGCATCGTGCCGCCGCCGGCCGGCTATTGGGAAAAGATCCAGGCCGTGCTGACCAAATATGACGTGCTGCTCATCGCCGACGAGGTGGTGACCGGCTTCGGCCGTCTCGGCACCATGTTCGGTTCCGACCACTACGGCATCAAGCCGGACCTGATCACCATCGCCAAGGGCCTGACCTCGGCTTATGCGCCGCTCTCCGGCGTGATCGTCGCCGACAAGGTCTGGCGGGTGCTGGTCAACGGTTCCGACAGGCTCGGTTCGCTGGGCCATGGCTGGACCTATTCGGCACATCCTATCTGCGTTGCCGCAGGCGTGGCCAATCTCGAACTGATCGATGAGATGGACCTAGCGCGGAATGCCAGCGAGACCGGTGCCTATTTTCGTGCCGAACTTGCCAAGGCCGTTGGCGGCCACAAACACGTCGGCGAGGTGCGCGGCGACGGCATGCTGGCAGCAGTGGAGTTCGTCAAGGATCGCGACGACCACGTCCTCTTCGACCCGGCGCTCAAGGTCGGACCGCAGATTGCCACGGCGCTTGCGGCCAATGGCGTCATCGGCCGCGCCATGCCGCAAGGTGACATCCTCGGCTTCGCTCCGCCACTCTGCCTGACACGCGAGGAGGCCGACACCATCGTCGCCAGGACCGCCGACGCGGTGAACAGCGTCTTCGCCAACATCTGAGAAGCGACATGACCGCCGTGCCCCGAACCATCCCCGCCACGATGGCCACAGTGCAACTTACTGGCCATGGCGGCCTGGAAAAGCTCGTCTACCGCACGGATGTAAAGGTGCCGGCACCGGCTGCAGGCGAGGTGCTGGTCAAGGTCAGCGTCTGTGGCATGAACAACCCCGACGCCCGGATGCGCCAGGGCGCCTATGGCACGGAGGAAGATGCCTGGGCGGTCTTGACCTGGCGCCGGCAAGGCAACACGCTGACCTTCCCGCGCATCCAGGGTACCGACATGGTGCGCACACCGTCGGCAAGGGCAAGGAGCAAGCGGTGCTCGGCATTGGCGCCGAGAGGGTGATCACGCGCGGCGTCACTGATCTGCCGGCCGCCGTCGATGAGGCGACTGGAGGCCCGCCGATCGACGTGGTTGCCGATCTTGTTGGCGGTGTCATCTTCAACAACCTGCTGCGCATCCTGCGCGCTGAAGGACGCTACACAACGGTAGGCGCTATTGTCGGTCCGGTCGTGCAACTCGACCTACGCACCGTGTATCTGAAGCAGTTGCAGTTGCTCGACTCGAGCCAAGGCACGCGAGCGGATTTCCGTCCCATCGTTCGCTATGTCGGGGCAAAGAACATCAAGCCTCTGGCCGGAGGGGTCTACAAGCTATCAGACTTCCACCGTGTCCAGACTGACTTCATGGCCAAGGGCTTTGTCGGCAAGCTTGTGGTGGCGCCGGACGCGATATGGGGCGATAGCTGAGGTCATTGACCTAGCGCGGCCAAGTCCTGCCGAGAGCAGCTGAATTAATTCTTAGTGGTGAAGCCCTACCACAACCGACATAATGTCTCACACCATCGCCACCTTCAGCGTGGCCGCCATTTATGTCCGTTTCTGGTTGCCGATAGCCCGGCGGAACGTCCGACGCGATGGCGCTTAGCTGCCATCGAACATGCAATAGAAATAGCGATCGAACTAAGCCGCAAGAATAGCGCTCACCATACGGGCGGTACGGGGTGCAAGCGTCAGCCCTATGTGGCCATGGCCGAAGGCAAGGATAACATCTCGCCCTCCCTTCGATGGCCGGATGACGGGAACGGAATCGGGCATGGACGGGCGGAAGCCGAGCCAGCTGCGGTCTGGTTCGCCAAGGGTCGGGAAAACCCGGCGAGCATTCGCAACCAGCGACTGCAGCAGCCGGGTGTTGGCCGGAGCAGCGATACCGCCGAGTTCCACCAGGCCGGCGACGCGCAGCCGGCCACGCATGGGGCACAAATAGAAGCCGTGTGCGGTCGGGCAGACCGGCCGTTCCACCGGCGGCTTCTCCATGTCGAACTCGATATGGTAGCCGCGCTCCGTGTCGAGGCGGACCGGATCGCCGATCTGGGCCGCCAGCCTTTGGGAATGTGCGCCTGCGGAGATGACCACGGCTCGCGCGCCGATCTCGAACGGCCCGGCCAGGATGCGGACCCCGGCGGACGCACGCGCGATCGTGTGCGCGCAAGCCGGCACGAATTCGACACCCGCCCTGCGGGCCGCCATCGAAAGACGGCGCATCGTCTCGCCCGGATCGACGAGATTGATCGCATCGGGAAAGAACAGGCCGCCGCCCTCGACAGGCGTCAGCCGGGGTTCCAGTCGCAGCACCTCGTCGGGCGAGAGCAGCTCCAGGGCAACGCCGTAGCTGCGGCGCAGCGCGATGTCTGTCGCGGCTGCCTGGAAAGCCTTGCGGGTCTGGTAAAGATAGAGGCAGCCTTCCGCCGAGAGCAGGTCCGATGCACCGATTTGCGCCGCGAACTCCCGCCATGCCGCCGGGGCGTCGGACAGGAGTTCCGCAATGCGGCGGGTGTTGTCACGGTAGCGGTGCGGCAGCGATTCATAGGCGAAGCGCGCCAGCCACGGAAACAGGGCGGGCAAGGCGGCGGCGCGGATCGACAGGGGGCTGTCCGCGTCGAACAGCAGCGGCAGCAGGTTGCGCAGGACCGAGGGCGTGCCCACCGGCAGGACCGCATAGTCCGCGATAGTGCCGGCATTGCCGTAGGAGGCACCGCTGCCCGGCTCGTTCGGCTCGATCACCACGACCTCGCGGCCGTCGGCGCGAAGCCGAAGCGCAATTGCCAGACCGATGACGCCGCCGCCGATCACGGCGACGTCGGTCGAAATCCTGCTCATCTGATTCATACCAGGTTGGGAGGGGGACGGCGCCACCACATGGCGCCGCCGGTTGTGGGGCCGACCGGTGCCGGCGTTCAGCCGGACGCTGCGTATTTGGCGACATAGGCGCGCGTGCGCGCCTCGCGTGGCCGGTCGAGCACATCCGCAGCAGTGCCTTGCTCGATGATCTTGCCGCCGTCGATGAAGACGACCCAGTCCGACACTTCCCGCGCGAAGGGCAGTTCGTGGGTGACCAGGATCATCGTCATGCCATCGGCGGCCAGTTCGCGCATGACCCGCAGCACCTCGCCGGTCGATTCCGGATCGAGCGCCGAGGTCGGCTCGTCGAACAAAAGGACAGTGGGCCCAAGCGCGAGCGCCCGGGCAATCGCCACGCGCTGCTGCTCGCCACCCGACATGCGCTCCGGATAGGCCGTCGCGCGATGTGCAAGGCCGACACGGGTGAGCAGGCGCACGGCACGCTCCACCGCCTCGCGCTCGCCGATCCCCGCAGCGTGCATCTGCGCGAGAACGACGTTCTCGACCGCTGTCAGATGCGGGAACAGGTTGAAGCGTTGGAACACCATGCCGACGCGTTGGCGCAGCTTGGCGAGGTCCTTGCATGTCACCGCCCCCCTGGCGCAGATCGCCTCGCCATTGACCTCGATGACGCCGTCGTCGGGCTGCTCAAGCAGGTTGACGCATCGCATCAGCGTCGTCTTGCCGCCGCCGCTCTGGCCGATGATGCTGACGATGCGGCCGCCCGGCACGTCGAGATCGATGCCGCCGAGCACCTGCCTGCCATCGAAGGACTTCTTGAGGCCGCGGATGGTGACGGCCGGCCTGGTGGCGGCCTCCGCTACGTTGACGATATGCTGTGTCATGCGGTTCCTCCCGCGAGCAAGGTCCTGGCCAGCCGTAACCGCCGCCGCCGCCCGCGCGACAGCGGTACGCCCGCCTGGATCGTCCGCTCCAGCCACAGCAGGCTTTGCGACAGCGGATAGCAGACCGCGAAATAGATGGCCGCGATGACGAGATAGACCTCCAGCGCCCGGAACGTCTCGGACGCGATCAGCTGCGCCTGCGTCATCAGTTCGGCCGCCGAGATCGTCACCAAGAGCGAGGTCGATTTGAGCAGGTCGACGAACATGGTGTTGGTGCCGGGTAATGCCAGCCGCAGCGCCTGTGGCAAGACGACATGGCCGAAGGTGGTGCCACGGCCAAGTCCCAGCGCCTGCGCCGCCTCGTTCTGGCCGGAATGGATGCCGGCGATGGCCGCGCGGAAGATCTCGGACAGATAGGCCGCGTAGAACAGGACGAGGCTGAGCACACCGGCGGCGAAGACGCTGAGTTTCACCCCGACCGACGGCAAGCCGAAATAGGTGACGAAGATGATCGCCAGCAGCGGGACGTTCTTGAAGACCTCCGTGTAGAGGGCGGCCGGCAGCCGGACCAGGCGCAGACGGTTGAGGCGCATCAACGCGAGCACCAGACCGAGAACCGCGGCACCGGCGAAGCTGGCGACTGTGTAGGCCAGGGTCCTGAGCAGACCCCAGCCGATATTGCCCGCGTAGTCGCTCCAGGGAACCTGGAGAAATCCGGTGAAGACATCGGAAGGGGACATTGTCCGGCCCTCCGCTCTTCAAGGGGCGATCGAGGGTGGCGACCAGTCCGCGGGACGATCGACGCCGCGGCGTTGAGCTGCCATCTCCGGCGAAGGAACCAGGAATTGCTTGGGGTCGCCGCCCCATTTGGTGATCAACGCCGAGAGCGAGCCATCCTTGTACATGGCGTCGATCTGGTCGGACACCGCCTTGGCCAGCTTGGGCGCCTCCTTCGGCAGGTAGAAGCCGGTCATGTAGGACTGGAAATACTGGTAGTCAGGATGGGCCTTGACCTCTTCGGCGGTCGGCGGCGTCAGGTATTCGACGCTGAACTTCATGTCCGGCCGCTGCTTCTGCTGGTAGACGATCAGCAACGGATCGAGGAAGCCGACATTCAGCCGACCCGACGCGAGGTCCTGGAAGACGCTGTCGGCCGAGGGATAGGTGTGCGGCGTAGCATTCGGCACCTGAGCGATCGATTTCGCCCAGACATAGCCGGTGACCGTGCCGAGGTCCTTGCCTTCCAGGCTCTTGACGTCCGGATATTTGTCGGAGCCCGCGACGGCCATGGCTGGCGGCGAATAATAGGGCGGGTCGGTGAACAGGCCGACCTTCTGGCGCGCATCCGACCAAGCGATACCGCCGATGGTGATGTCGGCGCGCCGCGACTGCACCGAGGCAAGCATGCCGGGAAAATCGGTGACGTTGACTTCCATCTTGAGGCCGAGCTTGTCGGCGACCGCGGCGAGGATATCGCTGTCCAGCCCGACCAGTCTGTCATCCTTCATCGCCGTATAAGGCATGTAGGGCTGGATGGTGACCTGGAGCACGCCGGGTTTCAGCGTTTCGAGATCCTCCGCTGAGGCCGGCTGAAACACGCCCAGCAATCCCATGCCGAAACCCAGCAAGGCAGCGAAACCTCCCTTGAGCGACGACGACGAAAATTTCCCCTTTTTCATGACCGATACCTCCCTGTCATCGTATCAATATATTTGTAATATATCGATCAGTATATTATACATATCCATTGTCAAGTGATTCTCGGCGATCGCTTCCCGGTACGGTGGAGACAAGGTGATGGACGCGCGGATGCGTGAGGGAGACGCTGATGAGGCCGGCACGACACTGGCCGAGCGCACCTACCTGCAACTGCGGGAGGACATCATCACGGTAAAGCTGGCGCCCGGCACGTTGCTGCGCGAAAGCGAGCTGATGCGGCGGCTCGACGTCGGTCGCACGCCGGTGCGCGAGGCGCTGCTGCGGCTGCAGCGCGACGGCTTCGTCGATGTCAACGGCCGCCGGGGCACCTCCGTCAGCACCATCGATATCAGTGATCTGTCGGCGATCTACGAAGCGCGCGCGACCATCGAGTCTTGGGCGACACGGCTGGCGGCGGAGCGTCTGCGCGAACCGGAACGCAGGGAGGCGCGGAAATTACTCGAGGAGCTCGCGGCTTTTTCGGATCGGCCAGAACCCGAGCCCCTGCTGGCGCTCGATCGTCGTATTCACCGCTTCATCTACCGCGCCGCCAAGAACCCCTATCTGTTCGACACGCTCGACCACTACCACAACCTGTCGCTGCGGATCCTGCATGTGGCGACGCGGCGATTCCCCGAGTTGATGTCCGGTCTCGACAAGGTCCTGCACGAGCAGACCCAGATGCTCGAAGCGGTCTGCCGCGGCGACGGCGAAACTGCCGAGCGCATCGCGCTGCATCACGTTCTGAGCTTTGAAGAGGACGTACGCAGGGTCATTTAGGTGCCAGTCGCGCTGACCACTCGAAGGCGCCTGCGATCAATCTGGAGACCGGAGTGCCCAATCGTGAACTCGGCGGGCACAACCGCTCCGCCATGCCTGCTTCCACGAGGCGCGAACTGAATTTCAACGACTGACATGAAGGCGCAAAGCAGCCGACCCAATCCCGGCTCACTTAAGTACGAGTGTCATTGTCAGAATAATTTTGTACCTAGATGCACCGAGTTTGCGGCTGTCCGCTGCAGGAGCAGTATCACACGGCCCCCAGCCACTCGCCGCTGCCGGTACATGCCGCCAGTGTGATCATGTCAATTGCCACAGCGGGTTGGCGGCTCATGTGATCTGACGAAACTGGTCCGCCTTTCCTGAAGTGGATAACCAGTTGCTTCCTAATATAGGCAGGCACCATCCAACGGATGGCTAGGTTGTATCGACCAGCCCCTTGCCATAGCAGTTGCGCTGGTTTCGCGAGGCGGTAACGGCTATGCTGGCAGCCAGCGAATTCGCTTTCGAAACTTATTGCCCTTCCTGACTTCATCGTGCCGCAGTCCAAAGGAGTCTGTTGCGATGGCGGGCCTGAATCCGATTGTGATCGAGAACCAGAAGACTGGTAACCCACAAAGCGAGTGGGACCTCGACGGACCGTCGTCCAGCAACATCCAGGGCTTTGCCACGACCATCAGCGTCAACGCGGGCGGCACCGTATCCCTCAAGATCAACACCGATTCGGCCAATTACAGGATCGCCATCTACCGGCTCGGATACTATGCGGGACTGGGCGCCCGGCTGATCACAACGATCCAGAAGACGACGGCTTCCGTACAGCCGGCGCCGGGCGGAACGCCGGCCATCGGCCTAGTCGATGCCAGCAATTGGGCGGTCACCGCCACATGGGCCGTTCCTTCGGATGCCGTTTCCGGCATCTATATCGCCAAGCTGGTGCGGCAGGACAGCACTGCAGGCGCCAGCCACATTCCGTTCATCGTGCGCAACGACGGCGTTCGGCGCGACATCGTCTTCCAGACCTCGGACACGACCTGGCACGCCTATAATGGCTGGGGCGGCGCCAATCTCTATGGCGGCAATGCCACAGCGAGTTCGGACGGCCGTGCCTACAAGGTCAGCTACAATCGGCCGTTCGTGACCCGCGACGGCATCGGCACCTATGCGGGGCCGCAGGATTTTGTGTTCAGCGCCGAATATGCGGCGATCCGCTGGCTCGAGCGCAACGGTTTCGACGTCGCCTACGTCTCCGGCGTCGATGTCGGCCCCGGCGCCTACCCGTTGACCAACTACAAGGTCTATATGTCGGTCGGCCACGACGAATACTGGTCCGGCGACCAGCGGGCCAATGTCGAGGCCGCGCGCGATGCCGGCGTCCATCTGATTTTCATCAGCGGCAATGAGGTCTATTGGAAAACGCGCTGGGAAGCGGACGCCAGCGGCGCCCCGAACCGGACACTGGTGACCTACAAGGAAACGCATGCCGTCGCCAAGATCGATCCTTCCAGCCAATGGACGGGAACGTGGCGCGATCCGAGCTTCACGCCGATCTCTGACGGCGGCCGACCGGAAAACGCGCTGACCGGGACCATTTTCCAGGTGGATTCGTTCCGGGCGGACACCATCACCATTCCCTACGGCCCATCCAAGTTCCGGTTCTGGCGCAACACCTCCGTAGCGGGCACCCAGTCCGGCCAGGTGGCCTCACTGGCGACAGGCATTCTGGGCTACGAATGGGATGAATCGCCGGACAACGGCTTTCGCCCACCGAGCCTGATCCACCTTTCTGCAACCACGCTTTCGGTCAACACCTATCTGCTGGACTACGGCAACACCGTCGGTCCGGCGCAGGCGACGCACAATCTTGCACTCTACCGCGCACCCAGCGGCGCGCTCGTTTTCGGGGCGGGCACCGTGTTCTGGTCGTTCGGCCTCGACACCGACCATGACTACGCCAATGACGGCCCCGTCACGGTCACGCCGGAAGATCCGAACGTCCAGCAGGCGACGGTCAATCTCTTAGCCGACATGGGCGTCCAGCCGCAGACCCTGCAGGGTAATCTGGTGACGGCATCGGCGTCGACGGACCTGACGCCGCCTGTCTCCACAATCTCGACGCCAGCGGCCGGCGCAAGCTTGGTCCAGCAGCAGGCTGTGACGGTCAGTGGCACTGCCTCAGATGCTGGCGGGTTGGTCGCGGTCGTGGAGGTCTCGACCGACGGCGGCGCGACCTGGCATCCCGCCACGGGCACCACCAATTGGACATTCACCTGGCAACCGCTGCTTCCCGGAAACTACACGATCACCGCGCGCGGGGTCGACGACAGCATGAATGTCGAGACGCCCGGCGCGGGCGTTTCCGTCACTGTCACGCCCGCTGCAACCGTCAGCCTGTTCACGCAGAAGGATGTGCCCTTCACCCTCAGCACCGACGATCACAACGCCCTGGAGATCGGGCTCCGCTTCAAGGCGACCACGGGCGGTACTGTGAGCGCCATCCGCTTCTACAAGAACCCGAGCAATGTCGGCGCGCATATTGGCCATCTCTGGAGTTCGACGGGGACGCTGCTGGCGGCAGCCAGCTTTTCCAATGAGACGGCCAGCGGCTGGCAGCAGGCGAACCTGACGACAGCCGTCACGCTGACCGTGGGAGCCACCTATGTCGTCTCCTATTCCTCCAACGGCTTCTATTCGGTCGACTACAACTATTTCTATCGCCAGCGCAGCATTGGGTCGCTGGTCGCGCCCTCTGGGCTGAGCGTGGGAAACGGCGTGTTCGTTTACGGTTCTGCCGGCTCGTTCCCCTCGAGCTCCTTCCTCAATTCCAATTATTGGGTCGATGTCGTCTTCAACCGCGCCGGCGGGGCTGGAAATCTTCCGCCGACCGCCAACAACGACAGCGGATTCGTCACCACGGAGAACACCGCGCTTGCCATTCCGGCATCGTCCTTGCTTGCGAACGACACCGACCCCAACGGCTACACGCTTTCGGTGACTGGTGTCAGCAGCCCGACCAACGGCACGGTTGCCTACAATGCCGGAACCCAGATCGCGACCTTCACGCCGACGACGAACTATGTCGGCGATGCCGGCTTCGTCTACTCGATCACCAATGGACATGGGGGCACGGCCTCGGCGAATGTGGCATTGGCCGTCAACCCGAGCGGACAGACCACGGTCAGTCTGTTCAGTATATCCGACGTCCCGGCAACTGTGACGGAGAACGACAACAACGCCGTTGAATTGGGCGTCCAGTTCCAATCGTCCGCGGCCGGACAGGTGACCGGCATCCTCTTCTATAAGGGGCCGCAGAACACCGGGACCCACATCGCCAATCTCTGGACCGCGAGCGGAACCCTTCTCGCCACCGCCACCTTCGTCAATGAGACGGCAAGCGGCTGGCAAGTGGTAACCTTTCCGGCGGTCGCGATTTCCGCGAACACGGTCTATGTTGCGTCCTATCACACGCAGACCGGATATTATTCCGCAAACAGCGGCTACTTCTCGACCGCGCATGTGAGCGGGGTCCTGACAGCACCGGCGACCGGCCCTGTCGGCGGCAATGGCCTCTACGCCTATGGCGCGAGCAGCGCCTTCCCCACGAGCAGCTACAACGCGACCAACTACTGGGTCGACGTCGTCTTCCAGCCGACCAGCCAGAGCACCTACAGCCTCTTCAGCCTCAACGACACACCGGCCACGGTAACGCAAAACGATCCGAATGCCGTTGAACTTGGGGTCAAGTTCCAGAGCAGCAGTGCCGTCCAGGCTCTCGGCATCCGCTTCTACAAGGGACCGCAAAACACCGGCCCCCACGTTGCCAATTTGTGGAGCAGCACGGGAACGCTGCTGGCAACTGCCACTTTTGCCGGCGAAACGGCAAGCGGTTGGCAGACCGTGACCTTTGCCTCGCCCGTTCCGCTGACCGCGAACACGATCTATGTGGCGTCATATCACACCACGACGGGCTACTATTCCGCCACGTCCGCCTACTTCACCACCGGCCATACCAGCGCGATGCTGCTCGCACCGGACAGCGCGAGCGCCGGCGGCAACGGGGTCTACATCTATGGCGCCAGCGCTTTCCCGACGAGCAGCTACAATTCCACCAATTATTGGGTTGATGTGATCGTCAGCAACAGTTCGGGAGCGCCAGTTGTATAGAGCCGCCCTTGGTTCCCTTTGCACAGGGTACCCAAGGGCGGTCGGACCATGCGATGTTCCGCTCCGCCTTGACCGTTTCCGCCACGATGCGGCTTTGACAAAAATCGGCGCCTGATCACATTAAGGGCCGTCAAAGTCTTCGCTCGAGCAAACGGTCTTCGTGAATGGCATCGCAATTTTCCTGGTTCAACGAGCCCAAATCCTGGTCTGGTCATGCGCTGGGACTAAAACTTAAAACGGACGCCGATACGGATTTCTGGCGCAAGACCTTCTATGGTTTCATCCGCGATAGCGGCCATGCCTACCTGCGGCCGGTCGAAGGCGATTTCACAGCCGAAGTGACAGTCCTTGGCGACTATTCCGAACTCTATGACCAAGCTGGTCTCTTTTTCCGGCTCGACGAACGAAATTGGATCAAGGCCGGGATCGAATACACCGACGGAATGATGCATTTCTCCGTTGTCGTCACCCGTGATGTTTCGGACTGGTCCGTGATACCGCTGCCATCGGCTCGACCGAGCGATCCGGTCCGCATCCGGCTGACGCGGCATGACGATGCCGTGCGCGTGCAATATGCCGTGGGTGCAATGGCTTGGCAGATGGCGCGGCTATGCCCGTTCTCGGCCACGCGGGCTGAAATCGGCGTCACGGCCTGCTCGCCTCAAGGGCCGGGTTTCACCGTATCATTTTCGCAGTTAGTCGTTGGCGAGGCGATCGCACGCGACCTCCACGCTCCGGAGTAGCAGCAGACGAATCCCCTCTTCCCGCCGACGCAAAACACCAGCTGTCGTTCGGTCAAACCAGCGAGGTGGCGATCTTTGGCGTGGCCGCCCCAGTTGTTGCCGACAAGGGCCGGCAGGAATTTCGCACCATCAGGCGCCCTTTGAGAACGAGGCGGCGCGACGGCGCATCGCGATTGCCGTTCAAGCGGTCAAGCAGAAGCATGGCAGCCTGCTCGCCGATGGCCTGCACCGGCTGCGCGATCGTGGTCAATTGAGGATGGAACACATCGGCCCATGGGAAATCGTCGAAGCAGATGATCGAAATGTCTTCCGGACAGGACAAGCCGATGTCGCGGATCGCCTTCATGGCTCCGACGACCATCGGGTTGTTTGCGGAGAAGATCGCGGTCGGGCGTTCGTGCAGGGAAAGCAGTTGCATGGCGGCGGTGTAGCCGTCGGCCTCATGCAGATCACCGGAGCGGACAAGGCTCTGGTCGAATGTCAGCCCGGCGGCGAGCAGCGCCGCGCGATAACCGGCCATGCGGTCGCGCATCGGCGAGATGTCGAATGAGCCGGTTATGTAGCCGATACGCTTGTGGCCCAGATCGACGAGGTAGGTGATCGCCTCGAACACGGCCTGATGATTGTCGAGCACGACCCTGTCGGTGTCGACATTCTCGCATTCGCGATCGAGCAGAACGACCGGCACGTTGGCGCGTTCGACCGTTTCCTTGAGGAAAGCGCTGTCGCCCACGCGGGCCACGATGAGACCGTCGACCATACGGTCGAGGAGAAGCCGGATCTGGTCGTCCTGGTTGTTCAGGTCTTCATCAGTGCAGCACAACATCACCGCATAGCCTGCCCGGTCGAAGGCCTGCTGGATGACCGAAACGACGTCGGTGAAAAAGGGGTTGGTAATGTGCGGTACGGTGAGACCGACTGTGCGGGTCGTGCCGACCTTGAGACTGCGCGCGATGGCATTACGCTTATAGCCGATCTCGCGGATCGCCTGCTCGATGCGGGCGCTGAGCTCCTGGCTGACGGTCGTCGTGCCGTTGATGTAGGCCGAAACGGTCGCCACGGAAACACGCGCTGCTTCCGCCACGTGCAACATGGTAGGAGCGCCGGTTTTTCGATGCTTTCTCGCCTTTAGCTCGGTCATCTTCTAAACGTTTCAGCGTGTACGTCGACGTAACACCTATGGAATTCCCTTGTTTTTTGCAAGAATCAAAAAAACATGGGCTGGAGGGACGATCGTCAATCTTGACTCTATCGAAACGTTTAGATTAGCTTTTTCGCATGACTGGCAGCGCGGTAGGGAGGCCGTTTCTGTCATGGCCACTCGTGAATTTGCGACTTCGCCGGATCATGGTGCCCCCTCGCCGGGGCAACCTATTCTTGCTGCCGACAACATTTCGAAGGCCTTCGGCGGCATCGCGGCGCTCAGCGATGTGAGTTTCGACCTCAGACGCGGCGAGATCCATGCCCTGATGGGCGAGAACGGCGCCGGCAAGTCGACGCTGATGAAAATCCTCTCCGGCGTCTACACGGATTACGAGGGAACGATTTCGGTTGCCACGCAACCAGTCCGGTTTTCCGGCGTACGCGACGCCGAGGATGCCGGCATCGCCATTATTCACCAGGAACTCAACCTCGTTCCCGAACTGAGCGTCGCCGAAAATATCTTCCTCGGCCGCGAAAAGCTGATCGGTGGGCTGATCGTCAACCGCAAGGCGAGTTTCTCGGCAGCCCGAGATCTCCTCGCCTCGCTTGGCATCGAACTCGATCCCGAGGCGCGTGTCGGCAGATTGCGCGTCGGTGAACAACAGCTGGTCGAGATCGCCAAGGCGCTGTCCAAGTCGGCACGCATCCTCATCATGGACGAACCGACGTCCGCCTTGTCGCCGGCTGAATGCCAAAGGCTGTTCCGCATCGTCCGCCAATTGGCCTCGCAAGGCGTCGCGATCGTCTACATCTCGCACCGCATCGATGAGGTCATGCATCTGGCCGACCGCACCACCGTCTTCCGGGACGGGCGTCACGTTCTGACACGCTCGATGGATCGACTGGACGAAAACGCGCTCATCGCCGCCATGGTCGGCCGCACCTTGCTCGATCCTTCGACAACCGCGCGCAATGCCCATTACGACACGCCGATCCTGACGGTGAGGAACCTTCGCCTAGACAAGCCGGACCGAAACGGATGGCGGACGGTTTTGTCGGATATCGACTTCGATCTCGGACGCGGCGAAATATTGGGCATCGGCGGCTTGCTCGGTTCCGGTCGAACGGAAATCCTGCAATCGATCTTCGGCAGTGCTCAAGGGCGGGTTAGCGGCGAGATCAGGCTGGATGGAAAAGGCATCGACATTCGCTCGCCCCGCGATGCCCGCCATCTTGGCATCGCCCTCGTCACCGAGGACCGCAAGGCGGAGGGCCTCTATCTCAAGGCCTCCATCGCCGACAATGTCGCGCTTCCGCTCGTCGACGCCCTTTCCCGTTTTGGCTTGCGCTCCGTTGCCGGCGAGAAAGCGCTGGCCGACGAAGCGGTCAAGACATTGGGAATCCGCTGCAGCGATATCGACCAGGTCGCCAACACCCTTTCAGGCGGCAATCAGCAGAAGGTGGTGATCGGCAAATGGCTGGCGACCAAGCCACGCATTCTGCTGTTGGACGAGCCAACGCGCGGCATCGACATCGGCGCCAAACGCGACATCTACGATCTCATCTTCCGATTGGCTGATCAGGGGCTAGCCATTGTGGTGGTCAGTTCCGAGATGCCGGAACTGCTGCACCTTTCGGACCGCATCCTGGTGATGGCCGAGGGCCGTCAGACCGGCATGCTTCAACGCCATCAAGCCAGTGAGGAGCGGATCATGCAGTTGGCTGCGCCCCGGCGCGCAAACGGACGGACGGCAGCATGAATGCGTTGAGACTTGTGTCGCGTACAAAGCTCTACTGGGGGCTGATCGCCATTTTTTTGATTGGCGTTCTGGGCTCGCCGGTCACTTCCAAGGGCACCAACATCTTCCTGTCCTACGGCAATCTGCTCGATGTGCTGAGACAGGTTTCCACGACCGGCCTCATTGCCACGGGCATGACGGCGGTCATCATCACCGGCGGCATCGATCTTTCGGTCGGTTCGCTGATGGCTATCTGCTCCGTGGTGACGGCGATGCTGCTCACAATGCCTGGTGCCACGCCGGCTGCCCTCATGGGCATACCCGCGGTCGGCCTGGTTGCGCTGCTGATTGGCGTTGCCACCACGCGTTTCCTGTTCGCCAACTTCGCCAAGTCGGCGAACGGGGTCACACTCCACCGCATGCCACATCTTGATAAGATGCGTGGTGTCGTTTTGCCGGCCGTGGTCGGCATCCTGCTGTGTGCCCTCACGCTCTGGTTTCTTCTGCCGCAAGTCGACACGAAGTTCGGCGTGCTCGGCGTTCTCATCGTGGCACCCTGCGTCGGATTGCTGTTCGGAGCGCTCAACGGCCTGATCATCGTTGGTGGCCGGCTGCAGCCCTTCATCGTCACGCTTGCGATGATGGTAACGGCCCTGGGCATCGCCCGCCTCACCGCAGGACAGAACAATGCGGTGCTGCCCGTCTATACCGGTTCCAACGCCACCGAGGATTTCGAAATCCTGCGCTCGCTCGCCTTCGGCATCATTCCCATGCCCGGCCTGTTCTTCCTTGGCGCCATCGTCATTTATGGCGCCGTGCTGCGCTTCACGCCCTTTGGCCGCTATGTCTATGCGATCGGCGGCAACGAGGAAGCCGCGCGGCTTTCGGGTATCGCCGCCGGTCGCGTGAAGATCGCCACCTATGCCATTTCGGGCCTGCTCGCCGGCATCGCCGCCGTGCTCTATGTGGCGCAATACCGCCAGGGCAAACCGGATGCGGGTGCGGGGCTGGAACTCGATGCGATCGCCGCCGTCGTCATTGGCGGCACCAGTCTGATGGGCGGGCGCGGCAGCCTCGCGGGGACCTTGTGCGGCGTGCTGATCTTCGGGCTGCTGTCCAACATCCTGCAGCTGCACAACATCAATTCGAACCTGCAGCTTGTGCTCAAAGGCCTGATCATCATCGGCACGGTGCTGGTCCAGGAGCGCAACGCCGCTGATCTTTTCGCCCATATGCGACTTTCGCGGAAGCGATCGGCGCACACGCCAACGTCCGTTGATGAGCGGGCGATCAAAGAGACCAAGTCTCGAACAATCGGAGGAAACGCAAATGAAACGCCGTGAATTTCTTGGACTGGTGGCCCTGACAACAGCACTTGTCGCCACGACAGCGCTCGTCCCGGGTCAAAGCGCGTTCGCACAAGACAAAAAGTGGACCATCGGCTTCAGCCAGGTCACCACGATCGAGCCGTGGCGGGCGCAGTTCAACAAGGACATCCTTGCTGAAGCCGCCAAACACCCGAACGTCAATCTCATCATCACCGACGGCGAAGACAAGACCGAAAAGCAGGTCGCGGATGTCGAAAACCTCATCCGTCAGCAGGTCGACGCGCTGCTCATTTCACCGAAGGAATCCGCCGGTCTTACCGGCGTCGTCCAGAAGGCAATCGATGCCAAAATCCCCGTCTTCGTGCTCGACCGCAACGTCGACACGAAGGATTTCATCCAGTTCGTGGGCGGCGACAACAAGTTGATCGGCCGCGCCGCCGGTGAATATGCGGTCGAACTTCTGGGCGGCAAAGGCAAGGCAGCCGGCAATGTCGTCGAGATATGGGGCGGCATGGGTACCGAGCCGGCGCATGACCGTCACGATGGCTTCCATGAATTCACCGACAAGGAACCGGGCATCAAATATCTGCTCGACAAGCAGTCGGGCGACTGGAAGCAGGACCAGGCCTACAACATCATGGCGACCGCACTGCGCAACAACGAGAAGATCGACCTGGTCTACGGCCACAACGATCCGATGGCCTATGGCGCCTATCTCGCCGCCAAGGATGTCGGTCGCGACAAGGACATCAAATTCATAGGCATCGACGCCTTGCCCAATGAAGGCGTGCAGCTCGTCAACAAGGGTGAACTGACGGCGACTTTCCTCTACGCAACGCCTGGAGCGGAGGGGTTGCGCCAGGCGTTGAAATATCTCGCCGGCGAGAAGGTCGAAAAGACCGTTATCCTGCCGACCTTGAAGATCACCAAGGAAAACGCGCCGCAGATCCTGAAGGACAACGGCCTCTAATTTCACAATTGCTGCAGGCAGCGGCCGACATCAAAATTTCGGTCGCTGCCTCATCGTAAACGCCCATGCCGCCGGCATCATTCGGCAGCGACGGCGAATCCAATACGCGATCTGAGAGCCGCTCCGGCTTCGTCGAGTGCCTGGTCGATACGGCGCGCGAAGGCCTCCGATGCCGGTTGGCCATCGGCGAAATCGCGCTCCGTCGCATAGATGGCCGTCGGCAGGGAATAAGCCTCGAAGAACCCGAACAGTGGCCGAAGCTGGTGTTCGACGATCAGCGCATGGCGGTCGCCGCCGCCTGTCGCGGTCAAGAGCACGGGTTTGCCGCGCAGTGCCGTCGGATCGAGCAGATCGAAGAAATGTTTGAACAGCCCGGTATAGCTGCCCTTGTAGGTTGGTGAACCGACGACCAGCAGATCGGCTTCCGCAACGGCGCGCAGAATTGTCCCTGCCTGATCCCCCAGATCGGACGCCCGCCGCGCCGTGGCGAAGGACGCCCCCAGATCTTCGATGTCCCAGCTCGCGGCAGACAGCCGGTTGCGGCGTCCGATCTGTGACACGACATGGTCGACGAAGCCGAAGGTCTTGGACGGGCGTGTGATGTTGCCGGAAAAGCCGACAATGCTGGTGTTGGCCACGGGCGAACTCCCTTTTCTCGATGCTCGGTCTCTCAGGAAGCTGATGCGGCAACGCGCGGACGCACACCACGACCAAACTCGACGTCCCAACCGCGCAGCGCCGGCGACGACGCGCTGGCAAGGTCAAGTTTCGGGAACAGCAATTCGGCGACGTTGTAGACCTCCTCGAGATGCGGATAGGCCGATGCAATGATGGTTTCGATGCCGATGTCCTGGTATTCGCGAATGCGCGCCGCGACATTGTCGGGACTGCCGACCAGCGCTGTGCCCGCACCGCCCCGCACAAGCCCCAGCCCGGCCCACAGATTGGGGCCGACAACCAGCTTGTCGCGACGGCCCTGATGCAGCGCGGCCATGCGTTTCTGGCCGACCGATTCCGACACATTGACGAAGTTGTTCTGCGCTTCGGCGATCACCTCATCGGAGACATGGCTGATCAGCCGGTCGGCGGCGGCCCATGCCTCTTCTTCGGTTTCCCGCACGATCAGATGGATGCGCAATCCAAAACGGATGTTTCGACCTTCCTTCGCGGCGGCCTTGCGCACCTGCTCGATCTTTTCGACAAGTTGTTCGACGGGTTCACCCCAGCTCAGATAAACGTCGACATGTTTGGCGGCGATCGCGATGCCGGCATCCGACGAGCCGCCGAACCACAATGGCGGATAAGGCCGCTGTACCGGCGGGAAAGAAATGTCGGACCCACGCGCCGAGAGATATTGGCCCTCGAAATCCACCTCTTCGCCCGACAAGATGCTTCGCCAGATCGAGAGGAACTCGTCCGTCTGCGCGTAGCGTTCACCGTGGTTGAGCTTGATGCCATCGCCGGCAAGGTCGCTCGGATCGGCGCCGGTAACGACATTCAGCAGCACGCGGCCGTTGGAAATGCGGTCGAGCGTGGCGGCATGGCGGGCAAACAGGGCCGGCGTGCCGCTGCCGGGGCGCAGTGCAACCAGGAAACGCAGCCTTTCCGTCTGCGGGATGAGCGCCGCCGCCGTGATCCAGGCGTCTTCGCAGCGCGTGCCGGTCGGCAAGAGTACGCCCTTGAAGCCCAGCCGATCCGCCGCCTGGGCGATCTCCCGCAAATAACCGAACGTGGCCGGCCTGTGGCGCTCGTCGGTGCCGAGATACGGCCCGTCGCCATGGGTGGGCAGGTACCAGTAGAGATCGAGCGGACGCTTCGGATCGGACATGGGATTTTCCTTCTGCGGTCGTTGTTCGAAAACGGTCAGAGCTTGCCCTTCCAGGGCACCAGCCGCCGCTCCAGCCAGCGCATGCCGGTGGCGAAGGCAAAGGCAAGAACCGCGATGATGATGAGGCCGACGAAGACGACGTCGGTGGACAGGAAGTTCGCGGCCGACATGATCATGTAGCCAAGGCCGGATCGTGCCGCGATCAGCTCGGCCGCCACCAATGTCGACAGGCCGGCGGCGATGCCGATGCGCAGGCCGGTCAAAATCTCGGGCAGTGCCGAAGGCAAGATGATGTTGAAGAACAATTGCAGCCGGCTTGCGCCCAACGACAGCGCCGCGTTGATGCGCTCGGCCGGCACGGAACGCACTCCGGCTTGCGCCGAAAAGCAGATCGGTGCGAAGGTGGAGAGCGACAAAAGCACGATCTTCGAGGTTTCGCCGATGCCCAGCCAGATGATCAGCAGGGGCAAGTACGCCAGCGGCGGCAGACCCCAATAGAGGCCGATCGGCACCGAAAGCACGCCTTTGGCCCAACGATTGAGCCCCATCAAAAGACCGATCGGAACACCAAGACCGACACCGACGGCAAGAGCGGCCAGGATGCGGCCAAGGCTGGCCAGCGTGTGCTCCAGCAGCGTGCCGTCGGCATAGCCGTCCTGGGCAACCGCGTGGAACTGCGCCAGCACTTCCGCAGGCGAAGGTAGGAACAGCGGCGAAGCCCAGCCGAATTGCGTCGCGACGAACCACAGCGCGATCAGCGCGACCAGCGTGATGCTGCTGATGAGCAAGGTGGTGGTGGTGCCAACAATCGGTCGCGAGCGGTGCGGCTTCGGCGCCGGCTGAACATGGGCGAATACGGTGCGCGGATCGGCGGCAAGCGTCATTGCAGAACTCCCTTGCCGGATGCTGCCGGACGGTGGATCAAAGCGCGGATTTCCTCGCGCAGTTCGATGAAGCGCGGGTCGGACAGGATCGGACCAATATCGCCGGTCTCGGCGAATTCGCGCGCGAAATCCGCGTCAAAGCGGGCGACGATGCGGCCAGGCCTCGGCGACATCACCACCACGGTGGTGCCAAGCGTCAGTGCTTCTTCGATGGAATGGGTGATGAAGAGGATCTGCTTGCCGGTGCGCGCCCACACCGACGCCAGCAACTGCTGCATCGTCTCGCGTGTCAGGCTGTCCAGCGCGCCGAACGGCTCGTCCATCAAGAGAATCTTGGGATCGGTGGCCAATGCCCGTGCCAAACCGACACGCTGGCGCATGCCGCCGGAAAGTTCGTAGGGCGGTTTGTCGCCAAACTCGGACAACCCGACCAGATCCAGCAATTCCTGCGCCTGTTGGCGGCGTTGCTTTCTGGCGACACCGCGGAACTTCAGCCCGAGCGCGACATTGTCGATGACACTGGCCCAGGGCAGCAGCGTATCCTTCTGAAAAACGACGCCGCGGTCGCCGCCAGGGCGGTCGACAGGCTCCCCATCCAGGGTAATCGACCCCTCGGTGAGCGGCAGGAAACCGGCGACGGCATTGAGCAATGTGGACTTACCGCACCCCGATGCCCCTACGGCAACAACGATGGAATCCGGGGCAATATCCAGCGAGACACGGTCGAGCGCGTGAACGCTGCTGCCGTCGGAAGCTGGAAAGGTGACACTGGCATCGCGGATGCGGAGCATATCGAAACCTCCGGGCGATACGGGCCTCAACCGGCCCGTATCGCTCTGGCTTTTGTCAATTGGAAACCTTGGCGGCTTCCGCGTATCGCGGGTCGACGAAGGCAGCGTAGCTGTCCTTGACGGCGGTGATCTTGCGCTGTTCCTTGAGGAAGTTCGCCGTATCTTTGAGGATTTTCGCGACCCCGCTCTTTTCGCCGCCGCCCAGCCATTTGTCGGAAAGCTGTTCCTGCAAAGGCGGCACCACAGTGGATTTCAGCCGCTCCGCATTCTCGGCCGGTGTTCCGCCCTGCAGCCCGGCAATGAGCTTCGCGTTCTCCGATTCCGGACCCCAGGCCGCCTTGTCCTTGGCGAAGGAGACAAAATAGCCATCCACCTGCTGCACATATTGCGTCAGGAATTCGGGATGCTGCTTGGCGAACTCGCCGGTCGCCACCAGGGCGCTGAAGGTCGGCGCGCCGCGGTCAGCCACCTGCCCCGCCGTCAGAAGCACCTTGCCGTTCTTCTTCAATTCCGACAGCGCCGGATCCCACACGAACGCACCGTCAATGTCACCGCGTTTCCAGGCCGCCACGATTTCAGGCTGCGGAATGGCGATGACCTGTGCTTCCTTTTCCGAAATGCCTTCCTGCTTGAGCACGGCAAGCAGCTGATAATGGTCGGTCGAAACCGGTGCGGCGGCCAGCTTCTTGCCCTTGAGATCGGATGGCGTCTTGATCTCCGGCCTCACCACCAGCGCCTCGCCGTCGCGCGATACCGAAGAGATGTAGAAGGCTTTGACGTCCAGCCCCTTGGAAACCGCCGCGGAATACGGGCTGGAACCGACATCGCCGATCTGGACAGCGCCGGAAGCAATGGCGGCAAAGATATCCGCGCCCGAATTGAACCGGCGAAATTCGATGTTCCAACCGGTCCTCTTGGCGATCTCGCCATTGGCGATACCGACGAAATACGGCACCGAGCCGGTCTGATAAGCGATGACCACCTTCTTTTCGTCAGCGGCAAAGGCCGACGAGATGAGAGCGCCGATGGAGAGACCCGCGAGAGCGGCGGTGAACAGTTTGCGCATGCGTTTACCCCTTTGCTGATCGAGGTTTGTTCCCCGAACCATCAGCGCACGTCGCTGATCGGCTTAAACGCTACTGAATTTGTAGAATTAGTTTAGAAAGCTTTTTGCGAATATCGTCCGAGTTCGGAACGATCTGTCTAATCGCATCGAGACGAAACAACGCGATTCATTCGAGAGGCGGACGTCCGCGCCGGGCACAGCATCTCAGCCGCATCGCGAGCGTCTTCCGAACCAGAGCTTTTTTTCAGCGAACGAACGCCAGCACGACGATGCGGGGAGCAAGGCAGTATGCGAGCGTTGCACGACGTCCGGTGGTCGTCGTCGCCCTACTCGCACTCAGGTCTATCGCGATATCCCCATAATCCAGGATTTCGTGATCAAGCGGATAGACCGCCTTGTAGACCGCTTCCTTGGCCGCAAACAGGATGCGGCCGGCGAGTTGCCGATCCACTGCCCCGACAACGTCTATGCTTGTTGCGACGAGCGCGGCGATCTCGTCCGGTAGCGCGATGGCAGGCTCGACATCGATGCCCAGGGAGCCGACGTCGGTAATCGACGCAACCGCAGCGACCGCCATCTCATCGTCATGGGCGAGCGAGCCGGAGATGCCGTCAGGCCAGACTGGAGCGCCGGAAGGTGAGCGCAAGACCGGGAAATCGTTGATGCCGATATTCGACAACAGACTGTGTGCGATCCAACGCGCGGCGCCGCTGGCACGGCGCATGGCCGGGCGGCGCGCCGGGATGGAACCGGCCTCCTCGGGCAAGAGATGGGCCTCATCGCCGTCGCGGATCGATCGGCAGCCGACGCCGACGCCAGGCGGCGCGATGGCGGCCATTGCTTCAAGCAACGAGACTTCCTCGGCGGAGCGTGCGGGAATGGGTGGCGGCCGCGTCAACGATCGTCCGTCGGCGACGGCACAACGAGATCGGCGATCATTTCGCCGTCCTCGTCAAGGCCTTCTTCCACGAAGCCGGCGGAGCGGTAGAGGTGCCGTGCACCTTCATTGTCAGGCGCGTAGCAAATCGAGATATGCCTGATATGGCCGAGCTGCGCAATTTCGTCCAGAACCTGCAGCAGCGCGGCTCTGCCATAGCCCCTGCCTTGATGTTGACGGTCGATCATGAAGCGGTAGATGCGCGCCTCGTCATCATCCTGCGGCGCCTCATACATCAGGAAGCCGACAACGCCATCACCAGCCATCACCACGCGTGGCCGGGCGTCTTCGTCCAGATCGGCCTCCTCGAGGGACTCGGTGTTGCTGGCGACGAAATCCAACTGGTCGTGTGCGAGCTCCAACGCGGTGACCTGGGCCCGATTAGCCTCGGTCACCGGCACGAGATGAACCTGCGCAGCCTTCTGAACATGCGTCGTCAACACATCGCCTCCGCCGTCAGCCTGAATGTCGCGGACGCCTCGACCACGACAAGCGGGCTACCGCCTTTCGTGGTCGATCCGGCGTTCAAGCGGCCGTCTTGATCTCATCGCGCGTAACGGGCGTGACGAAGCGTTGGAGCTTGGCTGGGTTGCCCCGCCATATCGAATTGGGCTCCAGCACTTCACCCTTCATCACGAAGGAATCGACATCGACGACCGACCCGTCGCCCATCACCACGCCATAGTGGATGAACGCCGCCGGTCCCAGCGTGCAGCCCTTGCCGATCCGGATGTAATCCGACTTGAAGGCACCCTCTTCCAGCGAATGGGCCTGGATGACGCAGCCTTCGTTGAGGGTCGCATCATCGCCGATTTCGACCAGCGAGCGCTCGGTCAGGTTGCTGCCGCCATCATACACCCTGCGACCCACCTTGACGCCCAACATGCGCATGATCATCGGCCGGAACGGCGTGCCGCCAAACAGGCGCGTTATCGGCGAATCCGACAGTTTCCAATGACGCTCGTGGTGCCAGAAGCTGACGTCGTAGATCGTCGTCATCCGAGGCTTCAGCTTGCCGAAGCCGAGGCTGGCCCGCTCCAACAGGACGTAGAACGGAATGGTGATCGCCGAGGTCAGCAGCACCGCTACAAAGAGCGCCATTTCCGCCCAGTCGGTGTAATAGTTCAGCGCGCGGTCCCAGATCACCAGCGTCACGAACAACATCGCCCATTGCGCGAACAGGAAGAGAAGCGCCGTCACCGCATTGTAGACATTCTTGGATTTGAGACGACGCAGGCGCTCGTCCTCGTTGATGCCCGCGATCAACTCCTTGTCACGGTTGACCATGCGCGGGATTTCGAAGGAAGGCGAACCCAGCAGGCCGACATTCTCGCGCACCGGTCCGTCGATCGGCACCATCACCTTCGTGCCGAGCAGGCAGTTGTTTCCGGTCCGTCCGTCTGGCGGATAGTAGATATTGTTGCCCAGATAGTTGCGTTCGCCGAGCCGTGTGTGGTCGAGCCGGAAGGCGGAGGCGGACTTGTGCATGTTGATCATGAAAAGCCCGTCCGACACCATGGTCTGGGTGCCGATCTCACACAGGAGCGGATTCTCATGCTGCTGGTTGCTACCGAAGTTGGAGCCGGTCTGAACCACCTTGTTGAGCTTCCAGCCAATGGCGCGCATGTAATACACGATCGCCGAGCTGTCGCCGAACAGCAGATTCAGCAAGCGTGCATTGCTGAACAACTCGACCACCGTCTGAAGCCAGTACCGGAACCCGTAGAGCGTGTAGGTACGACCCGGCTTCAAAATCAGGCGGATCAAGCGCGGCAGCAGCGTCGCGGCCAGCAAGGCGACCGCGAGGTAGCCGAACAGCGTGACCGTGGTGCCGATGGCGACGATGCCAATCGTCTCCTGATAGTCGTCGCTGACATTCTGCCAGTAGGCATGGAAGAGCAGCGGCAGCGGCGTGACGATCATGAACAGCCCGACGAGCTGAGCCGCTTCGAACAGGATGCGTCGATAGTTGGACGCATCGACGTTGCGGACCTTGCAATAATTCGCCTCGGTCGGCACCGCCGGCGACCCATGCCAGCGTTCGCCGTCCGGGATGCTCTGTCCGCGCTGCAACGAGGACGCATGGCCGAGCTGGGCACCATCCCCGATCCTGGTGTCGATATCCATGGTGCTGCCGACACCCACGAAGGCGTCCTTGCCGATGGTCAGCGGTCCGGTGTGAATGTAGCCGGACTGCGCCCGGTAGCCGAGGATCATCGATTCCTTGCGCAGGATCGTGTTGTCGCCGATCGATATGAGGTCCGTACACACGGGCACGGTGCGGCATTCGATGACGGTGTTTTCCCCAAGCCTGGCGCCGAGAAGGCGCAGATAGATGGAGTACAGCGGGTTGCCGCGGAAAAGAACGACCGGGGCCGTGCGGATCAAGGTCTGGATGACCCAGAACCGGTAATAGCGCAGGCCCCAGATCGGAAAGGCTTCCGCTTTCCAGCGTCCCACCAGCAACCACTTGGCAACGATGGCGAAACCCGACATGCCGAAGAAGACACCGCCCGAGAGCAGCACGCAGCGTAGATACAGCTGGAACGGCTCATCGAGCTTGTCATAGACCCAATTGAGACCGAGGTTGAACGCCCACAGGCTAAAATAGCTGTAGAGGCCGTAGAACAGTAGCTGAGCCGCGCCGCAGGTCCAGTACGCGAAGTTCGATGCCTGGTGCGTGAGAACACGCTCATCGGTGGCTATCGTCGTCTCTTCGGGAATGCGCAAATGCTGCGCGAGGCTTGCAACGGTCGGGTACAGGTAGATGTCCCGCATCGATGCCGTTGCCCATTCCGGCTTGGTGCGGACGCGGGCGCAGAAGCGCGCCATCAGCAAGGAATTGGCGCCGAGATCGTCGAAGAAATTGTCGTCGGCCGATACGAAGAAATTGTCCCCGGCGGAGGCTTCGCTGAGATTCAAGACATCGGAGAGCGCCGCAGCCAGAAAACGTTCGTCCTCGTTACCCGGTTGCACGATCGCCCGATCCGCCGTCAGCCGGACATTTGTCGGCTTTGGCAGCTGACGTAGATCCGCCTTGTTTGAGACCGTCATCGGAATGGCTGGCAGCTCTTCCAGATAGGAAGGCACCATGTAGTCGGGCAGACGCCGTTTCAGTTCGCGGGCAACGTCACCGCGCGAGATCGGCGGCAGCCCTGTCTTGGGCGCGTAGTAGGCAACCAATTCCACGCGACCGGGTTCGATTTCCCAGGTTGTCACCGCAGCCTGCGCAATGGCGGGCTGGTCCAGCAGAACGGCCTCGATCTCTCCGAGCTCGATACGGTATCCGCGGATTTTCACCTGGGTATCGATGCGCCCGTTATACTCGATCTCGCCGTCATCGTTGATGCGGCCAAGGTCACCGGTGCGGTAGATGCGCTTGGAAGGGTTGTTCGGCAGCCCAACGAAGTCGGGGATGAATTTCTGCTCGGTCAGATCCGGCCGGTTGAGATAACCGACGGCAAGCCCGATGCCGGCAAGACCGATCTCGCCCAGTTCACCAGGCTTGGTCAACGCAGCTTCCGTCGGGTCGACGATGACGACAGAATAGGTGGGCAACGGTGCACCGATCGTCACCGGCTTGTCCGGCGTGAGCAAGCCCATCGTCGCCGTAACGGTGGCCTCGGTCGGGCCGTAGGTGTTGAGGATCTGTCGGCCCGGCTTCGACCAGCGCACGACGAGATTGTGAGGACAAGCCTCGCCGCCGACCAGTAGCGCCCGCAAGCTGGGCACATCGCTCTCGATCGAGGACAGCAGGGTTGGACTGCAGGCCATGCAGGTGACCTTGTTGTCCCTGAGGAAATCGGCGAGCTCCTCGCCCACAAGGGTAAGCTGGCCCGGAGCCGGCACGACCGTCGCGCCTGCCGCGAACGGAACCCAAATCTCCTCAGTGGAGAAGTCGAAGGCGATCGTCATGCCCTGGTAGACGCGATCGCTCGGCCGATATCCATAGGATGCTGCGGCCACACGCACGAAGTTGCAGATGCTTTGGTGATTGACGACCACACCCTTCGGGCGGCCGGTCGTGCCTGACGTGTAGAGGATGTAGCAGGTTTCGTCGGAAGCGGGTGTGGCCCCTTTCCGCGACAGCGGCTTGTCGGACTTCTTCCCGATTTCGGCCGACGGACCATCGACCAGGACATACGGCACGGGCAACCCCTCAGCCCGGGAGGAATAGGCCGCGATCGTGACGATCAGCTTCACGCTCGCATCGTCGATGATGAGCGTCATCCGCTCTTCGGGGAAAGCAGTGGCGAGCGGAACGAAGGCCGCGCCGGCCTTCATTACGGCCAGCAATGCGACATAGGTTTCCGCGGAGCGGTCGAGCAGGAGACCCACCCGGTCACCCGGCTTCACACCCCGATCGACGAGCAAACGGGCGAACTGATTTGCGCGTTTGTCCAGTTCCCGATATGTCCAGACGCGTCCATCCGAGATAACAGCAGGCGAAGTGGCGAACTTCCCGGCAAGTTGCTCGAAGAATATGTCGAGCCGTTCGCCCGGTTGCCCGGCTTGTGCGAAGTCGGCACCCGTCAATATCTGGGGACGCCCGGCCATTCGGGAGCCTGGCGCCGTTTTCGACTTTTCGGCCGAACCCTGAGCTTTGTCTCGGTCGAGCTCGGCGTCGTCAACACCGTGGTCCATTTCCGTTCTCTTTCGTCGTGGGTCGAGCGTGGCTGAGCGCATATCGCGCAAAGGGCCTGTTGCCTTTCCGGCAAGCATGGTCTGTCGGCCGACTGTGCGCCGCTACGAATGACCTCTCCTTCGTGCAGGTCCAATAACCAAAGCTTTCGCAGAAGAAAAGGCCGCATTTTCGGGCGACAGTTGCTGCACTTCCGATTTGCCCGTCTTCAAGGGCGAAGAAATCGGGCAAATGCGCGGTCGTCGACGTGCTGGCGCCCCCTTCACGAGAAGGCGATCCCCGGCCCTGGCCCCATCATCAAATACAAAGACAGGCCAGATTTCCGCAACCACGGACTGATGACGCTCAGTGCGCAAGCGAGCCAGTTTCGCAAAAAAGAAAAAGCCCGGCACGTGCCGGGCTTTTTTCTTTGTCCTCAACGCTGGCCCGCGAGCGCGGCCATGCTCAATGGTCCATTGCCTTGACGATTTCCTCGGTCATCTTCTTGGCGTCGCCGAGCAGCATCATGGTACCGTCCTTGTAGAACAGCGTGTTGTCGATGCCTGCATAACCGGAACCCAAGGAGCGTTTGACGAACAGGCAGGTGCGGGCCTTGTCGACGTCAAGGATCGGCATGCCGTAGATCGGCGAGCTCTTGTCGTCACGCGCCGACGGGTTGGTGACATCGTTGGCACCGATGACATAGGCGACGTCGGCCTGCGCGAACTCGGAGTTGATATCCTCCAGTTCGAACACCTCGTCGTAAGGTACATTTGCTTCAGCGAGCAGCACGTTCATGTGCCCGGGCATACGTCCGGCGACCGGGTGAATGGCGTACTTCACCTCGACGCCGTTGGCCTTCAACTTGTCGGCCATTTCGCGCAGCGCATGCTGGGCCTGCGCCACCGCCATGCCGTAGCCCGGCACGATGATGACTTTCTGGGCGTTCATCATGAGGTACGCCGCATCGTCGGCGGCACCCGTCTTGACCGTGCGCTGGACGCCGTCATCGGCAACGGCGGCCGTCTCGCCGCCAAAGCCGCCGAGAATGACCGAGATGAACGAGCGGTTCATGCCCTTGCACATGATGTAGGACAGGATCGCACCGGAAGAACCGACCAGCGCACCGGTGATGATCAGCGCCAGATTGCCCAGCGTGAAGCCGAGAGCGGCTGCCGCCCAGCCCGAATAGGAATTGAGCATCGACACCACGACAGGCATGTCCGCGCCGCCGATCGGGATGATGAGCAGTACACCCAACGCCAGCGAAGCGATGACGATCAGCCAGAAAATGGTGGTCGACTGGGTGGCGACGAGCAGAACGATCAAAACGACCAGGCCGATGCCAAGTGCCGCGTTGATCAGGTGGCGCGACGGCAGCATGATCGGCTTGCCCGACATGCGTCCGTCGAGCTTCAGGAAGGCGATGACCGAACCGGTGAAGGTAATGGCGCCGATGGCGACGCCGAGGCTCATTTCCACCAGCGCCTGCGCGTGGATCGCGCCAGCTTCGCCAATGCCGAAAGAGGCCGGCGCATACATGGCGGCGGCAGCCACCATCACGGCAGCCATACCCACCAGCGAGTGGAAGGCCGCGACCAGCTGCGGCATCGAGGTCATAGCAATCCGCCGCGCCGTATAGGCGCCGACGCTGCCGCCGATCGCGAGGCCGAGCACGATGAGCGCGAAACCGCCGAAGGACGGCTTGGCCAAAAGCAAGGTGGTGACAATGGCGATCGCCATGCCGATCATGCCGTAGAGGTTGCCCTTGCGGCTGGTGGTCGGGTGCGAAAGGCCGCGCAGCGCCAGGATGAACAGGATGCCGGAGACCAGATAGAGGAAAGAGGCGAGATTGATGTTCACGTCACTTGTCCTTCTTCTTGTACATCGCCAGCATGCGCTGGGTGACAAGGAACCCGCCGAAGATGTTGACCGAGACCAGCACCAGGGCGATGAAGCCGAAGCCGGTGGCGGCACCCGCGGCGGAGACACCGACGGCCAGAAGCGCGCCAACCACGATAACCGAGGAAATCGCGTTGGTGACCGCCATCAACGGCGTGTGCAGCGCCGGCGTCACCGACCAGACAACGTAATAGCCAACGAAGATGGCGAGTACGAAGATGGCAAAGCGGAACACGAACGGATCGATCGCGCCGCCCGACAGCGCATGTGCGGCGCCGCCGACCGCGTCGGCGGTACCCGGTGCGTTGGCTGCCTCCTTGAGGGCCAGGCGAACGGCGGCACTAGCCTGGTCAAGCTGATCGAGGGCTTTCTGCAAGGCTTCCATCAGGCGGTCCCCTTCGACTTAGCCGCGGCGGATTTCTTTTTCGCGGCAGGTTTGGGCGATGCATCAGCGACCATGGTCGAGGCAGGGATGGCAGCTGGTTCGACTTGAGGCTTCTGGTCAACCTTGGCGAAGTTCGGATGCACAACCTTGCCGTCGTCGGTCAGCAGCGTTGCCTTAACCAGTTCGTCTTCGCGATTGATGGCGATCTGCTTCGAGGACTTGTCGACCAGCGTCTCGAGGAAGGCGAACAGGTTCTTGGCATAAAGCAACGAAGCGGACGCCGCGACGCGACCGGCCACGTTGAGATGGCCGACGATCTTGACCCCATTGCCGGTGGTGACGATCTTGCCGGCCTCGGCACCGGCGACATTGCCGCCGCGCTCCACCGCAAGATCGATCAGAACCGAGCCAGGTCGCATCGACGCCACCATTTCAGCCGAAACCAGCTTCGGCGCCGGACGGCCCGGGATCAGCGCCGTGGTGATGACGATGTCCTGCTTGGCGATATGCTCGGCTGTCAGCGCCGCTTGCTTGGCCTGATATTCCTTCGACATTTCCTTGGCGTAGCCGCCAGCGGTCTCGGCCTGTTTGAACTCTTCGTCCTCGACAGCGATGAACTTCGCGCCAAGCGACTGGACCTGCTCCTTCACTGCCGGCCGCACATCGGTGGCGGTGACGACGGCACCAAGGCGGCGCGCGGTGGCGATGGCCTGGAGGCCGGCAACGCCAACCCCCATGATGAACACCTTTGCCGCCGGCACTGTTCCGGCGGCTGTCATCATCATCGGCAGTGCCCGGTCATATTCGCCGGCACCGTCGATCACCGCCTGGTAGCCGGCAAGGTTCGCCTGCGACGACAACACGTCCATCACCTGGGCACGGGTGATGCGCGGCATGAATTCCATGGCAAAGGATGTCACGCCAGCCTTAGCGAGGGCGGCGACCCCGGCATCGTTGCCGTAGGGGTCCATGATGGCGATGACGGTGGCGCCCTTTTTGTAGGCCTTGAGTTCGGCCTCGATTGGACGACGAACCTTCAGAACCACGTCAGCCTTGGCGACGTCGGTGGCCTTGCCGATGGTGGCACCTGCCTTGGCGAAATCAGCGTCTGGGATGCGCGAGGCGTTTCCGGCTCCCGCTTCGACGACAACATCAAAACCCAGGCCGGTTATGCGTTTTACCGTATCGGGAGACGCAGCAACGCGCCCCTCGTTCGCATCAATCTCGCGAGGTATGAATACGACTTGTCCCACCGCATGATCCTTTCGGCTGGAACTCAGTTTCCTACAGAGCGCCGGCCTAGCGGCCGGTGCCGCCCCACACAGGATGGGAAGGTATTATCGGAGAATAAAGCCGCCGATCGCCAGGACGATCACGAACAGCACCGAGCCTGAGAAGAACCCGCCGGCAAAAAAACCGAAGGCCATGGCGATCAGCAGCGCGACGCAGAAAAGCGAGCCATATTTGGCGAGCGCGATAAATCCCGCATAGGTGCGCTCATGTTCGGCATAGTCCATCTGGGCGCCCAGTTCGACAGGACCAGTCGGCGAGTGATCGGCCATTAGAATTCCCCTCCGGAAACATCTCAAGCGCACATAGCGAAAAGCGCCGCCAAGGGCAATGGCGCAGTTGCCGCACAACCAGCGCCAACTGCGTCAAGATAATCTTGAAAGCCAGCTTCCGATCAACTCGCAAAGGTCGGATCGATTGTCGTCCAAAAGCGCTGGCAATCGTCCGGATTATCAGCCGGCCAGATGCGGGAACAGACCGAGCAGACCGGCGACGATCAGATAGAACGCCACGATATAGTTCAACAGCCTGGGCATGATCAGGATCAGCACACCGGCGATCAGCGAAATCAGCGGCGTCAAGGTGATGGTGGACATGGTCATCCCCGGCTCCTCCCAAGTGGCAACGAAGAATCCGCTTCGTCGTTAGAATCGCGTCAAGGCGCCGTCTTGGCGGCTCCGTCAGGCCGCGTCGCGAAAATATTTTGCGGTCGGCAAGATGGTCAATGGTGCCAGTTCGCCGGGCCGTTGCTTCTCGAACAGCATGCGCCGTTCAGCGGCGGTCGAACGAAAGAACGGAAATCGCGCATAATAGCGGTCGCGATTCGCATATGCATTCGTGCGGAACAGAACAACTCGGTTGAACACACCTGGGTAGGAACGCGGCTCGCTGATCTGTTCCGAATAATAGACGCGCTTATAGAAGCCCGCGTGATCCTCGCGCACGGTCGAAAGACCGTAAGGTGCCTCGAAGTAGAAACAGGCCATGCCCGCCAGTCGCAGCGTCACGTAAGCAAGCTGCGGATAAACACGCGTCCAATCCGGGTCCGACGCAAATCTGCTCATGCAAACGAAGGTGTCCCCGGCTTCAAGCATAGGGAAAACAATATCGCCAAAGGCCTTTGTCGACGGAGATATCGGGGTCTGCTGCGTAACGTGATGGATGCGCATCGTGCTTACGAGGCGCTGTTCGACATAGACTCCGAAGCGATAAACATTCGTGGTCTCGTCCAAATCATCACTGATGATATGAGCGATGTTGTCGGGGATCATATCGTTGGAGCGATAAGCCTTGTAGCGCAGACGATAGATGTCTTCGAGGTCTTCGCCCTTGTCGCAACGGCGGTACTCGGATTTGTTGAGAAGCGCGAAGACCTTGTCGCTCAGACTAGGTCCTTCAGGCACAACAGTTCGTGCCAGCCCGGCATCCTTGCCCGGTTCACTCAGCGTACCCATCACTTTACCCCGTACTCCACCGCGATGGGGAGGGTATGCAACGGCGTCTGCATGTAAAGGTCAAAAAGCACTCGATCTCATTTACCGATTGTTAAGGTTAACGCCCTCCCCGGCGAATATGTATCAGAGCCCTTCCATTGTCGGTAGCGCCAAACGGGAATCGCCCTCCCTCGTTGAAGGGGCTTAGCGTTTGACAGCGCGTGGGGCCGTTTGCATCTCGTCAACAAAGGGCCAGATCGTGCTCGACATAGTCTCGATCCCCGAAGCGCTGAGCGCAGAGCCAAAAAGAAAACCTTGTACAAGGTCAGGTTCGACCTGCTGAGACAGGATTTTCAGTTGCTCGAAGGTCTCAACCCCTTCGATCGTAACGCTAAGCCCAAGTGAGCGCGAAACGTTGACGATGCCCTTGAGCAATTCCAGCGAACGCGGACTTTGGGCCACATCCATAAGGAAGGAGCGATCGATCTTGACCTTGTCCAGCGGCAGTTTGTGCAGATAGCTCAGGCTGGAGTAACCGGTGCCAAAATCGTCCAAGGCGATGCGCACGCCCAGCTTCTTGATTTCTTCGATCAGCTCGCGCGTTTGCGCCTTGTCGTCGAGAAGGGCCGTTTCGGTTACCTCGATCTCCAGCCGACTTGACGTCAGGTTTGCGGCGGCAAGGGCTCTGCGTACCTTATCGAGGACATCGTTGTCGCGAAAATCCTTCGCCGAAAGATTGACCGAAACCGAAATCTGCTCTGGCCATTTGGCGCATTCGGCGCAAGCCGCCTTCAGCACCAATTCGCTGATCTGCGAGATGATCCCCATCTCCTCGGCGAGCGGAATGAAGATTGCCGGAGAGATCGGGCCGAGGTCGGGATGATCCCATCGGCAGAGCGCCTCGCAGCTGACGATGCGCATCGTCTCCATGGCAACGATGGGCTGGTAGACAATACGCAGCGCGCTGGCCTCGACCGCGGAACGCAAATCGGCCTTCATCAATTGCCGATTGCGGAAGGCAGCATCCATGGAGGCTTCAAAGAGCCGCCAGCCATTCTTGCCGAGTTCCTTGGCCTTGTAGAGCGCGAGATCCGCCTTGACGATCATCTCGTCGACAGTCGTGCTGTCGACCCTGGATAGCACCGCGCCGGCGCTGGCCTGAATCCGTAGCGCGTGGCCAGCCACATCCACTTCACCTTGAAGACCCGAGAAGATGTGCTCCATCAAACCGGACAGATAGCTTTCATCCTCGACCCGGTCGAAGAACAACATGAACTCGTCGCCACCGAAGCGGCTGATCGTGACACCGGGAGCCGCAAAGGCGGACAAGCGTTCCGCTGCCGCATAGATCAGCCCGTCGCCAACCGGGTGACCGAGCGTGTCGTTGATGCTCTTGAAATCATCGAGATCGATGACAACCAGCCCACACAGTCGGCTGCGGTCGCCACCCGACATCGCCTCGCTGACCAGTTCGTGAAAATAGGCGCGGTTCATCAATCCGGTGAGGCTGTCGTAGCGTGCCATGAAACGGATACGTTCCTCGGCCGACACACGTTGAGTGACATCCTCGAAGGTGATGACACCAAGTTCCTGGGAGCCTTCGCGTGCCGAAAATTCGTAGTGCTGGCCATTGGTCAACGACACCAGCACCTTGCGGTCCCGACCTTCGCGCAGGGCGCGTGTCAATTGCGCCTCGACATAACGGCAGTCCTTGGCTGCCAGCAGACCACCGGCAACGCCGCGCATCAGCAGCGAATGGATCGACCTGCCGAGCAGCTGATCTGCCGAGTTGAGTGACATCAGGTGCGCGGCTTCGGCGTTGGCGACAATCACCTTGCCGTCAGGATCGAGCATGACCAGGCCGTGCGACATCGTGTTTAGAGCGCGGTTGAAGCGGCCGGCAATCCGATTAGCCCGTTTTTCAGCGGAGATCGCGGTAAAGAGAACGTCACGGACAGTGTCCGCATACCGATGAATCGCCAACAAGAACGGCGCAGAGAGCAGACCCAAAGCGATGTGGTAGAAATCGCCCCGCAAAAGAAAGCCAAGGGACATTGGGCAGGTCAGCGTGATGATCAGGATAATGACCATCCGGGGCGAACCGTAGTTGCGCCCTGCGATACCGGTCGCTGTCGCCAGTGAAATGCAGACTGCCGCAGTCTCGGAGAAACTATCTTCAGCGGTATAGATAGCTACGAGACTGAAGAGACCGAGCGTGGCTCCATGCAAGGCACCGTAGGTGATGTACCTGTTTTCTCGCTGCCGTGCTTCTTCACGCGTTTTAGCTACGGGCAAGGCCGAATAGTTGCGCATGTTGACCACGCGCACGAAGCCGACAGCCAAAAGACAAAGCACCACCGCGAAATAAGCTATGTTGCCGGTTTTCGCCCAAACCAGCGAAATCAGCACGGATTGCGCGGAAATGCCGATGGCCAACGTGAACCCGTCGCGAAAAAGGGTTTCCACGAAGGGGACGTAGACGTCGTCTGGCAGTTCTTTCGTTCGCGTGATTGTCACGTCTGGTTCCCGTGCTCGGGACCTAACTCCTGACACAGCCGCCTTAAGAAAGGCTTAGAAAGACTAAAATTAGAGACGTTTCCCTACTGCATCACAGCTGCGCACACGACAGATGCCGAACACGCGGCCACAAGGATTATAGACTTCACTCGGCGGCTTGCAATTGTGCGCCTGTCTGAGCGCCCTCCAATCGCTCCAGAAGCCGCAATCGCTCGCCCGCAGCTTTCTCCATCGCCGCATGCTTGACGTGGCCATAACCGCGCACCATCGCCGGCACTGAGGCAAGGGCCGCGGCGGCTTCGATGCGAGCCGGGGTCAGCGAGCGGGCAATCAGATCGAGATCGCGTTCATATTCGGCAAGCAGTTGCCGCTCCTGTCGGCGCTCGGTCGCATAGCCAAAGATGTCAAAAATCGTGCCACGCAGCCCCTTGAGTGCTGCAAGCACACCAAAGCCTTTCATCATCCACGGGCCAAAACTCGACTTGCGCGCCTTGCCGTCGGCATCGCGGCTGCCGAGGATCGGCGGCGCGAGATGGAATTCGAGCTTGCCGTAGCTCTCGAACTGCTGCGCGAGCGCCCGTGTGAAGGAACCGTCCGTATAAAGGCGCGCAACCTCGTATTCGTCCTTGATCGCCATCAGCTTGAACAGGTTCCGCGCCGCCATCTCGGTGACGGTCTTTGAGCCCGGGATTGCTTTCTCCTCGGCGGTGCGCAGCGCGGCGATGCGCCTGGAGTACCGCTCGGCATAGGCCGCGTTCTGATAGGCCGTGAGGAACGCGACACGCCGCGCGATGACTTCGTCGAGCGTCTCGGCTTTTTCAGTCGGCTGGCCACCCTTGGCCTGGCGGTCTACCTGACCGCGCACGAATTCCGGTTCGTGCGCCGCGCGGCGTCCCCAACGGAAGGCGGCAATATTCATCGCCACTGCTTCGCCGTTCAGTTCGATCGCCTTCTCAACGGCTTCCGCCGACAGCGGCAAGCCACCATGCTGGAACGCAAAACCCAGCATGAACATGTTGGCGCCTAACGAATTGCCGAACAGCGCGGTGGCTGCGCGGGTGGCGTCGAAGAAATGTGCATGGCCGTCACCTGCGGCTTGGCGGATTGCTTTCTTCAAGCGCTCAGTCGGCAATGAAAAATCCGCCGACCGCGCGAATTCACCGGGCATGATCTCCGCGGTATTGGCGACAAAGATGGTATGCCCCTCGCGCACTGCCCCCAGCACCTTCTTGGCGCCGGAAACGACGAGGTCGCAGCCGAGCACGAGGTCGGCCTTGCCGGCCGAGACGCGAATGGCGTGGATCTCGTCGGGCGATCGCGCAACACGGACATGGGTGAATACCGAACCGCCCTTCTGCGCGAGACCGGCCATGTCGATCATGCCGCACCCCTTGCCCTCCAGGTGCGCGGCCATACCGAGTATCGCGCCGACGGTGACCACTCCGGTGCCACCAACCCCATCGATAATCGCCGCCCATCCGTCCTTATTGAGCGGAAACTGCTCCGGCTCTGGCAAGCCCGCCAGCGGATCCGCTTTGCCGGCAACGCCGACGGCCTTTCTGATCTTGGCGCCATGCACCGTCACGAAGGAGGGGCAAAAACCATTGACGCAGGAAAAATCCTTATTGCAGGATGACTGATCGATCCTGCGCTTGCGGCCAAATTCGGTCTCGACGGGCTGGATCGAAACACAATTGGACTGCACGCCGCAATCGCCGCATCCCTCGCAGACCAGTTCATTGATGAAGACCCGCTTGTCGGGATCGGGAAAGGTGCCGCGTTTGCGACGCCGGCGTTTCTCGGCCGCGCAGGTTTGATCGTAGAGCAACACCGACACGCCTTTGACTTCCCGCAGCTCGCGCTGGACGCGGTCGAGGTCGTCACGATGATTGATGGTGACACCAACGGGAAACTCCGCCCTGCCGGCATATTTTTCCGGCTCGTCGGTGACGACGGCGATGCGGTCGACACCTTCGGCACGCACCTGGCGGGCGATCATGTCGACGGTCAGGCCACCCTCATGCGGTTGACCGCCGGTCATGGCCACGGCATCGTTGTAGAGGATCTTGTAGGTGATGTTGGAGCCCGAAGACAGCGCGAAGCGCAGCGCCAGCGTGCCGGAATGGTTATAGGTGCCGTCGCCCAGATTCTGGAAAATATGGTCGCGCTTGGAGAACGGTGCCTGTCCTACCCATTGAGCGCCCTCCCCGCCCATCGCGGTGAAACCGACCGTGGAGCGGTCCATCCACAATGCCATGAAATGGCAACCGATCCCCGCCGCGGCGATGGAACCATCCGGCACCTTGGTGGAGGAATTGTGCGGGCAGCCTGAGCAGAAAAAAGGCGTGCGCGAGCCAATGTCCTTGGTGTCGGCCAGCATCGCCTGGAATTGCTTGAGCTTCGAGACGCGCTGGGTGATTTCGTCCGACGGGCCGATGGTCTTGATGATCCGTTCGCCAAGCGCGATCGCGATCTCGTTCGGGTCGAGCGCGCCCTTGGCCGGAAACAGCCAGTCGCCGCGCTCATCCTTCTTGCCCACGATGACGGGTTGGTTGGCCGTGCCGTAGAGATTTTCGCGCAGCTGAACTTCGATCAGCGAGCGCTTCTCCTCCACCACCACCACTGTCTCCAGCCCCCGCGCGAATTCCACGACGTGCTGGAGATCGAGCGGCCAAGGACAGCCGACCTTGAACAGGCGGATACCGAGGCGATTGGCCGTCGCCTCGTCGATGCCGATATCCTCGAGCGCCTGGCGTACATCGAGATAGCTCTTGCCGACGGTGACAATACCAAGCTTTGCCTTGCGACCGCCGGAATAGACGATGCGGTTCAATCCGTTCTCGCGGATGAAAGCCGCCATGGCGGCACGCTTGGCCTCGTGCAGGCGTGCTTCCTGCCCAAGCTGGTCAAGCTCGTTTCGGATGTTGAGACCGCCGGGAGGCATGTCGAAATCGGGCAGAACGATATTGAGACGACCAAGCGAGGCATCGACCGAAGCGGTCGATTCGATATTGTCCTTCACGCATTTGATCGCGGTCCAGGTTCCGGAGAAACGCGACATGGCAAAGCCGAGCAGGCTGTAGTCGATCAGCTCCTGCACGCCTGCAGGATTGAGAACCGGGATCATCGCGTCGACGAATGCGAATTCCGTGGCATGCGCGTTGGTGGATGATTCCGCATTGTGGTCGTCGCCCATCAGGGCAAGCACACCGCCATGTCTGGAAGAGCCGGCAAGATTGGCGTGGCGGAAAACGTCACCCGAACGGTCGACGCCCGGCCCCTTGCCATACCAGACTGAGAAGACGCCATCATACTTGCCTTCGCCCAGCAATTCGGCCTGCTGCGATCCCCAGCACGCGGTTGCGGCAAGCTCTTCATTGAGCCCAGGCTGGAAGACGACATCCGCGGCCGAAAGCTGTGCTTTTGCCCGCCACAGCTGCTGGTCGAGCCCGCCGAGCGGCGAGCCGCGATAGCCGGAAACAAAACCAGCTGTCTTAAGCCCAGCCTGACGGTCACGCTCGCGCTGCATCAAGAGCATGCGCACCACGGCTTGCGCCCCGGAAAGGAAAACCCGTTCCTTGGTGAGATCGAATTTGTCGTCGAGCGCAACGTCGTGCAGCGTCATGATACCTCCGCGCGAAGCCGTTGGGATTCGCTACAGCGACTGGAATGGAAGCAGTCTTCCTGCCACGATCCGCAAACGTCAATTCAATTCGGCTGGATTTGTGGCGAGCCGTTCCAGCCGCAGGCTCTGCTTTTTGATCTGTGTAGTCGAGCGGCCTCAGTGTCTACCATCCGGCGAAACGTTGTGGCCGCAACCATGTCTGGAGCGGATTTCCGTCTCCCGACAGCACCGCGTCGACCAGCCAGCGAGCCGTCGCCGGCGCCGCGTGCATGCCGATCGAACCCATGCCGCCATGCACGAAAAGGCCTTCGACCGCTGTCCGGCCGGCGACCGGCAGGCCGTCCGACAGCATCGGCCGGTTGCCGGGATAGACGTTCTTCACGGCTGGTGAACCGAGCCCGGAAATCATGCGCAGCGCCCGCGCGGCGATGCGGCTCGGCATATCGGTGTTGCGCAAGAGATCGCGGAAAGCCGGCTGCACGGAGGCACCAAGGCGCGCATCGCCGCCCATCATCGGATTGAGGCAGATAGCCTCGACCCCGGCCCTGTCGTCGTTCTGGGCCGCGACGTCCGCGAGGCCCGCCAAGGACATACGGCGGCCGAGTTCGTCCTGGTCGGGCCAGGTCAATTCCTCGACGATCCAAGGCAGTTCGAAGTCCAGCTTGCCCAGCTGGATCAGCCAACCGCGCCCGGCAGTGAACGGCAAGCCGGGCAATGGCCCGTCACCCACGGTACGGCGCAACATGTCCGACATCCACAGACCGTTGGCGATGAACACCATGTCGGCGGCAATGATACCGTCATCCGTCAGCACACCAGCGATCTTGCCGCCACGCGAGGCGATCTGCGCGACCCTGAGACCGGTTCTGAAATGGGCTCCTGCCAAACGCGCGACATGGGCAAAGGCGTGGGTGGCGCCCATCGGTTCCAGCGTCCATGCCCGTTCGACGAAGTAGCCGCCGGCAACGTTGAAGCCGAGCCGCGGATGGTCCCGCGCGAGTTCGCCCCCGCTGACTTTCTCCATGCCTACGCCGGCTTCGCGATAACGATCCGCGACCGTGGCTGCTTCCTCCAAACTGGCGTCGTCCTCGGAAATGAGCAGGTGGCCGATCCGTGCGAACTCGAAGGGAACGGGACCATCGGCAAGTTCGCCATACACTTCGACGCTTTTGTCGAGCATCTCCACCACGGCGCGCTGAGGACCGGACAGCAGTGTCCCCGTGTTTCGCCCTGACGATTCGGCCGCGATGAGGCTCTGTTCGATCACGGTCACCCCCACACCCCGCGAGGCCAGTTCGTAGGCCAGCGTGCATCCCGCGATGCCGCCGCCGATGACGACCGCTTCCGTCATTCGTTTTTCCATTCTTCCCTCCCCTATTGTATTCTCGTATACGAGTATACATATTCGATTTGACGTTCAAGGAGCTTTGCTGCACGACGTGTTTCACAATCTGGATGGGCACATGGACAGGCTGGCCAAGATCGCGGAAGGCAGAAGCGTCAGGCCGCAAACGGCGGCCGACGGCGTAACGGCGATCCTGCGGGAGGCGATCGCCACCGGCACGCTGGCGCCGGGTGCCATGCTCAGGCAGGACGAACTGGCCAAGAATTTCGGCGTCAGCCGAATGCCGGTGCGCGACGCTCTGCGCTATCTCGAAGCCGAAGGTCTTGTCGCCATCCACCCGACACGCGGTGCCGTGGTGGCGGCGATGAATGCCACCGACATTAGCGAGCTTTATGCGCTGCGTGAGCTGCTCGAAGCCGAAGCGCTAAGGCTTTCGATACAAAAGCAGAATCCCGACAGCCTGCGCCTCGCCGCCGAAGTGCTAGAGCAGCTCGACCGCGAAAACGACGTCGGCCGTTGGGGACAGCTCAACCGCGAATTCCATCTGGCCCTCTATCGCGATTGCGGCAACCGGCGCTTGCTCGACTTGATCGAAGCGCAGCACACCGCCTCGGATCGCTATGTGCGCATCGTGCTGTCCAACCTCGACTACCGTGAGCGCTCGCAGGACGAACATCGCGCCATGCTCCTCGCATGCATGCAAGGCGACCGGGTGGCCGCGGTCGGCCATCTGACCGGGCATTTCCGCGATGCCAGCAAGGCCCTGCTAAACTACATGGCGTCGCGCGAACGCTAGGTCCGGTTTCAAGCCTTGGGGCAGTTGGGCTTCGGCTCGCCGGGCAATCGCCCATCCGGATGATCCGCCAGCTCCGGATTGAGTTCATAGACCGAACCTAGAACCAACGGCCGGTCAGGCAGCACACTCTGGTCCTCGTCGGAGATCAGCGTCGTCTGCAGCGTCTGCAGCAGTTTGCCCGTCGCATCCTGGATGCGAATGGAAACCGCATAGGGGCGATCCTTCACCACGCATGTCAGCGCCGGGCTGGTCAGCGTCACATGCTGCATTTTCGGCCAGATCGGCTGGTCCACGACAAACGGCGCCCCGCCAGCCGGGTTCTCGAAGGTCACGACCGCCACCTGTCCGTCTTCCATGGGCCGCATCGGGTTGAGCGTGACGACATAGGTTGCGCGCGCCAGCCGATAGTTGAATTCAAACAGGCGTCCGGAAACCTCGAAGTACTTGCCATCCTCGGATTGGCGGCAGGCGCCGAGTGCAATCGTGGACAGCAGCGCCAGCCCCATCGCCCCCAGCTTCGGCCCGGACCATCCGGCCATCTTCGCGTTCCTAGACATGATCTGCCCCCAGAGCCGTCTTGCGACGATGATAGTGACGGCTGGCCTTGCGCCGGTTGCCGCAGACCGCCATGTCGCACCACAGCCGGCTGGAGTTGCGGCTGCGGTCGACAAACAGCCAGTGGCAGTTGGCGCATATCCTGAGACGGCGGGCCGTCTCCGTGCTGAGCAACGACAGCGCCGAAACGGCGAGCGCCGCCTCGAAGGCAAGCGGCGTGGCCGGGTTGCCGAACGGTTGTTCAAGACCGCCAATCCTGGCGTCGCTGCCGGCAAGCCCCTTGGCACAGGCCTTGAGAAAGGCTGGCAAATGGGCTGCGTTGACCGCGCCCTCCTGAACCGCGTCACGAAACAGGCGATCGGTCGCCTCGCGAATGTCCAGCACCGCCGGTGCGATCCGGCCCGGTTCGCTTGCCTCCAATCGACGCCCGCCCAGTTCATCTGCACGAAAGGTGCTGGCCGCATCGGCGAAACGAGCGATTTCGGCCGGATTCTCGAAACGATCGAAACCACGCTCCGGGTCACCACGCAGGACAACGGTGTTGGCTGTGTCGAGCGCCAGAATGCCACCGGCGAAGCGATGAGGGATCCATGAAACCGTCATGCTTCAAATCTAACCTGTAAAACCAATTTGACAAGTTAGATTCGATATGTGCAGCCTTGTTCGGGCGCCGCGTCATCGGCGGCCGAACGGGCGTGGCATGCTTTATTTCATTCAGCAGATTCTGAACGGGCTGCATTCGGGCGCGCTCTATGCCCTGCTGGCGTTCGGCTATGCTTTGACCAACGGCATCCTGCATCGCACCAACCTCGCCTATGGCGCCTTGTTCGCCTTCTGCGGTCAAACGATGATCCTTGTCGCGGTTTTCGGCTACCAGGTGCTGTGGCTCACCTTGCCGGCAACCATCCTGTTCGGCACGGTGGTGACGTTCATCTACGCCGCGCTGGCCAGCCGCTTGCTGGCGCGCTCGCTGTTCGAACCGCTTGCCAACCGCTCCCCCAACACGATCGCCGCTGCCACGCTCGGCGTCGCCCTGGTTTTGACCGAGCTTTCCCGCATCGCCGCAAACACGCATGACCTTTGGTTGCAGCCGATGCTGGCCCAACCCGTCGTCTTCGCCGAAGCGGATGGTTTCAAAGCAACGCTCACTGTCATTCAGCTCTTGAATTGCGCGCTGATTGTCCTTGTCCTCCTCATCGGTACGTTCGCGCTCGCCTACTCGCGCTTTGGCCGGCAGTGGCGGGCCGTTTCCGACGATCCGCGCGCGGCGGCCATGTGCGGAACCAATGTCCGCAGGGTCTTTCGCCTTTCGGTGCTTGGCGGCAGCCTCTGCGCCGCACTCGCCGGCGTGCTCGCGGCGCTCTATTATGGCAATCTCGGCTTCAGCGCGGGAATGATCTACGGCCTGAAAGTTCTCTTCGTCACGGCCGTTGGCGGCTATCTCTCGCCGCCTCGCGCAGCCTTGGGCGCGGCAGCCTTCGGCTTGGCCGAGTCGCTCTGGACCGGCTACTTCCCGATCGAATGGCGCGACGCATGGATGTTCCTGTTCCTGGTCGCCGTCCTGGTGCTGGTCGGCGCCGGCCGCGACAGCCACCGAACCGCCTGATTGCATTAAACTTTCGTTGCATGAGCGTCCTCAGCACCCTTGGGAAAGCTGGAGCGAGCCGCGCTCCCACTGTTGCAGCTGCCTGACCTCGTGTTGACCCGCCGACCAGACGCGGCATACCGTTGGTCCAAGCGGGTGTTGCGCGACGAAGGGGAGCGGCGCGTCCTGCAAAAGAGGGAGGGAATTTCATGGAAGGGCTTCTGGCTCTGTCCCGGGGCGTTGATCGTCTCAACGAAATCATCGGAAAATGGGTGTCCTGGCTGATCCTGGTGTCGATCCTGGTGAGCGCCGGCAACGCCATCATCCGAAAGGTATTCAACATCTCGTCGAACGCCTGGCTGGAGCTGCAGTGGTATCTGTTCGGTGCCGCCTTCATGCTGGCTGCCGCCTACACGCTAAAGCAGAACGAACATATCCGCATCGACATCGTCTACGGCATGTGGTCACGCCGCGTGCAGCATTGGATCGACCTGATCGGCCATCTGTTCTTCCTGATGCCGTTCGTGCTGCTGATGGTCTACATGTTCGTGCCTTACACCCTCCACTCCTTCCGGTCCGGCGAGGTGTCGACCAATGCCGGCGGCCTCATCATCTGGCCGGCCAAGGCGATCCTGCTGGTTGGGTTCTTCCTGCTGGCGCTGCAGGGTGTTTCCGAGATCATCAAGAAGGTCGCCATCATGCGTGGCGAGATGGACGATCCGAACCCCTTTGTTTCGGTACACGAGCAGGCTGAACTCGAAGGCAAGGCGCTGGCCGACGAGGTACGTTCGTGATCGAATTCATCGCGCAGAACATGGCGCCGATCATGTTCGCTTCGCTGGTCGTCTTCCTGCTCGTTGGGTACCCCGTTGCCTTCTCGCTGGCAGCGACCGGCCTCGCCTTCTTCGCCATCGGCGTCGAACTGGCGCCATTCTCCGGCGGGTCGATCAACCTGTCCTGGCCATTGCTATGGGCCTTGCCGGAGAATTTCTACGGCAACCGGGTGATGTCGAACGACGTGCTGCTTGCCATCCCGTTCTTCACCTTCATGGGCATCGTGCTCGAACGCTCCGGCATGGCCGAAGACCTGCTCGATACCGTCGGCCAGCTGTTCGGTCCCATCCGCGGCGGCCTCGCCTATGCGGTGATCTTCGTCGGCGCGCTGCTTGCGGCAACCACCGGCGTGGTTGCAGCCTCGGTCATCGCCATGGGCCTGATCTCGTTGCCGATCATGCTGCGCTACGGCTACGACCGGCGCGTCGCTTCCGGTGTCATCGCCGCATCCGGAACGCTGGCGCAGATCATTCCACCATCGCTGGTGTTGATCGTTCTGGCCGACCAGCTCGGCCGCTCCGTCGGCGACATGTACAAGGGCGCGCTCATCCCCGGCCTGGTGCTGACCGGCCTCTACATGAGCTATATCCTGATCATGTCGTTCTGGAAGCGCAACTCGATGCCGGCCCTGCCGCTCGAGGCGCGCACGCTGGGGCATGGCGTGACCTCGTTGATCGTCGTGTTGCTGGTAACCGCGGTCATCGCCTATGCGGCGCATGTCTATCTGTCGCCCACGCAAGGCGCCAATGCCGACATCCTCGGCGCCACCGTCGGCGTCATCGTCATCTACATCTTCGCGCTCGCCGACCGCGCCCTCAACTTCAACCTGATGTCGCGGCTGGCCCAGCAGGTGATCATCGTGCTGATCCCACCGCTGGCGCTCATCTTCCTGGTGCTCGGCACCATTTTCCTCGGCATCGCCACGCCGACGGAAGGCGGTGCCATGGGCGCGGTTGGTGCACTGGTGATGGCCGGCCTGAAAGGGCGGCTGTCGATGGACGTCATCAAACAGGCACTCGCCTCGACCACCAGATTGTCGTCGTTCGTCCTCTTCATCCTGATCGGCGCACGCGTCTTCTCGCTCACCTTCTATGGCGTCAACGGCCATTTGTGGGTCGAGCACCTGCTGGTCTCGCTGCCGGGCGGCGAACTCGGCTTCCTCATCGCGGTCAACATCCTCGTCTTCGTCCTGGCCTTCTTCCTCGACTTCTTCGAGCTGGCCTTCATCATCGTGCCGTTGCTGGCGCCGGCAGCCGACAAGCTCGGCATCGATCTGATCTGGTTCGGCGTGCTTTTGGGCGTCAACATGCAGACGTCCTTCATGCACCCCCCCTTCGGTTTTGCGCTGTTCTATCTGCGATCCGTGGCGGCACGCGTGCCCTATCTCGACCGCATCACCGGCAAGCAGATCGCGCCGGTCACGACCGGCCAGATCTATTGGGGCGCGGTGCCTTTCGTCTGCATCCAGGTGGTGATGATCGGCCTGACCATCGCCTTCCCGCAGATGGTCATGCACTACAAGGGCCCCACCGTCGATCCGAGCACGATCGAGATCAAAGTGCCGGAATTGCCGGGCATGGGCCTGCCGCCGCTGGGGTCACCACCAGGCGCCGACGGCACCGCGCCAGCGCAACCGCCCGCCCTCGGAACCGATCTCTCGCAACCACCGAACTTCGGCGGAGATCAACCGGCGCAACCCACCCCACCCGCATCGCCGGCAACGGATCTTTCGAAACCGCCTAGCTTCAACTGAGCCGTGGTCTTAGCCGGACCCAATGAAAAACCCGGGAGCAAGTCCCGGGTTTTTCGTCATCTTACGCAACAGATGTCAGAGCTTGCTGCCGCGCTGCTGCAGCATCATGAAGGTGTCGTAATTGTATTCGGCCACCTGCGCCCAGAGATAGTGTTCCTTGCGGAAGGCCTTGATCGATTCCCAGATCTTCTTGAAGTCGGCGTTGCCGGCTTCCATCTCGGCATAAACCTCATTGGCCTTGTCGAAGCAGGCCAGCATGATTTCCTGGCTGAACGGACGCAGCTTGGCGCCTGCAGCCACCAGCGACTTCACAGCCTTCGGATTCACGTAGTCGTATTTCTGGACCATGTTGGCATCGGCCGCCTGGGCCGCCGTGTGCACCAGCGACTTGTAATTTGCCGGCAGTTCCTCGAACTTCGCCTTGTTGAACAACAGATGCACGGTCGGGCCGCCTTCCCACCAACCGGGATAATAATAATACGGCGCGACTTTCTGGAACCCGAGCTTCTCGTCGTCATAGGGGCCGACCCACTCGGCCGCATCGATCGTGCCCTTTTCCAGCGCCGGATAGATGTCGCCGCCGGCGATCTGCTGCGGCACCACGCCAAGCTTCTCGATCACCTTGCCGGCGAAACCTCCGATGCGCATCTTGAGGCCCTTGAGATCGGCGACGGTGTTGATTTCCTTGCGGAACCAGCCGCCCATCTGCACACCAGTATTGCCGCCGGGCAGGCCGTAAAGCCCTTGCTTGCCGAGGAATTCATTGAACAGGCCGATGCCGCCGCCATGATAGTGCCAGGCGTTCATGCCACGTGCGTTGAGCGAGAACGGCACCGCCGCGCCGAGCGCCCAGGTCGGATTCTTGCCCCAGTAATAATACGCTACGGTGTGACTGGCTTCGACGGTCCCCGCCGCCGTTGCGTCCGCCGCCTGCAGACCGGGAACGAGTTCGCCCGACGCAAACACCTGTATGGTGAAGTTGCCGTCCGTGGCTTCCGAAAGCATCTTTGCAAAGACTTCGGCACCGCCATAGATCGTGTCCAGCGACTTCGGGAACGACGAGGTCAGACGCCAGGTTATCTTCGGATTGGACTGGGCGATGGCTGGTGTGGCAAGCGTCGTGGCGACGGCTGCCGCTCCCGCCCCGGCTGCGCCAGCCTTGCGGATGAACGAACGACGATCCATGAAGTTCCTCCCTTGTGGATCAATTGCTGAAAGTGCGTTTCGAGAAATGTACTAAGTACTGGTAATGGCGCGAAACAATACACGCCGTAAAACCCGAGTCCAGCGAGGCCGGACCGCCAGAAGGCCAGCTTTCCCGGCTCTGCAACTATAGTCTAACGTCACAGTGCAATCCGGCTCACTTGCCTTGGCAAAGCCGCAAACTTGTCGTGGAAAACCGCGCCGGTATCGCCTATTTTATGGGCATTCCAGCTTTGGACCCAATGGAACACGATCCCAAAATGCACCAGCCGCTCGTCGCCGTCTCGACCGATGTCCGCCAGTTCGACAACTACACCTGGCACGCCGCTCCCAGGCAATATCTGGAAGCCGCCATTGCCGGCGCGGGCGTCTTTCCTGTCCTGGTGCCGTCCTTCGGCGATCGGCTCGACCTCGATGAACTCTTGTCCTCGGTCGACGGCGTCATGATGACCGGCTCGAAGTCGAATGTGCATCCGTCGCTCTATGGCGGCGACGCCAGCGAAGCCAACGGCCCCTACGATACCGATCGCGACGCAACCACCCTGCCCTTGATCCGCAAGGCGATCGAGCGCGGCGTGCCGCTGCTGGCGATCTGCCGCGGCATCCAGGAGATGAATGTCGCGCTGGGTGGTACGCTCGCCACGGAGATCCAGGAACGCGAGGGCGTACTCGATCATCGGGCGCCTGTTTCCGACAACCAGGACGAACGCTTCGCCATCCGCCAGACCGTCAGCATCAAGCCGGGTTCGTGCTTGGCGGGCGTGTTCGGTGCCGGCGACCTGATGGTCAACTCCGTGCACCGGCAGGCAGTGGAGAGACTGGGGCCGAAGCTTCAGCTCGAGGCTGTCGCCACCGACGGCACGGTCGAGGCGGTTTCAGTGCGCGATTCGCGCGCCTTCGCCGTCGGCGTACAATGGCATCCGGAATATTGGGTCCAGACCGACAGCGTTTCGCAGCGCATCTTCAAGGCCTTCGGCGATGCCGTGCGGGCGCATTCGGCCGCCAGGGCGGCATCGCGCGCTGCAGCCGAATAATCAGGTTACCGAAACTCGATTTCTTCTGAACTCCGGTCACCGTAAACGCTCCTTAGCGTTCGGTTTTCTTCGCCTTTTGCTGCGCGTTTCGTTATGAAGAACGTGTTGGGCGGGAGAAGCTGATGGCGTTCAGCGCGCAGGAAATTGCCGAACATCCGGCCTTGCATCGGTGTGTCCGCGGCCAAGCGACGGCGCTGCTCTCCGCCTATGAGGGGTCGCCGCGCCTGTCGTCGGTCTTTGCGACGCAACAGCGCTGGTTGATGGCGCATGCCGGCCTCGCCCTGCATTTCCGTGCAGACCCGCATACTCGTCACGACGCCTTGACGACCGCCCGTTTCCTGCAGGCGGTCGAGCAACACGCAGTTGCCAGTCGCAACACGGCCGATGCCTTCATCAAGGAAATGCTCAAATACAACTATGTCGAGCATTTGCCGGAAAAGACCGACCGCCGCTCGCACCCGTTCCGGCCCACCGAGGAAACTCTGCAAGTCCTGGCCGGCTGGGCGATGGTACATCTGGCCACCCTCGACGGCCTGGACCAGGGCGCCAGGCTGGCGACCTTCGCCGCGCATCCCGATGCGATCGCGCGGCTGCATCCGCCGATCGCGGATGGTTTGTTGACGTCTACTCCCGTGCGTGAGCCGCAACAGACCTTTTCGCTGTTCACCTGGCTCAACAATGGCGGCGTCGTCATGGAATGGCTGATCTCGAGCATCGATCCGGACCAGGCCAACATCGACCGTATCCCGACTGGCGTCGTATCGCTCGGCGACTTCGCGAAGTGGCTGAACCTGTCCCGCACCCACCTCGCCCGCAAGCTGCGCGACGCCGAGCATCTTGGCAGCATCGGCTGGCTCGGCCAACGGGGCCGTTCCGTCATGTGGGTCTCGCGCGGCTTCTACGAGGAATACATGAACGCGCAGGCGGTCAAACTGGCCATCATCGACCAGGCTTTCGAGGAAAGCTTCCTTCAAGACGCTGCCCGCTAGGACAGCGCTTCACCCGGTCAGCTGCGAAAAAGCCAGCGGATGCCTGGCGGCGCCTAGCGGGCCAACCTTTCGGCATGCCAGCGCAGATGATCTTCCATGACGGTCGAGATGAAATTGTAGGAATGGTCGTAGCCATCCTGCATACGAAGGCTGAGCGCGATGTCTGCTTTCTTGCACGCCTCTTCCAGCAACCATGGCCTCAGGCCTTCATCGAGGAAGCCGTCCGCCGTGCCCTGGTCGACCAGAAATTCCGGGAACCGGTTTCCGTCATCGATCAGCAACGTAGCGTCATAAGCCCGCCAATCCGCACTGTCTGGACCGAGGTATTTTTCCAGCGCCGGCCTCGACCAGCCGGCCGTGCTCGGCTGCACGATCGGCGCGAATGCCGAGCAGCTTTTGAAGCGATCGGGATTTTTCAGTGCAACGGTCAGCGCTCCGTGGCCGCCCATCGAATGGCCGAAGATTCCCTGGCGCGACATGTCCGCCGGAAAATTTGCGCCGATGAGAGCTGGCAATTCCTCGGTCACGTAGGAGTACATGCGATAGTTTTTCGCGTATGGCTCCTGTGTGGCGTCGACGTAGAAGCCAGCGCCTTGACCGAACTGCCAATTGTCCTTTTCGTCCGCCACGCCATCGCCGCGCGGACTGGTGTCCGGGCACACGACCATCATGCCAAGTTCAGCCGCCAGCCTACGGTATTCGCCCTTGTCCATGACATTGGCATGGGTACAGGTGAGGCCGGACAAATACCACAGCACCGGCACCGGCCCGTCCTTGGCCTGCGGTGGAACGAACACGGCAAAAGTCATGTCACAGGCGCAGGCCTCGGACGCATGAGAATAGACACCCTGGACACCGCCATGCGACCTGGACGTGGAAACGGTCTTCATCCGCCTTGCCTTCCAATCAAGTGATGTCTTGCCAGCCGAAAAACTCCGGTCGGCTGCTTCTGACGCGACTGCACCAACCCTAGGGCCGCTGCATGTCGATATGGGGAATGCCGTCCTCGAGATATTCATCCGAAACGGCAACGAAACCGAAGGCCGAATAGAAACCCTGCAGATGGCTTTGTGCCGACAATGCGATGGAACGGCCTGGGTAAAGCCGTTCACAGGCGCCGATTGCCTCGCTCATCAAATGTTCGCCGAGCCGTTTGCCGCGATGCCTCGGCGAGACGACGACCCGGCTGATATAGGCGGGGCCGTCCTCGTCGGAAGATAGGTGAATGCGACCGCTCGCCAGCAGATCGTCTCCAGCGAGCAAGCGTATGTGTAAAGCGTCTTCGTCGCGGCCGTCCAGTTCCGGATAGGGGCATTTCTGCTCGACCACGAACACGTCGACGCGCATCTTCAGCATCGTATAGAGGTCGCGTGCCGAAAACTCGTCCAGCCGCCGCAGGTCCGTCTCGAACGCAACCTCGGGCATCAATACACCACGACGCTCCGGATCGACTTGCCCTCATGCATGAGGTCGAAGCCTTTGTTGATCTCTTCCAGCTTCAGCGTATGCGTGATCATCGGGTCGATCTCGATCTTGCCGTCCATGTACCAGTCGACGATCCTCGGCACGTCGGTACGCCCCCGCGCGCCGCCGAATGCGGTGCCCATCCAGGTGCGCCCCGTCACCAGTTGGAACGGCCGCGTGGAAATCTCCTGGCCCGCGCCCGCAACGCCGATGACCACCGACTTGCCCCAACCGCGATGCGCCGCTTCCAGCGCCTGGCGCATGACCTTGACGTTGCCCGTGCAGTCGAAGGTGTAATCGGCGCCGCCGATCTGGTCGGCGCCACGCTTGGTCAGGTTGACCAGGTAAGGCACGATGTCGCCGTCCACTTCCTTCGGATTGACGAAATGCGTCATGCCGAAGCGCTTGCCCCATTCCTTCTTGTCGTTGTTGAGATCGACGCCGATGATCATGTCGGCGCCGGCGAGGCGGAGGCCCTGGATGACATTGAGACCGATGCCGCCCAGACCGAAGACGACTGCTGTCGCCCCCTCTTCCACCTTGGCGGTGTTGATGACGGCACCGATACCGGTGGTCACGCCGCAGCCGATGTAACAGATCTTGTCGAAGGGCGCGTTCGGATTGACCTTGGCGAGCGCGATCTCGGGCAACACGGTGAAGTTCGAAAACGTCGAACAGCCCATATAGTGGAAGATCTTGTCCTTGCCGATCGAGAAGCGCGACGTGCCGTCCGGCATCAGGCCTTGGCCCTGGGTGGCGCGGATCGCGGTACACAGATTGGTCTTGCGCGACAGGCAAGACGGGCACGAACGGCATTCGGGCGTATAGAGCGGAATGACGTGGTCGCCTTTCTTGAGGCTTGTCACCCCCTTGCCGACATCGACGACGACAGCGGCGCCCTCATGGCCCAGGATCGCCGGAAAGATGCCTTCCGGATCGGCGCCCGACAGCGTGAACTCGTCGGTATGACAGATACCGGTCGCCTTCACTTCGACCAGCACTTCGCCTTCGCGCGGCCCTTCCAGGTCCACTTCCATGATTTCAAGCGGCTTGCCTGCGGCTACGGCAACGGCGGCGCGTGTTTTCATATTTTCTCTCCCAACTGATCCCATCGCCAGGCATCTTGCCCGGCAGGCTTCGATTGAACGGCAAGGCCGCCTACCCGGATTGACCGGGAAAATACCTGCGCCACCGTAACCCCGGCGATACGTCACAGCTATCGCATCAGCGACGAACCGTTCGATAGTCCTGTTTGGATTCGGCGTCTTCCGGAGAGGTCAGGGTGTAGGGGAAGCCGATGCCGTCGGCAACCGTCAGATGGGTACTACGAAAGGTCCAGCGATTGCTCGCCCGGCCGGCTGCCGGGTTTGTGGAAAATGCCGCGCAAGCGAAAGGCGCGATCCCTTCATCAGACTATGTCCAACGAAGAGACCGCGCCCTTGATCCGTTATCCGCGGATGACTTACGAGCGTTTACGCAATACGCTTTCCTTCACGCTCCCAATCAGCCCGCCTTCAACGGAGCGCGGAAGCGTTTCAACCTCAGCGCATTGGTCAATACGAACACGCTGGACAACGCCATCGCGCCGGCGGCCAGCATCGGCGACAGCAAGGTGCCGTTGAACGGATAGAGCAGGCCAGCGGCCACGGGAACCAGCGCGACGTTGTAACCGAAGGCCCAGAACAGGTTCTGGCCGATGTTGCGGATGGTTGCCTTCGACAGCGCGATTGCATTGGCAACGCCGCGGAGATCGCCCGCCATCAACACCACGTCGGCGCTTTCGATGGCAATGTCGGTGCCGGTGCCAATGGCGATGCCGACATCGGCTGCCGCCAGGGCCGGCGCGTCATTGATGCCGTCGCCGACAAACGCCACGCGGGCGCCGCCGGCCTGAAGCCGTTTCAACGCTTCGACCTTGCCGTCCGGCAGCACCTCGGCGACGATCTCGTTTATGCCGATCTGGCGGCCGATCGCCTGGGCGGTGTGCCGGTTGTCGCCGGTAATCATCGCCACCCTGAGGCCCAATGCCTGCAGCGCCTTGATTGCGGCCGGTGTCGACTGCTTGATCGGATCGGCGACCGCGACAACCGCCGCGAGTTCACCGTCAATCGCGGCATAGAGCGGACTTTTGCCCTCGCCGGCCAGTCGCTCGGCCACGGCGGCGAAATCGGAGACGTCGAGGCCGATTTGCGCCATCAGGCGGTCGGCCCCGATCTCGACCCGGCGTGCCCCGACCCGGGCACGAACGCCAAAGCCTGGAATGGCTTCGAAGTCGGTGGCATCGACCAACTCCAGCCCGCGTCCCTCGGCAGCCCGCACGATCGCTTCGGCGAGCGGATGCTCGGAGCGTGCTTCGACCGAAGCAACAACGGCGAGCAGCTCATCCTCCTCGAAATCGTCGGCGACGATGAAGTCGGTGAGTTCCGGCCTGCCTTCGGTCAAGGTCCCGGTCTTGTCCAGCGCGATGACGGAAGCGTCCCGCAGCGTCTGCAGCGCATCGCCCTTGCGGAACAACACGCCCATTTCGGCGGCGCGGCCGGTGCCGACCATGATCGAGGTGGGCGTGGCCAGGCCCATCGCGCAGGGGCACGCGATGATCAGCACGGCGACGGCATTGACCAAAGCGAAGGACAAAGCGGGGTCCGGGCCGAAGACCAGCCAGATCGCGAATGTCAGCAGCGCCGCAACGATCACCGCCGGCACGAACCAGGCCGTTACCTTGTCGACCAGGGCCTGGATCGGCAGCTTGGCCCCTTGCGCGGCCTCGACCATGCGGATGATCTGGGCAAGCAGGGTCTGCGAGCCGACCTTGGTAGCGCGAAAAGAGAAACTGCCGGTCTTGTTGATGGTGCCACCCACGACCTCGGCGCCGATCCCCTTGGAAACGGGCACCGGTTCTCCGGTGATCATGGATTCATCGACGAAGGATGAACCTTCAACAACCTCTCCGTCCACTGCGATCTTCTCGCCGGGCCGCACGAGGACGACGTCGCCCACGCGCACGTCGCCCAACGCCACCTCGCTGGTGACGCCATCTCGAACGACCCGCGCGGTCTTCGCCTGGAGACCGACGAGTTTCTTGATCGCCTCGCCGGTTCGACCCTTGGCACGCGCTTCGAGGGTGCGCCCAAGCAGGATCAGCGTCACGATGACCGCCGCGGCCTCGTAGTAGACATTGGCGGTTCCGGCCGGCAGCGCGGCCGGCAGGAAGGTGGCGACCACGGAATAGACCCAGGCCGCGCCGGCGCCCATCGCCACCAGCGCGTTCATATCAGGAGCACCCTTGAACAGCGCCGGCAGGCCCTTGGTGAAGAACCGCAGACCCGGACCGAAAAGCACGATCGTGGTCAGCACGAATTGCAGGCGCCAGCTCCAGATCCCGAACGTGCCCATCACCCAATGGTGGAAAGACGGGATCAGATGCGAACCCATTTCAAGGATGAAGACCGGCAGCGTGAATATCGCAGCTATCGCCAGCGCGCGGCCAAGCGCCCTGATTTCCGCCTGCCGATTGTCCGCGTCGCGCTCGAAAGCCCGGTTGGCGACGATCTGCCGGGCTTCGTAACCGGCGGCCGCCACCGCCGCCTCCAGGGCGGCGCCGTCGACCACGCCAAGCGTGAAATCCACCGTCGCCCGTTCGGTCGCCAGATTGACGTTGGCGTTCGAGACCCCCGGCACCGCTTTCAATGCCCGCTCGATGCGGGCCACGCAGGATGCGCAGGTCATGCCCTTGATTGCCAACTCGACCGTCTCGCTGCGCGGCTGATAGCCAACAGCGGTGACCGCCGTCAGCACCGCTGGCAGGTCCGGCTCGCCCGAAAAGACGACCTCGGCACGTTCGGTGGCCAGATTGACGTTGGCGGCAATGACACCGGGAGCCGCCGCGATGGCCTTTTCCACGCGGCGCACGCAGGAGGCACAGGTCATGCCTTCAATGCCGAACTGCATTGTGGTGGCGGATTTCGAAGCGGTTTGCACCGGCAGGTTTTGGGGTATGGCGTTCATGACTTTGCAACTCTCTTCTTGAGCAGTTGCCAACACAGATAAAGCTTCCAGTCATGGGAAGGTCAAGCGGCATATTTTCCGCGCCGGCCTGGCGGTCATCCGCCTTCGAAACAAGACTTGACCTTGCCATGGCGGGAAGGCGCAGACAGTGGCGGCCTATAACGAAACGCCAAACCCCAGCCCTGTCCCAATGCTTGCAGCCGCATCATATTCACCATCGGAAAGCGAACATTTCTCGCAGACGTACAGCTGCCGTGTGGGCAAACAGCACATGGTCACCGGATGGGAGGCTGGCGGAAAGCAGTCAGGGGCAGATCAGGCTTTGTCGCCCTGCCCGCCCACGGTTGCGATGATTTCGTCGGCCATGCGCTTGAAACGGGCGCTCGGCCCTTCGGCGCCTTCGCTCTGGCGGCTGATCTTGGCCCCTTCAAGCAGCAGACCGAGCATGTCGGCCACCATCCGGGGCTGTTCCAGCCCTGCCCTTTCGCAAAGTTCCGCAAGCCGGCCGCGAAACCGCTTCTTGGCGTCTTCGATGACGCGGCGGGCGGGATGGTCCTCTTCCGCAAGTTCCACCGCGGCGTTGGCCATCTCGCAGCCGCGTTCGTCGGAGCCAAGGCGTTCCGCGCAGTTTTGGACCCAGGCCGCCAATTGCGCTTTCGGGTCGCCCGGATATTTGCCTTCGAGCTCGTCCCAGAAGTTGCATCCCTCCGCGACCGCCTTCTGGATGCATTCGACGATGAGATCGTCCTTGGAACCAAAATGCCGGTAGAGCGTCATCTTGTTGGTGCCGGCGGCTTCGGTGATCGCTTCGATACCGACGCTGCGGATGCCGTGATGGTAAAACATCTCGCGCGCCGTCAACACGATGCGCTCGCGCGGACGCAGGTTTACCTGAGCGTTGATGTCAGCATGCTGCAAAATTTTGTCGTTCATAGCTTGACGTGAGTGTTACCGGTCAGTAACTATCTGGCTGTTACCGAGCGGTAACATTCCTTAATGTCCCCGTCAAGGTCGACCATAGGCCAAGTCGGACAAGGTGATGGATCAGGGCGATGGCCGAAAAATGCGGCTTTCGTCATCGGGAATCTGTCGCCGCAACATCGATCAGGAGGCACACGATGGCATTTCATTACAGAGCCCTGACCATTGATCAGCTGCTGAATGACCCGATGACCCTCGCCGTGATGCAGGCTGATCATGTCGATCCGGCCGCTCTCAAGGCGATGCTTGTCCGCACCGCAGCGCGCCTGCGCGCCGCCGACCAAGATACGCCGCTCCCTGGCATCGACGCCGCCTTTCTCCCGGCGGATCCCGTTCCCGATCTCCGAAAAGCCGTTTGAACATGGTCAATTTCTTTATCCAGCGTCCGATCTTCGCCTCGGCGATCGCCATCATCATGGTGCTCGCCGGGTTGATCGCCTATTATCTTTTGCCCGTCGCGCAGTTCCCCAACATCGCGCCGCCGCAGGTCGTCGTCAGCGCCAATTATCCGGGCGCCAGTTCGCAGGTTGTCGCCGATACGGTGACGACGCCGCTCGAACAGTCGATCAACGGCGTCCAAGGCATGACCTACATGTCTTCGGCAAGTTCCAATGACGGCTCCTCGCGCATCACCGTGACCTTCGATGTCGGCTATCCGCTCGATATTGCCGCGATGGACGTGCAGAACCGTGTCTCGCAGGCGGCATCCTCCCTGCCGGCCATCGTCAACCAGGCCGGCGTTACCGTCAAAAAGCAGAACCCGAGCTTCGTGCTGATCGTGAACCTGACCTCGCCGGACGGCTCGGTCGATCCCGTCGCGCTCAGCAACTATGCTTATTTGCAGGTGGCGGATCCGCTCAAGCGCGTCCCCGGTGTCGGCGATGTGCAAATCTTCGGCGAGCGCCGCTATTCGATGCGCGTCTGGCTCGATCCCGACAAGCTGGCCAATCTCGGCATCACCGCCGTCGACGTGCAGAGCGCCATTGCTGAGCAAAACGTGCAGGTCGCGGCCGGCAAGATCGGCCAGTCCCCGGCACCGGCCGGAACGGCCTTCGAGATGCAGGTCAACGCCACCGGCCGCCTGTCCGATCCCAAGGAGTTCGGCAACATCGTCGTGCGCGCCAATTCCGCGACCGGTTCGCTGGTGCGCCTGCGCGACGTCGCCCGCATCGAGCTGGGTTCGCTGCTCTACAACTCGTCCACCTATGCCAACGAGAAACCGACCGTCGTCATCGCGACCTTCCAGATGCCGGGCTCCAACGCGCTTGAGCTGAAGAAGAACATCGAAGCCAAGATGAAGGAGCTGTCGGCGCGCTTCCCGAAAGGCATCCAGTATACGATCTTCTACGACACGACTAAGTTCGTGTCGGCCGCCATGGACGACGTGGTCAAGACCCTGCTGGAAGCGCTGATCCTGGTCGTGGCCGTCGTCTTCATCTTCCTGCAGAACTGGCGCACGACCCTTATCCCCGTCATCGCCATCCCGGTCTCTTTGATCGCCACTATGGTGGTGATGCTGGCGCTCGGCTTCTCGCTCAACATGCTATCGCTGCTCGGCATGGTGCTCGCCATCGGCCTTGTGGTCGACGATGCCATCGTGGTGGTCGAAAACGTCGAGCGACAGCTCGAAGCCGGACATCCGCCTTTGGAAGCTGCCCGGCTGGCGATGAAGGAAGTCACAGGCCCGATCATTGCCACCACGGCGGTGCTGATGGCCGTATTCATTCCGGTCGCCTTCATTCCGGGTGTCACCGGCGAGCTCTACAACCAGTTCGCGCTGACAGTCGCGATCTCGGTCGGCATCTCGGCCTTCAACTCGCTGACGCTTTCACCGGCGCTGTCGGCGGCCTTCCTGCGCCATCGCCCGCCGTCCAACTTCGTTCTCTATCGCTGGTTCAACAGCGGTTTCACCTGGCTCTCGCATGCCTATTCGGCATCCGTGCGCGGGTTCATCAAGCTGCGCTGGCTGATGATGGGCGTGTTCGTGGCGCTGATTGCCGCGACCTATCTCATCTCGACGCGCGTCCCGACGGCCTTCCTTCCGGTCGAGGACCAGGGCTATTTCTTCAACATCGTGCAGTTACCCGACGGCGCCTCGCTCGAGCGAACGGACGAGGTGTCCAGGAAGGTGCGCGAAAAGCTGCTCGCCACGCCTGGTGTCGAGTACGTCATCACCGTTGCAGGCTTCAACTTCCTGACTTTCGCCAACCAGTCGAACTCGGCGGCGCTGTTTGCGATCCTGAAGCCATGGGATGAACGCGGCGCGGGGATGAGCGCCACCGACATCGTCAACAAGGTACGTCCACAGTTGTTCGGCATGCCTGACGGACTTGTGCTGGCTTTCGAACCGCCGTCCATCCAGGGTCTCGGCACCACTGGCGGCTTCGAGTTCCAGGTTGAGGATCTTGCCGGCCGTGGCGCCAACGCGGTCAACGAGGCCACGCAAGCCTTGCTGGCGGAAGCCCGCAAGCAGCCCGAGCTCAACCCGCAAACGCTGTTCACGACCTTCTCGACCTCGACGCCGCAGTTCAACTTCGACCTCGACCGCAACAAGGCCAAGCTGCTCGGCCTTGCCCTGCCCGATGTCTTCAACACCCTGCAGATCTATCTCGGGTCACTCTATGTGAACGACTTCAACATGTTCGGTCGCACCTTCCGCGTCACCATGCAGGCGGACAAGGCCGCACGCGCGGAAGCAACCGACCTGACCAAGCTCTACGTCCGAAACAACACCGGTCAGATGGTGCCATTGTCGACGCTTGGCATGATGAAGTCGGTCGTCGGCCCCGAAACGGTCTCGCACTACAACAACTACGGCTCGGCCTCGATCAATGGCAATGCGGCTCCCGGCTTCTCATCCGGCCAGGCCATCCAGGCCATGCAGCGGGCGGCCGCGACCGCGCTGCCGAACGACTTCGGCTTCGAATGGACGGGCATCACCTACCAGGAGCTGAAGGCAGGCTCGGTCGCCATTCTGGTCTTCGCACTCGCCATCGTCTTCGTGTTCCTGATCCTGGCCGCGCAGTACGAGAGCTGGTCGATGCCGTTCATGGTGATTTTGTCGGTGCCAACCGCTCTGTTCGGCGCGCTGCTCGCCATCTGGCTGCGCGGCATGCAGATGGACGTCTATTCGCAGATCGGCTTCGTCATGCTGATCGGCTTGGCGGCCAAGAACGCGATCCTGATCGTCGAATTCGCCAAGCACCTTCGCGAGCAGGGCATGAGCATCGTCGAGGCCGCCATGGAAGCGGGCAGACTGCGCCTTCGCCCGATCCTGATGACCGCCTTTGCCTTCATCCTGGGCGTCGTGCCCCTGATGCTGGCCACCGGCGCGGGTGCCGCCAGCCGTCAGTCCCTCGGCACGGCGGTGTTCGGCGGCATGCTCGCCGCAACCATCCTGACGCTCGTCTTCGTGCCGGTCTTCTACGCCATCATCGAACAATGGCGGGAACGGCGGTCCGGCGCTGAAACTGCACATACCAATACCAAGCCTCACGGCGACCAGCAGCCCGCGCTGCCGGCGCAGGCCGAGGCAGCCGAATAATGGAGTCTCCCATGCGTCCCTGGAAAATCACCACAGCCGTTGCCGTGATCGCGGCGGCGGCAGCCTATGTCCACTTCAATGGTGAACCGGCCGTCCTGTCCGGCCTGCTCGCCAAGCCTGCCGACGCTGCCGCGCCCGCGGCCGCGCATCAGGCCATGCCCGTCCCCGTTACCAGCGTGGTCAAGAAGACGCTCCCGGTCTATCTCGACTACACCGCGCGCACGGAGGCGATCCGCACCGTCGCCCTGCAGGCGAAGGTTTCCGGCTACATCCTCGAACAGGCGGCCAACGACGGCGCCGACGTCAAGAAGGGTGACCTGCTCTACAAGATCGACCCGCGCGACTATCAGGTGGCGCTCGATCAGGTGAAGGCACAGGCGCAGCGCAATCAGGCCTCGCTCGAATACACCAAGGCGAGCCTGACGCGCGGCAACGATCTGATTAAGACAGGTTTCCTGTCCAAGGATGGTTTGGATCTGCGCAGCAGCACCATGCAGCAGGGCGAAGCGTCAGTCGCGGCCGACAAGGCCGCGATCGAGGCCGCCCAGATCAATCTTGGCTACACCGAAATCCATGCCCCCTTCGACGGTCGCCTCGGTCGCAACCAGGCAACGGTCGGCACCCTCGTCAATGTCGGCGGCACTTCGCTCAACACGCTGGTCCAGATCAGTCCGGTCTATGTCACATTTACGCCGAGCGAAGGCGACCTCGTGCTGATCCAGAAAGCCAGGACGAATGGCGCGATCGCGGCAGAGGTCTCGGTCCCCGGCGACAAGAATGCATCCCGCAAGGGTGAACTGACCTTCATCGACAACAAGGTGGATGCCGCCACTGGCACCATCATCGCCCGTGCCACCATCGCCAATGACGACCGCTCGTTGCTGCCCGGCCAGTATGTGAACATCCGCCTTCTGGTCGGCGAGACGCCGAACACGCTTCTGGTGCCGCAAGTCGCGCTCGGCTCCAGCCAGCTTGGCAAATATGTCTACGTGATCGACGAGGGCAACAAGGTCGGTATGCGGCTGGTCGAGCTCGGCCAGACAGACGGTGAGCTGGTCGCCATCACCAAGGGCATCAGCGAAACCGACAAGATCATCAGCGGCAACCTTCAGAAGATCGGGCCGGGCATGCCGGTAAACCCCCAAACGGCAAGCCCGGCCCCGGCCCCGGCGTCCTGATACCAGGCGTCGGACCGACCCAGCCGGCCATCGGGGAATCCCACTGGCCGGCTGGGCGATATCATTGTTATGCGGCCATGAAGGCCCGGCCCACCTTGGTGAACAGGTCAAGGTCGGCAACTGAATCCTTCAACGTCGTCTTGGCCTTAGCTCCGTTGACCACGCAGTCGTGGAAAGCGTCGAGCTCGATGCGGAACGGATCTTCGTAGCTCGGCCCGAAGGTTTCAGTCCGCGTCTCAGTATCCGTGGAATCGATGATCTCCAGCCGCGACGGCAGGTTGCGGATATAGGGCGTGTCATAATTGACGCGGAATTGCTGCCGGTCAGTCAGGATATCGATACCGGCGTCGAAGCGCGCCACGTTGTGGATCAGCGCTTCGTAGACAGCTGTGAAATGACCGTAGTCGAACAGCACGGAGATCGACTCCCCGCGATGCTGGCGCGCCGCATGCACCCCCTTCGGCGCACCCAGCAATTCGCGCATCGCCGAGAAGGAGTGCGATGAAAGGCCTGTCAGCACCTGATAGGCACGCAGCTGATCGCGGGTCGCGTCGGCACCCATGACCGAACGCAGCAGCCGTTCGGTCTCCACCCGCCCCTCGTCGATGATCGGCTGCGGCACGTCCTTCGGATAGAATACGTTGCGCGTCTGGCGGATGAAGAACGGGCCTTCGCAGATGATGTCGCGCACGCGGGCGTGCAGCACCGTGTCGACGGCCGGCATGCGCTTCTTCAATTCCAGGAATGGCCGCGAGAAGCGACGCATGTAGCCGACGAAGATCGTCTTCCTGTAGCTTTCCGCGCGCGGCAGCAGCGGTGTCAGCTCGTCCGCGGTCAGACAGACCGGCTTTTCGATGAAGATATGTTTGTCGGCGTCCATCGCCTGCCCAAGCAGGCGGCCATGGATATGGTCCGGCGTCAGGATGAAAACGGCGTCCAGATTGGCATCGGCCAACAGGTCTTCGGCGCGCTGGTAGCGACGCGGGACGCCGTAGCGTTCGGCGATATGATCGACCAGGGACGGCGCGACGTCCATCACCGCTTCGATGCGATAGCGGCTGTCGTCGGCCAGGAGCGGCAGGTGCATGAGCTGGGCGACTTCGCCAAGGCCGATCAGGCCGACGCGGATGTCCATGGTGGTCTCCAAAATGCTAAGGACTACAAGGAATTCCTGTGGTAGATGACACGGATCGTCGATTTATTCAACTGAGTGGATTTAGGTGATCGCGTGAAAGTCAGAAAAGCCGGTCTCGGCAAGAACAACGAGTTCACCAAACGCCTGAACCGCCAGACGGTGCTCGATCTTCTGCGCCGCGAGCCCGCGCAGAGCCGAGCCGATCTCGCTCGCCTGACCCGGTTGAGTCCGCAATCGCTGTCCAACATCATCGACGATCTCGAACGGGCCGGGCTCATCGAACGCACCGGCAAGGTCTATGGCGGCAAGGGTCAGCCGCCGACCAACTACCGCATCGCCGCCGAACGCGGCTACGGCATCGGCCTGCACATCGATCGCGACCTGGTGCGGGCGAGCCTTGTCGACTTCAACTTCGTCGAGTGTGTCGGTCTGCGCCGGCCGCTCGGCGCGCGCACGGTCGAAGGTGTCCATACCGCCCTTGCCGCCGTGATCGATGATCTTGTCGCTTCGGCTTCGGTCCCGGCCGATCGCGTCTGGGGCATCGGCATCGCTTCGCCGCGCCTGCGCGATGCCTTGACCCTCGACGCTCCCCATCTCGAAGGTTCGTTCTGGAGCGAACTCCACGGTTACGAAATCGACCGCCGCCTGGCCGAGCAGACGGGCATGGCCGTCATCATCGAGAACGACGCCAATGCCGGCGCACTGGCGGAACTGACCTTCGGGCAGGGCCGTGCGGTTCGCAACTTCTGTTATCTGCTGCTCGGGCACGGCCTCGGCGCCGGATTGGTGCATGACGGTGCGCTGTTTCGTGGCGGCTGGTCGAACGCCGGCGAGATCGGCCGCATCCTCATTCAGCATCATGGGGAGAGCGTCTATCTGGAGCGGATCGTGTCCGTGGAGCATCTTTTGGACATGATCGGCGCCAGCGGCAGCGCGCGCGACGCGGAAGATGGTTTTGCCAGCCTCATCAGAGCCCATCCCGACAGGGCGGAAGCCTGGCTGGCCGATGTGGCGCCGCATCTCAACTGGCTGGTCGGCACACTCGAGAACATGCTGGACCCGGAAACGATCATCCTCGGCAGCGATCTGCCCGAATGGCTGCTCGACCGGCTGCTGACACGGTTGGAACCCCTGCCGCATACGATCGCGCTGCGCGACGACCGCGCCGAGCCGCGCCTGCAGAAAGGCCTGCTCGACCGCAACATGATCGCGCTCGGCGCCGCGACGATGCCCCTGCTGGCAACCCTGGAAGCGCAGCCTTCGGCGAAATGGAACATCGCCGGTGAGATCGTCGACGTCTTCTACGGGCTGGATTGAGACCGGCCGCATGGGCCGTCAGCCCTTGATGGCACCGGCGGTCAGCCCGCTGACAATCCGCCGCTGGAAGATCAGCACCAGAACCAGCAACGGCAGCGTGACAATGATCGATGCCGCCATCACCGGCCCGAACGGGTATTCGTAGCGACTGTTGCCGGAGATCAGGCCGATCGCCACCGGCACGGTACGGTTCTCGTCGCTGAGGATGAAGGTGAGCGCGAACAGGAATTCGTTCCACGCCAGGATGAAGGCGAGCAGACCGGTGCTTGCCAGCGCCGGCCCCATCAGTGGCAAAAGGATCCTGGTCAGGATGCGCCAATGCGAACAACCGTCCATGATCGCCGCCTCCTCCAGCTCGCGCGGAAATTCGCGCATGAAGGAGGTCAGCACCCACACCGTGAACGGCACTGTGAAGATCAGATAGGCAAGGATCAGCGCGCCAACGCGATTGTAGAGGCCGAGCCAGCGCACCAGTTCGAACATGCCCGACATCACCGCGATCTGCGGGAAGATCGAGACCACCAGGATCGCCATCAGCATGGCCTGCCTGCCGCTGAAATTCAGCCGGCCGAGCGCATAGGCGGCGGCGACTGCGAGCGCCAGCGAGATCACGGTGGTCGAACCGGCGACGATCAGCGAATTGATGATTGAGCCGGTGAAGACGGGGTCGGCCAGCAGGGCCTTGTAGTGGGCCAGGTCAAAGCTCGGCACGAGGCTGGTCGAAAACAGTTCCGAGCCGGAGCGGAAGGACGAGACGATCGCCCAATAATAGGGGAACAGCGTGTAGGCGAGCACAAGCAGGCTGAGCATAACAAGGCCGGCCGAGCGTGCCCGTCTTTGCCAACGGTAGCGAGTGGAAGATCGGCGTCTCGCCGTCGCTGTTGTGCTGGCCATGGTCATTTCCCCGCCGCGCGGTCGAGCCGCATCGTCCCGATGATGAGGATCGCGACCAGCGCGATCACGAAGAACACCCAGGTGGAAGCAGCCGAACCCAGGCCTGTCTCCTGGAAGGAGATCAGCTGGTTGCGCGCATAGATCGAGATGGTCTGCGTGCGCTCGCCATTGCCGGCGAGGATGTAGGCAAGGTCGAACATGCGCATGGCATCCAGCGCGCGAAACAGCACCGCCACGCCGATCGCCGGCCTGAGCAGCGGCAGGGTGATCGACCAGAAGCGCTTCCACCACGGAACGCCATCCACAAGTGCGGCCTCGCGCACCTCCTCTGGGATCACCTGAAGCCCGGCCAGGATCAGCAGCACCATGAACGGCGTGGTGATCCACACATCGACGAAGATGATGACGCCCATGACCAGCGACGGCGTCGCCGTCCATGCAATGCCGTGGTCGATGAAACCGAGACCGATCAGCAAATTGTTGAGAATGCCGAACTGGTCGTGCAGCATCCATTCCCAGATCTTGGCCGACACGACGACCGGAATGGACCAGGGAATGAGGATGGCAGCGCGCAAGGCGCCTCTGCCCGGCAGCGCCTGGTTGAGCAGCAGCGCGATGCCCAGCCCGAGAAGGGTTTCTAGCGACACCGAAATGATCGTGAACACCACCGTGTTGGCAACCGCCCGCCACCACTGACCGTCCATCGCGATGTCGACGAAATTCTGCCAACCGATGAAATCGTAGACCGAGGGATCGTCGAGGGTCGCATTGGTGAAGGAAAAATACAGCGTGCGGGCGAGCGGCCAGAAGGCAACGAGGGTCAGCGCGACGAGAGCCGGCGTCAGGAACATCCACGCCGCGCGCGTTTCCTTGCGTTGCAATGCGTTTCCGCGACGCGTGCTCATGCCGCGGCCTGCCTGGCAAGAGAGGTGACCAGCCGCCGGCCGTCGCCGTCGAAAGCAAAAAGCGCATCGTCCGACCAGGTCAGCCCGACTTTTTCTCCACGCGCGAGCGCCAGATGGTTCGAGAGACGCACCGTCCAGACCAGATCTTCGGCGACGCGCACATAAGCGAGATGCTCGTGGCCGAGATCCTCGGCGCGCAGCAATTCACCCGAAATCCGCGCAGGTTGCCGCGCGCCCGCGATGGCCAATGCTTCCGGCCTGATGCCGACCGAAGCGGGAGAAGAGGCGCCTGCTCCGATCGCGAGGTCCAGCCCGCCCGCGCCGCTCAGCCGCCAGCCGTCATCCGCTTTTGCCGCCGTCACCGGCAGGAAGTTCATGCGCGGCGAGCCGATAAAACCGGCGACGAAACGGTTGGCCGGACGATGGTAGAGTTCCTGCGGCGTGCCAACCTGCTCGATGCGTCCCTCGTTCAGAACGACGATCCTGTCGGCCAGGGTCATCGCCTCGACCTGATCATGCGTCACATAGACCATGGTGGTCTTGAGGTCTTCGTGCAGCCGCGCGATCTCGACCCTCATTTCCGAGCGCAGGTCGGTGTCGAGATTGGATAGCGGTTCGTCGAACAGAAACACCTTCGGCTGGCGCACAAGGGCACGGCCGATGGCGACACGCTGGCGCTGGCCGCCGGAAAGCTCGCGCGGCAACCTGTCGAGCAGATGGCCGATCTTCAGCGTCGCGGCAACCTGTTCAACCTTGGTGCGGATCGCCTCCCGCCCGATGCCGCTGGTCTCCAGCGCGAAGCCGATGTTGCGGGCGATCGTCATGTGCGGATAGAGCGCGTAGGACTGGAAGACGATGGCGATGCCGCGCTTGGAGGCAGGCACTTCGGTCATGTCTTCGCCGTCGATGTCGATGTCGCCCGCCGACACGGGCACCAGCCCGGCAATCAGGCGCAGCAGCGTTGACTTGCCGCAGCCCGAGGGCCCGACGAACACGACGAATTCGCCATCCGCGATCTCAAGGTCGACATTGCGGATGATGTCGACCGAGCCGAAGCTCTTGGATACGGATTTCAGGCTAATGGTGGACATCGTTTCATTCCCCAGCTGAATTCTTGTCCGCGTGCAGCGCGGCGGCACCGATCACGCCGGCAGCAGACCCGAGCGCGCTCGCCAGAACGGGCAGCCCCCGGCAGGCTTCGGCCCAAACATAGGTCGGAACCTTCGACCGAAGCCTGTCGAAATAAGGCTGCGCCGTGCCGAGGCCGCCGCCGATGACGACGCCATGCGGGTCGATCATGTTGATCATCTGACCAAGATAGCTGGCCAGCGCCGTCGTCGCCTCGTCAAGCAATTGCGCGCCTTCCGAGCCAGCGCGGCCTTCGACGATATCGCGTGCCGTTGCCGTCCGTCCCGTGCGTGCCTTGTAGACACGCGCCATGCCGAGGCCGGAGGCGAAGGATTCCAGCACGAAGTCCGCACGCCGGCCGGAAACACCGTCGAACGCAACCAGTTCGCTTGAGGCGAAGTGGATGGCAAAGCCATTGGCGCCGCGCTGGACGATGCCGCCGACGCAGCTTGCAAAGCTGAGACCCGTTCCCGCCGAGACGAAGACGAAGCTGGGCAACGCCTTGCCGTGGCCGTAGTGCAGTTCGGCGAGCGTTGCGACACGTACGTCGCTGTCGACGGCAACGGGACCGTGGCCGGCAAAGGCTCTGGCGATGTCGCTTTGGCTCCAGTCCGCGATCCAGCTGCTGGCCGGAACACCGTCGAGGCCGACCAATTCCGGCAGGCCGATGCCAATGCCGGCCGAAGCGATGCCTTTCGCCTCGGCGCTGCGTTGCATGCGCTCCGCAATATCGGCCGCGACCGCAAGGATCGCATCGGCCCCCTGCCCGTGAGGCGTGGGCAGTTCGGCCTGGTCGACCAGAGTGCCAACGGTTAGATCGACCAGGCCGCCGGCGATCTTGGTGCCGCCTATGTCAATGCCAATGGCTGCGCGCATCAGTCTTGGGCCGCCGCCCTGTCAGCCAGGATCTCGCCGGCGCGGCAGGCAGCCACCACGCTCGCCGGCCAGTCGGGATCGTAGTCGGGCACCGACGTCAGCCGGTCAAAGGCCAGGCGTTTGCCATCGCCCCAGACGATCATCACCGCAGCCTTGGACAGCCTTGCAATCGTATCGATGCCGACGGTGACGCCAAAGCCCGGCACTTCGTCGAGCGACCGAAAGTCCGGAAAAGTCTTCATGTTGTCGCGGCGCGTTTCCTCAGCCAGCGGCACCACGCGCGTGCGGCTCCACCGTCCGCTGCCGCGAGGATTGAAGGCGACATGGCCGTCGCTCGCGCCCGATGCCAGGATGAACAGATCGATGCCGCCCGCCGCCTCGATCCGGGCATCGTAGGCCGCGGGATCTTTCGGGTCGGGGAACCAGATCTGTTCGGCCGGAATGCGAAAATTCTCCGGCAGAGCGGCGTTCAAGACGCCGACGATCTCTTCATAAGCAAAACGCCGGCAGGAGAAATGGCTGTCGACCGAAACATGGTCCAGGCCTGCCGACGTCTCCACCAGATAGTCGTCCATCATGACGATGGTGACGTGGCTGATGTCCTGCGGCGCGGCGGCAAGCATATGTCCCATCGCCTGATAGGCCGGGCGTGGCGAACGTCCGCCGGGACAGCCGAGGAGAAAATCTCGACCGGCCGAAGCCGCGTCCGCGATCATGCCAAGCAGCCGAGCGGCGAATGCGTCACCGAGCGTTTCGGCATTGTCGAAGACCTGTGGTTTGATCGCGCTCATGCCAGCAGCCCTTCCAGATAGATACGATTGCGGGCGGCAAGCGCCTCGGGTGTCTCAGCGGCATCCTCGCTCGGATCCTGTTCGACGATGCACGGGCCCGAGTAGCCCTTCTCCTTGAGCAGCGCGATCACCGCGGGGATGTCGACAACGCCGTCCGGCAGCGGGCACATCACGCCGGCTGCGAAGGACTCGTTCGGCCCCAACTCACCCGCCAGCACGCGCGCGCGGACCTTGGCGTCGACATTCTTCAGATGCATGAAGCCGATCCGGTCCCAGACCTTGCGCATATAAGCGATGGGGTCCTGATCCCAGAAGGCGTGGTGGCCGGTGTCGAAACACAAATCGACATCCGTTTCGTCAAGCAGGCGATCGATCTGCGCTTCCCGCTCCACGCAAGTGCCGACATGCGGATGGAAGGTCAGCTTGACACCATAGGTCTCGGCGACATGATGCTGGGCATCACGCACATGGGCGATCATGGTCTTCCAGCCTGTTTCATCGACGACGCCCGGCCTGTCGGCCGGATACCATTCGCTTTCGTCCATCAGGATCAGGTTGGGTGCATTCAGCTTGGCGAGTATAGGGCCGAGGCTGTCGAGTGCCGTCTTCAGCACGGGCCATGATCCCGGTTCGGCCAGGACATGCACATGGGCAGCACCGGCCAGCGTCAGGTCACGTGCGGCAAGCGCGTCGGCGAGTTGTCCAGTGTCGGTTGGCAGGAAGCCGAGCGGCCCCAGTTCCGTGACGCGATAGCCCGCGCGCGCCACCGCATCGAGGTAGCCCTCAGCGTTGATGCTGTTGCCAGTGGGATAAAAGACGCCCCAGGAACAGGGCGCATTGCCGATTTGCATGCTGATCTCTTGCTGTTTGAAAAGGATTGCCGGCGCGCAGGGAGGAGCGCGCCGGCCGTCACACGGTTCGTGTTACCACTTGCCGCGCTTCTTGATGGTCTCGAGATCGGCCGCCAGCGCCTTCAGCGCCGCTTCCGGCTGCTCCTCTCCGGCCAGAACGCCGTGCACGGCCTTGTAGAAGGCCTGCGAGACACGATTGTAGCCGGAGCCGGTCACCGCCGAGGGGCGTGCGACGCTGTCGGCGAAAGCCGTCTGCGCATCCTTGAGGAAAGGCAAAGCCTTCAGCACATCGGCATCGTCGTAGAGCGAGGCGATCGTCGGATTGTACGCTCCCTCGATGGCGCGGCGCTTCTGCTCGTCCTTACCGGCCATGAAGCTCAACAGGCTGACGGCGGCATCCTTGTGCTTGGTGTATTTGGAGATGCCGAGATGGGCGGTGCCCATGCAGCCGCTGGACTTGGCGCCATCCTTGCCGACCGGCAACGCGGCGACACCGACCTTGCCGACCAGCGGCTGATCCTTGCCCTGCGAGGTACCCCACACATAAGCCCAGTTGCGCAGGAAGACGGCATTTCCAGCCTCGAAGACGCTGCGCGAGGACTCTTCATCGTAGTTCAGCACGCCCTGCGGGCTGATCGTGTTGACCCAGCCATGCGCCTGCTTGAGCGCCGCGGCGGCACCAGCATTGTCGATGGTGATGTTGCCCTTGTCGTCGACGATGGTGCCGCCGTCGAAGCTGCTCACCCATTCGATGGCATCGCAGGTCAGGCCTTCATACGACTTGCCCTGCCAGGCGAAACCCCACATGTCCTTGTTGCCGGCGGCGCGCTCGCCATCCTGAACGGCCTTGGCCGTTTCCGTGAATTCCGCCCAGGTCTTCGGCACCGGCTTCTTGTATTTTTCCAGAAGGTCCCTGCGATAGAACATCAGGCCGGTGTCGGTGTACCAGGGCTGGGCCACGAACTTGCCGTTGACCGTGCCGGCGGCGACCGTCGACGGGAAATTGGCGGCGATGTCTTCCTTCGGCAGCACGGCGGAAAGATCGAGCAGATGGTTCTGCAGCAGGCCGATCCAGACGACGTCGAGCAGAAGCACGTCGGCATCCTGCGATTGGGCGGAGAGAAGCTGCTGGTAAAGCGGCAGCGCCTCGTCCCACGCGGCTGGCATCTTGTTGATCTTGACCTCGTTGCCGGTTTTCTTGGCCCAGGCCTCGGCACCGTTCCTGCAGAGTTCGTATTCGGCGCCCGAAGACGAGCAGAACAGCGAAACCGTCTCGGCCCATGACGGCACGGCGGCAAACAGCGAAACCGCCAAAGCGGCGGCACCCCATACATGCTTCATGAAATCCTCCTCCCAACCCTAAACTGACCGCCGTTCTCACACGGCGGCCGCCAAGGTAAATCCAGTGAGTGGATTTATCAAGTCATAAATCCACTCACTGGATTTATGGTCGCGAGATGATCGAACCGCGTCCGAAATCGGCCTTGAATGCACGACGTTGCACGGCCGATCCCTGACGCCAGGTATCGTGCAGCGGTCCGCGTTGGACGATTTCAGCGATGGGGGAGATGTCGAGCGGAGATGGCTGGCGACGGGTCCCGCCCGCCGCCAGCCGAAAGCTCAGATGACGAAGAACCAGTTGGCGGCGAGCACCACGGCGGCACCGGCGATCAGGGTGAGATAAGGCAAGATACCGGCTTTCCTCACCTTCAGGTCTTCTTGGGCGATGCCGAGGTCGTCGAGCATGTGTTCGGGGAACCTGCCACCGTCCTGCACATAATGCCGGAAGCAGAACACCGGAATGATCAGCGCGGCCGCGATGAAGCCGGCCCACAGCGCCCAGGGATTCCACACCTTGGCGCCGGCACCCATGAACATGGCGTTGACATAGGAAAGAACGGCCCCGACCGCGATCAGGATCGTCGGTGCCTTCCACGGCCGATTGATGTGGCCATTGTCGATGCGATGAATCCAGCCCGCATTGAGGTTGAGGAAGTTGAAGATGATGTAGCCGCAGTTCGACACGGCCAGCACGAAGAAGAAACTGGTGGCATCGGCCGCCGCAACCGCGAGCAGGAAAACGTTGAAGGTCAGGTCGGTCCACATCGCGCGTGTCGGCGCGCCATGCTCATTGGCGTGATTGAGGTAGCGGGGCAACCAGCCGTCGACCGAACCCTGATAGAGGGTGCGCGACGACCCGGCCATCGCCGTCATGATCGACAGCATCAAAGCGAGGATCATCAGCATCACCATGATCGAGGTGATGAAGCCCGAACCGCCAACCATCCTGGCCATGGCATCGGCGACGCCGGAGCCATCGACAATCGGCGTGGCCAGCATGCCGTTGAGCCCGAGCACACCCTGGAAGGTGAACGGCACCAGCGTGTAGAGTGCCAGGCAAAGAAGGCCCGAATAGAAGATCGCCCGCACCGTGTCGCGGCCCGGATTCTTGAATTCGCTAGTGTAGCAGATCGCGGTTTCGAAAGCGTAGGCCGACCAGGCCGCGATGAACATGCCGCCGAGCACGAGGGTCCATCCCGCGACGTTCCAGGCGCCAGGCGCCGGGGCGTAGGCAGCAGCCAGCGGCACGAGCGGCGAATAGTTCGCCCAGTTGATCTGGCCGGTGATGATCGGCACGACCCCGACGATCAGCATCGGAATGATGACCAGCAGCCCGATGTACTTCTGCACGCTGGCTGTCCCAAGAATGCCGCGATGCTGGATGGCGAAGGTGATCAGCATTAGGACGACGCCGATGAAGAAGATGGCGTTCAGCGAAAAGCTGACAGGCCCGAGCGTGCCGTGGAACAGCGACCAGTTGCGAATGGCCGGCGTCGCGGCGCTTGTCAGCACGGCGATGGCGTCGGCCGCCGTCTTGCCGACATTGGCCGGATCGGCGAGCCAGGTTGCAACCTGCGGCGAGGTTTCCGTGAAAGCCGGGATCGGCGCCAGGGCATTCAAGATGTAGGCGGCGGCAATCGAGCAGCCGAGCGACAGCACCGGCGTCCAGGCCAGCCAGTTGCACCACACCGACAACGGCGCGATGAACTTCGAATAGCGCAGCCAGGCCGTGGCTCCATAGACAGACGCGCCGCCCGACTTCGACGGAAACAGGCCCGCGATCTCGGCATAGGTGAAAGACTGGATCAGGCCGAGAATGATGGAGGCCGTCCAGATCAGATAGGCGGGCGTGCCGACCGTTCCGGCGATGCCGCCGATGGAAAACAGCACCAGCGCCGGCACGCCGCTGGCCACCCAGAATGCCCCGCGCCAGTCGATGGAACGATGAAGCTGACCATCTCCGGCATGGGCTGCAATGTCAGTTGTAGTCGTCATGGCTCGGCTTCCCCTGTGGCTCCGTGGAGCACTTCCCCTGGTTGTTATGGAGAACCCCGCGCGACCGTCGAGGCCGCGCGGGATCAGCGGTCAGTCCTCGGTCAGAGCACGAAGTACCAGTTGGCGATCAGCACCACGATCAGACCTGCGATCAGCGTCACGTAAGGCAATACGCCCGCCTTGCGCTCGCGCAGGCTGCTCTCGCTCATGCCGAGATCGTCCAGCATGTGATCGGGGAACTTGCCGCCGTCCTGAACGTAGTGGCGGAAGCAGAACACCGGCAGGATCAGCGCGGCCGTGAACAGCCCCGCCCAGAGCGCCATCGGGTTCCATACCTTGGCACCGGCCCCCATGAAGACGGCGTTGACGAAGGCGAACACCGCACCCGCCGTGATCAGCCAGGTCGGCGCCCGCCACGGCCGCTTGATGTGGCCATTGTCGATGCGATGGATCCAGCCGGCATTGAGGTTGAGGAAGTTGAAGATGATGTAGCCGCAATTGGCGACGGCCAGGATGAAGAAGAAGCTGGTGGCGTCGGCGGCGGCGATCGCCAGCAGGAGCAGATTGAAGACGAGGTCGGTCCACATCGCCCGCGTCGGCGCGCCGTGATCGTTGACGTGGCTGAGGTATTTCGGCAGCCAGCCGTCCACCGAACCCTGATAAAGCGTGCGCGAGGAGCCGGCCATGGCCGTCATGATCGCCAGCAGCAGCGCCAGGATCATCAACATGATCAGCAGCGTTTTGACGATGCCGCCCCCACCGACCATCGTAGCGAGCGCATCGGCGACGCCGGAGCCGTCGACGATCGGCGTGGCCAGCATCCCGTTGAGGCCCAACACACCCTGGAAGGTGAACGGAACCAGGATGTAGAGCAGCACGCACAGAAGGCCTGAATAGAAGATGGCCTTGAACGTGTCCGTCTCCGGGTTCTTGAATTCGCGCGTGTAGCAGACGGCCGTCTCGAACCCATAGGTCGACCAGGCTGCGATGAACATGGCGCCAAGCACCAGGGTCCAGCCGGCTATGTTCCAGGCGCCGGGCGCCGGGGCGTAGGCGGCGGCGAGCGGCACGAAAGGCGAGTAGTTCGCCCAGTTGATCTGGCCGGTCAGGATCGGCACGATGCCGACGATCAGCAGCGGCACGATGACGAGAAGACCAACGACCTTCTGCACGTTTGCGGTGCTGAGGATGCCACGATGCTGCACGGCGAAAGTAATCAGCATCAGCACCGCGCCAATCCAGAAGGTGGCGTTGAGCGAGAACGAGACCGGACCGAGCGCATGGGTGTAGAGCGTCCAGCTGCGGATCGCAGGTGTGGCTGCGGCGGTCACCGCCGTCACCGCATCTGCGGCACTCGTGCCGGCATGGGCGGCAAGATAGGCCACCACTTCCGGTGAGGTTTCGGTGAAGCCCGGGATCGGTGCCAGCGCGTTGAGGATATAGGCGGCGGCGATTGAACAGCCGAGCGACAGCACCGGCGACCAGGCGAACCAGTTGCACCACACCGACAGCGGCGCGATGAACTTCGAATAACGCAACCACGCGGTTGCCCCGTAGACCGACGCACCGCCCGACTTGTTCGGGAACAGGCCGGCGATTTCGGCATAGGTGAATGACTGGATGAAGCCCATCAGGATGGACAGCGTCCAGACCGCGAAGGCGATGTTGCCGCCGACGCCGGCGATGCCGCCGATCGAAAACAGAACCAGCGGCGGCACGCCGCTGGCGACCCAGAATGCGCCGCGCCAATCGATGGTTCGACGCAGGTTCCCGCTGGCTTCCGCCACGTAGGTATCTTCCATGGCACTCATGGCTAGGTTTCCCATTGTTGACTGTCCCGTCACGGACGTCCCGACATTGCGGGTTATGCGTAGCGGGTTTCCGCTTAGTCTTATTTGTTTCCCACAAGTGAAGATCATCGGAATTCTGATCGCCGTCAAGCGATTTTAGCGAACCCGGCAAAATGTTAGTTTTTAGGCCCCGGATTGCGACTTTGGCGTCAAAATCTCGCTCTTTCGCCCAATCTCCGCACTACCCGAACGGGCGAGGATTCTACCCGTCCAGGCGTTTTCAACGCCGGCGAATGGCTTATGCTTGCCAAAGCACTATTATGAAAAAAACATTCATGGTAGGAATTTATCGCCAGTGTTTGTTGAGGAGGCAACGGACATTCTCGGATCAGCGCAAATCCGCACGTCCTGGAAAGACGTGCCCATCGTAGCGGTGGAGGATGGCAAGCCCCTCGCCTCTCGCAACGACGTGCGCGAGTTGCTGTTTGAGCTGCTCGTTTCGGTCGTGAGGGCCCGTGAACCGGAGATCGCCGAAGTTTTGCTGGGTCGCGCGTCGCTCGATACGCTGCCCGGGGAACTCCGCATCCCGGCGCTGCAGGCGACAGGCATCTGGTTTCAGCTGATCGCCATTTCCAACGAACTTCAGGCGATGCGCACCCGCCGCGAAACCGAACAGTCGGGAAATCCCGACGACGTGGTGGGCTCCTTTTCCAATGTCGTCGGCGAGATCGCCGCCGAGGGCTATTCCGCCGAAGCCGTGCAGGAGGCTCTGGACGGTCTGTGCGTCGGCCCGACCATGACCGCGCACCCGACCGAAGCCAAGCGGGTCACGGTCCTTCAAATCCATCGCCGCATCTATCGCAAACTGACGGAGATCGGGCAGCAGCGCTGGGCGCCGCGCGAACACGATCTGCTCGTCTGCGATCTCAAGAGCGAGATCGAACTCTTGTGGATGACCGGCGAACTCAGGCTCGAGCGCCCGTCGGTCGAGCGGGAGATCGCCTGGGGCCTGCATTTCTTCCGGGAGGTTCTGTTCGAGACCACACCGCAGCTCTACGACCTCGTCGAGGGCGCGTTGAAGCGACACTTCCCGGACTACGCGCTTACCGTTCCGTCCTTCATGCGCTTTGCCTCCTGGATTGGCGGCGACCGCGACGGGAACCCCAACGTCACCGCCCAGACGACCGCCTATGCACTGGCCGAAAACCGCCATGCGGCGATCAAGTGGTATCTTGGCCAGGTCCGCCGGTTGACGACCATGCTGAGCGTCAGCGCCAATGTCGTCGACATACCGGACGAATTCGCTCCCGCCCTGGCGGGCATTCTGCGTGCAAGCGGATGCGCCGAAGCGATCGCCCACCGCAATGTCGACGAGCCGCTGCGCCAGTTCACCGCCGCCATGCTGCGGCGTTTGGAGGCGATGCTGGGCAAGGGCAGCGGCGTACCCTACCCCAATGCAGAGGCCTTCCGGACCGATTTGGAATGCCTTTCCGACACGCTTCTGAAAATCGGCGGCAAGGTGGTGGCACAACGCCTTGTCCGGCCGCTGCTGCAACAAATCGAGAGTTTCGGCTTCTGCACGGTTGCTCTGGACATCCGTCAGAATTCGACGGTGGTGAACCGGGCCCTTGCCGAACTGTTCACCGTCATCGACCCAAAAGCCGAACCGGTCACCGCGGTTTCGCCGCGCTGGTCCGGGCGTATCCGCGACGCCATCCGCAGAGGCGATCAGCTCGACCCAGGCCTGGATCGCACCCGCCTGTCGGAAGAAACACGCGAGTTGCTCGCTTTGTTCGACGTGATCCGCGAGGCCTCCGCCGACAAGAGCTGTGCGGTCGGCGCATTCATCCTGTCGATGACGCAATCGGTCGACGATATCCTCGCCGTCTATCTGCTCGCACAGTTCTGCGGTCTGGCGACGGCCCCGGATGGCAGCGGCACAATCAACCTGCGGATCGTGCCGCTGTTCGAGACGATTGCCGACCTGCGCGCGGCGCCCGCGATCATCGACCAGCTTCTTGGGATTTCCGTCGTCCGCCGCTCGATCCGCGACTTCGGCAATCGCCAGGAAATCATGCTGGGCTATTCCGACTCCAACAAGGATGGCGGCTTCCTGGCGGCCAACTGGGAACTGAGCAAGGCGCAGAAGCAGCTCACGAAACTCGGCAAGAAGAACAAGATCCGGATCTCCTTCTTCCATGGGCGTGGCGGCTCGGTCAGTCGCGGTGGCGCGCCGACCGGCAGGGCGATCGCCGCGCAACCGGCGGGCACAATCGACGGTTCCATGCGCGTCACGGAACAGGGCGAGGTCGTTTCCTCCAAATTCGCCAACCGAGGCACTGGCCTCCATCAACTCGAAATTCTCGCCGCCAGCGTCTTCGCGCACAGCGTCAAATCGCCCAATGAGGCCGAGCTGAAGGACGTTCCGGAATTCGAGGAGGCGCTGGAGGCGCTCACCGGCATGTCGCTGGCTTCTTATGTCAGCCTGATCAACGAGCCCGGCTTCATCGACTATTTCAACCAAGCGAGCCCGGTCGAGGAATTGTCGCTGCTCAAGATCGGCTCGCGGCCGGCACGCCGTTTCGGCGCCCGCGACATCAGCGATCTGCGCGCCATTCCCTGGGTCTTCGCCTGGAGCCAGAACCGCCATCTTTTGACGGGCTGGTATGGCATCGGCAGCGCGATCAATTCCTTCATCGCCGTTCGTGGCGAGGCCGGCCGCGACCTGCTTCGCCAGATGTTCGAACGCTCCCGCTTCTTTCGCCTGATCATCGATGAGGTCGACAAGACGCTCTACCAGGCAGACCTCGAAGTGGGCCGGCTCTATTCCGGGCTTGTCGTCGAGCGCGAGACCGGCAGGCGCATCTTTGGAAAGATCGAAGCCGAATACGAACTCACCAGCCGCATGGTTCGCGAGATCGTCGGAAATACCGACTTTTCGACACGCTTCCCCGCTTTCAAGCGCAATTTCGACCGTTTGCGGCCGGAAATGGACAGCATCCACGCGCTCCAGGTGAAACTGTTGCGAGAAGTGCGCGATCAGGCCGCAAACGCTTCGGCGTCGCGGCGCCCGATCAACGCACTTCTGCTCTCGATCAATTGCATATCCTCCGGCCTCGGCTGGACAGGGTAGAGACGGGACAGGCGCCCAGCGCCGGAAAGGATTGGACGCATGAACATCCCCCAGCGACCGGGCCTCGGCAATCTCGGCCAGTTCTTTCGCGCTAGCGTCGCCACAACCGACCCGGCCGTCAGTGCAGCCATGGCGCGCGAACTGGGCAGGCAGCGCGACGAAATCGAGCTGATCGCTTCCGAGAACATCGTCTCGAAGGCGGTGCTAGAGGCCCAGGGTTCGGTTCTGACCAACAAATACGCCGAGGGCTATCCGGGTCGTCGTTATTATGGCGGTTGCCAATATGTCGACGAGGTCGAGGAACTGGCGCGCGAGCGGGCCCGGCAACTGTTCGGCTGCGCTTTCGCCAATGTGCAACCGCATTCCGGCAGCCAGGCCAACCAGTCGGTGTTCATGGCGCTGATGCAGCCGGGCGATACCTTCATGGGATTGAACCTCGCCGCCGGTGGTCACCTGACCCACGGCTCGCCTGTCAATCAGTCCGGCAAGTGGTTCAAGGTCGTTTCTTATGGCGTGCGTCCGCAGGACCAGCGCATCGACCTCGACGAGGTGCGCGACCTTGCCCGCCAGCATCGGCCGAAGGTGCTTCTGGCCGGTGGCTCGGCCTATCCGCGCTTCATCGACTTCAAGGCATTCCGCGAGATCGCCGACGAGGTCGGCGCCAAGCTGTTCGTCGACATGGCGCATTTCGCCGGTCTGGTCGCCGGCGGCGTCCACCCGAACCCGCTCGACCACGCGCATGTCGTGACCACCACCACCCACAAAACCTTGCGCGGCCCGCGCGGCGGCATGGTGCTCACCAACGACGAGGAGATCTCCAAGAAGGTCAATTCGGCGGTGTTCCCCGGCCTGCAGGGCGGACCGCTGATGCATGTCATCGCCGCCAAGGCGGTGGCCTTTGGCGAGGCGCTGGCACCGGAGTTCAAGACCTACGCCGCCAATGTCGTCGACAATGCCAAGGCGCTTGCGCAAACCCTGGCATCGGGTGGTGTCGATATCGTGTCGGGCGGTACCGATACGCATCTGATGCTGGTGGACCTGAGACGCAAGAACCTGACCGGCAAGGCCGTGGAAGCGGCACTCGGGCGCGCGCATATCACCTGCAATAAAAACGGCATTCCGTTCGACCCGCAGGGACCCGCCGTGACTTCCGGCGTCCGGCTGGGCACGCCGGCCTGCACCACGCGCGGTTTCCGTGCGGATGAATTCCGGCAGGTTGGACAACTGACCATGCGGGTGATCGACGGACTGGCCGCCAATGGCGAGGACGCCAACGGCAAAATCGAAGCGGAAGTGCGCGAGGAAGTTGAAGCCCTGGTGCGGCGATTCCCGATCTACGACTAATTTAGGTCGCGCTGGAGCCCACGTGAAGCCGATGACCGCTGTATGGAAAGTTCAGCATCCGGGTTGGGAGACCGATGTCACGCCCATGACGGAAGAGAAGAAGTTCAGGGTCCTGATCGCGGAACGCAACCCGCTCGTCGTTGCGGCGCTGGGCGACATGATCCGGCGTGATGACCGCTTCGATCTCGTCGGCGCCGTGCAGGGTGGCGAGGCGTTTCTCGCAGCGGTCTCTGGTGGAGAACCAGGTTTCGACCTCGCCGTTCTCGGCTGGAAACTATCGGACATGGACGGCAGCGGCGTTCTGGCGGAACTGCAAAAACGCAACCTGCACGCCCGCGTCGTCATCTTTTCCAATGACCACGACATCGCCATCCTCAAGCAATGCGTGCGCCTTGGCGTGCAAGGCTTCTGCTACCAGTTCGACGACCCGGCAATCCTGTTCGATACGCTGATCGCGGTCGCCCATGGCCGCATCTGCATCCCCTATGTTGACGTCTCGCGCATCAACGACACGCCATTGTCGCGGCTGACCCCACGGGAACGCGAACTGCTGGCTGTTCTGGCCGACGGCTGGACCAACCTGCAGATCGCCACGCGCACCGGCATTTCAGAAAACACGGTGAAATATCACCTGAAGAATCTTTACGACAAGCTGGACGTCCGCAATCGCGCCATGGCTGTTGCATTGTTCGCCAGCGAAAGGAATCGCGGCACCCATATCGGCTCGCAATAGCCCCGGCACCGCCTCACACCCCCTCCGACTGGACTGTAAGCGCCATCCTTCGCAGTGCAATGGCGAACTGATGCGCCGCAACATGCGCTTTTCCTTGACAGTTTGTCGCAGTTTCTCAATATTCCCCTTGGGCAAATAGTTTTCTGCAAAATCAACAACAATGCCCCGCAGTCGCGCAGCCTCATGGAGGGGAAGATGGATGCGACATCAAGCCAGCATGCTGGTTCAACCACCTTTGACGAACGCATAGACAAGATGCATGGCCGCGACCGCATGGGTGCGGTCGCCTTTGTGGCCGCAACGTGGATCGCGATACTGTTCACGCTGTTTACCGTCTGGCCTTACATCACCGTGCCGGGGATCCGGGCGATCCTGGCGATAGCCGCAGCCCTTGTTCTAGCTCTGAACACCGCGGCCATCATCGCCATGCTGCGCCACTATGGCGACGACAAGCATTTCATCTACGGGCTCGACCTGAAGCATCTCGACGAGATGCGCAAGCGACGCGGCTGAGGAGAAACCGATGGCTTACAAACCTCCGAAACAGAGCCTGACAGGACAGGTTTTCGACGTCTTCATCCTTCTCCTGCTCACCGTCGGCGCACTCTATATCCCGCTCTATCTGGGCCTTGCGGGTGCTGCGAAGACGCCGCAGCCGATCGCCAACCCGACCTGGGAGGCGCTTGGCCAGAACGCCACCGAACAACAGCAGTGGGCGGCGCTCGGCATTACCGACCCTGCAGCCGCCAGCGACATCGTCACCGCCCGCTTCGACTATTCCTTCAGCTGGGTGGCGCTGGCCGTCATGGCCGTTCTCGTCATCGGCTATTTCGTGATGGTCGTGCGGTTGTCGGACAGGGAATACCGCGAAGTCATCGAAGAACGCTTCGGCCCGAAACGATAGGAGCGCGCGATGGATACCTGGAACATTCTCGAATACGCCGCCTGGGCGCTGTCCGCACTGTTCGGCGCCTTGATGCTGATCGACCTGATCAAGGTCGATACCACCTATGACAACGATCTGCTGACCTCTTCGCGCGAAGGCGAGATCGAGGCCACGGCCGAACGTCACACGATCTGAGGGAAACGGCGATGGCAAACGTGACTTCAACCGCCGCGCCGGAGCGGCTCCAACTGCTGCGCGTGCTGGGTCCGGCCCATGTCTGGGCCCTGGGCGTCGGCATCGTTCTGGTCGGCGAATATATGGGCTGGAACTTCTCGGTCGGCAAAGGCGGCATGATCGCCGGCCTTGTCGCCTGCTGGGTGGCCGGCCTGCTTTATACCTGCGTGGCGATGATCGATTCCGAAGTGACCTCGACGGTCGCCGCCGCCGGTGGCCAGTATGCCCAGGCCAAGCATATCGTCGGGCCACTGATGGCCTTCAACGTCGGTCTTTTCCTGGTCATGGCCTACACCATGCTGGAGGCCGCCAACGCCATCACCGTCGGCTTCCTGCTCGACACCGTGGCAGGCATGCAGGGTCATTCCGGTCTCAACCAGAAGCCCTTCATCATCCTCGCGGTGATGTTCCTGGCATGGCTGAATTATCGCGGCGTGCTGGCAACGCTGACATTCAACCTCGTCATCACCGCGATCGCCTTCGTGTCGATCATCGTGCTGTTCCTTTCGGTGCAGTTCGGCGCCTCGGCCGTCCCGCTGGATTTCTCGGCGATCACCAGCGATCCCCTGCCCTATGGCTGGGTCGGCATCGTCGCGGCCCTGCATTTCGGCCTCTGGTACTATCTCGGCATCGAGGGCACCTGCCAGGCGGCCGAGGAAGTGCGTTCGCCGGCGCGCTCGCTGCCCTACGGCACAATGGCCGGCATCATGACGCTGCTGATCGCGGCGACCCTGACCTGGTATGTCTGTTCTGGCTTGATCCCGTGGGAATATCTCGGCCAGTCCGGCACGCCGCTGTTCGATGCGGCGCGCGTCACCGGCTCGACCGGGCTGATGCTGCTGCTTTTCGTGGGCACAACCTTCGCCACGCTGGCCTCGGCCAATGGCTGCATCAACGACGCGTCCCGCGCCTGGTTCTCGATGGGACGCGACCGCTATCTGCCAAGCTGGTTCGGTGCCGTGCACCCCACCTACCGCACGCCGTACCGGTCGATCGTCTTCCTGGTCCCGATCGCGCTCATCTTCGCGCTCGGCGCCCCGCTCGATCAGGTAGTGACGTTCTCGATCCTGTCCGGCCTGCTGGGCTACACCTTCATGACCTTCAACATGGTGATGTTCCGCAAGAAGTGGCCGCTGGACACCATCAAGCGTGGTTATGTGCACCCGTTCCACCCAATACCGGCGCTGCTTCTGCTGGTGCTTTGCGCCACCGCCTATGTCGCGGTCTTCCTCGGTTACGGCACGCAGCTCATCGCCATGATGTGCTTCTACATCATCGCTTCGCTGTGGTTCCATTTCTGGCGCTATCGCTTCGTCAGGCGCGGCGATCAGTTCACCATGCCGTGGCCACGGCCGAGCGGGTATTGAAACCATGACGCCGCGCGATCAACTCAACCTTGCCGCGCGGCGTCGGATTAGAACATGATGGACAACCTCGCCCTTGTCCTGCTGGCAATAGCCGCTATCGCCGTGTTCATGGCGGTCGCGCAACGCGACCGCCTGAGACTCAACCGGCAGCGCAGCCGCCTTCTCGATGCCGCGGCTGGCCTCTTCGACAACAGCCGGCTTCGCGCCGCCCCTGACGGTTTTCCGATCCTCGACGGCAGCCTTTCCGACGGGCGACGGATCCGCATCGAATTGATTGCCGACACACTGGTCTGCCGGCGGCTGCCGCAACTCTGGCTGAAGCTGACGCTGGCCGAACACGAGCCTGTCGCCCGGCCATCGATCGGCGCGCTGTCGCGACCGACCGGCGCCGAATTCTATTCCATGGTGCATGATTTGCCCGAATGGCTGGCACCGCCCCAGACCGAGGCTTCCATTCTGCTGCGCGGCGACGGGACCGCCACGCCGGCCGAGCTCAAACAGGCTTCGTCGATCTTCCAGGCCCTGTTCCGCAATCCCACGGTCAAGGAAGCCGTCATCACGCCGCGCGGCGTACGTCTGATCCGCCAGGTCGCCGAGGGCGACCGTGGCGCGCATCTCGTGCTGCGGCAGGTCCGTTTCCCGATCGAGCAGGTACCGGCCGATCTGATCCGCACGGCCATTGCGGAAGCCCAATTGCTGTCGGAGACGCTGGCAGGTGACCGCACCGGAACCATGCAAGCCAGTGCGTTGGCGCCCATCGAGGCATGAGAATGAAAAAAACGATCAACCCTTATCTCGTCCTGGCGCTGGCAATCGTCTTGCCGGGCGCCGGCCACGTCGCCATCCGCGAAGCACCGCGTGGATTAGTCTTCGCCTTCTTCGTGCTGTTCTTTTCCGTGCTCACCTATGTGACGACGACACCAGACCAATCCTTCATCGGCCGTCATGCCGGCGGCCTGTTCGTGTGGGCGCTGTCGATCCCGGATGCCTACCGCCGGGCCCGCATGAAATACAAGACAGCCAATCGGATAGCCGGGGTATCCGGCAGTCGATAGAGCCGGCCAAATTATCCGTCGAAAAAGCCCGCCGCGCTGTGCGACGGGCTTTTTCCAATCTGGCCTGCTTATCCAAGCGGGTTCGGGTTTCGACCGACTGCCTTCACTCGGCGGCAACGGACGAAGCGGTGCGCAGATACGATTCGAGTGAATCGTCGAGAGCATCCTTCCACGGCGTATGATGCGCCGGCGCCATCGTGCCGGTGATGACCGAACGGTAGGAATGGTTACGGAACTCCATGATGCCCTTCTTCTTGTGTTCCTTCCACTCGAAGAAGGCCTCGTTGGCGCCGTCCACATCGAAGCTCGGATAGTCGGTTTCCGCGATCAGTTCCTTGACGTAGTCGCCCTGATATTCGATCGCATCGTGAGCATCCTTGCCGGCATCCTCGCGCACTACCCGGTCCTGGACGTCGGCGATCAGCGCCTGCTTGGAAGCCGGCAACTTGATGCGGCCGAGGATCACGTCACGTGTCCACCAGGCCTGCGCATCGAACATGTTGAAGGTGAACCACTGGTCCTGCATGCCGAGATAAAACAGCGCCGGATTGTGGACATAAGCGACCCCCTTGTAGAGATCGGCGGTCGCCAGCCGGTTGGCAGTCCTCAGGCGCAGATCGTCAGGCAGGAACGGGAAGTGGTGCTTGTAGCCGGTGCACAGGATGATCGCGTCGACGCGTTTCGTCGACCCGTCCTTGAAGGTGACGGTATTGATGTCGACCTTTTCCAGCAGCGGCTTCTCTTCCCAGTTGTCTGGCCAGTTGAAGCCCATCGGCGCCGTGCGGTAGCAGTTGGTGACCGACTTGGCGCCATATTTCCAGCACTGCGAGCCGATATCCTCGGCCGAATAGCTGGTGCCGACGATCAGGATGTCCTTGCCGGTAAACTCGCGAGCATCGCGGAAGTCGTGGGCGTGGAGGATGCGGCCGTTGAAGCGGTCGAAGCCGGGGAATTCAGGCACGTTCGGGGTCGAAAAATGGCCCGAGGCGACGATGACGTTGTCGAATTCCTCGGAGTAGCAATGGTCCTTCGGCAGATCCTGCACGGTGACGGTGAATTTCCTGGTCTTTTCGTTCCAGGTGACCATGCGCACGACCGTCTCGAAACGGATCCATTTGCGAACGCCGGCCTTCTTCACCCGGCCCTCGATATAGTCGAACAGCACGGCGCGCGGCGGATAGGAGGCGATCTGCTTGCCGAAATGCTCCTCGAAGGAATAGTCGGCGAACTCCAGGCCCTCCTTGGGACCGTTCGACCAGAGGTAGCGGTACATCGATCCATGGACCGGCTCGCCATACTGGTCGAGACCGGTGCGCCAGGTGTAGTTCCACAGGCCGCCCCAATTGGCTTGCTTTTCGAAGCAGACAATTTCGGGGATATCGGCGCCTTTCTCCGCGGCGGATTGAAATGCCCTCAGCTGTGCGAGGCCCGACGGGCCAGCTCCAATCACGGCGACGCGCGCTTTCATACGGAAATACCTCCCAGTTGATTTCCATAGCGAAAAAAATTTCACTGTGATGATAATAACGGCATTTTGCCGCTGTCAATAAGCTTTGCGTCCAAACTGTCATCAAGCCTTGCGGAACCTGGCTTCGGTGCCCGAAACTGGACGAAAGAACGAGGATCTGAATCCGCCGTCCCGCCTGCAATGCCGAAACGAACGCTTGCGCGGCAGGGTGAATTGAGTATTCTCTACATTGAAATTATTTTACACACGGGCAAATTCGTGTGAGGTGGTCATGCAGCAGACAGCCTATCCCACTGTGGTCGCCGGCCCCCCTCGGCCGAGCCTCATTCTGCGACCGGGCCTGCTTTTGCCGGGCACCGAGCGCTATCATGTGACCGGTGGTGGCGCCATCGTCATCGACATCGAAGCCGGCGACAGGATCACCGTCCGCAATTCCGAAGGTGGCCAGGCCAGTGAACTGCTAGCTTTCGACCAATCGGGCCGCAGCGATCCTGGTATCATTGGAGCCAAGACCAACAGCAACGCCGCCGGCCTCAAGGCTCTGCTGCTCGGTGGCGACGACAGCCTGCGGGCCCTGCGCGTAGGGCTGGAACGCCGGAAGCTGCAGCTGGCCAAGGCAGACGCCTTGCGCATCTTCTCCGGCACCACGCCAGCCGGAACCGAGGAAAGCTTCACCGTCACGCGCGCCGGCTCGCTTGTCGTGGCGGCGCCCGGAGGCCCGATGGCGGTGGACGGCCACGACACGGCAACGCCGCTGGTGGTGATGGTGCGCCGCGCGGCGCTTCGCCCCAAGGGAAAATCGGACCTGCCCGATCCCCTCGCCGACCCCGTGCTCGATCTCAGGGTGAAGTCGCGCACTGCGGAATCCTATTTCGTCAAGGCCGGCGACTACATCCAGATCATCGATGTAGACGGCCGCCAATGCACCGACTTCCAGTGCTTTTCGGCGCGCAAGCTGGACAAGGGCCGCGACCTCGCGCTCGACGTCACCGCCACCCGGTCCTTGATGGGCCACGCCTATCCGATGCCTGGCCTGCATTCGAAATATTACGACCAGGATTTCGAGCCGCTGGTCGAGGTCGTGCAGGACACCTGCGGTCGCCACGATGCCTTCGCGCTCGCCTGCTACGCCAAATATTACGACGACATCGGCTATCCGGGCCACATCAACTGCTCGGAGAACTTCAATGGCGCGCTGACCCCGCACGGTGTCACCGCTCGTGGCGGCTGGATGGCGGTCAACTTCTTCTTCAACACCGGCATCGACGCGCACGGCGTCATGTTCTCGGACGAGCCGTGGTCGCGGCCCGGCGACTATGTGCTGCTGCGCGCGCTCACCGACATCGTCTGCGTGTCATCGGCCTGCCCGGACGACACCACGCCGGCCAATGGTTGGAACCTGACCGACATCCATGTCCGGACCTACTCCGGACAGCACAAATTCTCCCGTGCGATCGCCAGAAGAATGACCCCGGACGCAGAGCCAAAGATGACCCGCGAAACCGCCTTCCATTCCAGCTTCGCCAAACACACCCGCAACTTCATCGAATATAAGGGCTATTGGCTCGCCAACGCCTTCGCCAAGGAAGGGCCGCTGCAGGAATATTGGGCCTGCCGCGAGAAGGCGGTGGTGATGGACCTTTCGGCTTTGCGCAAATTCGAGGTCACCGGCCCGGATGCCGAAGCGCTGCTGCAATACACGCTTACCCGTGACGTCAAGAAACTCGGCATCGGCCAGGTCGTCTACACGGCCATGTGTTACGAGCACGGCGGCATGATCGACGACGGCACCTTGCTCAGGCTCGGCAAGGATAATTTCCGCTGGATCGGCGGCGATGAGTACTCAGGCCAGTGGCTGCGCGAGAAAGCCGAGGAACTTGGCCTGAAGGTCCTGGTGCGGTCCTCGACCGACCAGATGCACAACATCGCCGTTCAAGGCCCCAAGAGCCGCGATATCCTGAAGGAGATCGTCTGGACGCCGCCGCACCAGCCGGCGCTCGCCGAGGTCGACTGGTTCCGCTTCACCATCGGCCGCATCGGCGATGCCCAAGGCGTGCCGATCGTCGTCTCACGCACGGGTTATACGGGCGAACTCGGTTATGAGATCTGGTGCCATCCGCGCGACGCTGAAAAGGTCTTCGACGCGGTCTGGCAGGCAGGCCAGCCGCACGGTCTTGTGCCGATGGGCATGGCGGGCCTCGACATGGTGCGCATCGAGGCGGGCCTGATCTTCGCCGGTTACGAGTTTTCCGACCAGACCGACCCGTTCGAGGCCGGCATCGGTTTCACCGTGCCGCTCAAGTCCAAGACCGACGACTTCATCGGCCGCGAGGCATTGATCCGGCGCAAGGATAATCCGACCCATAAACTCGTCGGCCTGGAAATTGACGGCAATGTCGATGTCGGCCATGGCGACTGCGTCCATATCGGCCGCGCCCAGATCGGCGTGGTCACCTCCTCCATGCGCTCGCCGATCCTTGGCAAGAACATTGCGCTGGCAAGGCTCGATGTCACCCATGCCGAGGTCGGTACTGAAGTCGAGGTCGGCAAGCTCGACGGTCATCAAAAGCGCCTCCCTGCCCGTGTCGTTCCCTTTGCTCACTACGACCCGCAGAAAACCAGGCCGCGTTCTTGAGCCGTCTTACGGGCGGGTCGCTTGTCTCCCTGAGCGATCCGCCCTTTTTTCTTCTGGCGCCTCTTCGCACCGGCAGCGACAGAATTGGCCACATCGCCACCGGCACCGCTTTGAGCGCGCGAATGTGGACGAAAGGCTGACAATTTCGCGCGATTCACGCCTTGCCTGATATTTCCTTGTGTGCAAATATCTTTCCCAAGATGCAAAGACGAGACTGTGCCGTCGACGCGTCGCGAAAGCTCACTCGAGACGATGAGGCAGCCGTGTCGAAAGTTTTGCATGATCTTCACCAGGGCCATGCCCCGATCACCCTTCATCAGGCCTTTCACGATGCCCTCGACGCACTCGAAACCGAGAGTGGGTCGAACGAGCCTTCCGTTTTCGTCGAAGGCTGCGCGGTTCCGGTAACCGCCGTCTTCGGCGCCATGCTGGAATGCACTGACCTGATACCGTTTCGCATCCGCGAATCCATCAATGCCCTGCTCGCTGCGGCGCATGAGAGCAACCTCGTAGACAGCGGCGACATCTATGCGCGCGGCGCCCGGTTGATGTTGTCCCATTGCCGCAAGGCATACGGACCTGGTCCTTCGCCCGCCGGTCTCGACACCGCCGGCGCGCGAACCTCCCCTTCCCGGCTTTCGTCGCATTGAACGGGATCACTCCGACAGCAAGGACCGTCTCATGAACAAGATCATCGACGGCAAGGCCGTGGCCGAGGCGCTGGTAGCCGACATCAGGGACGCCACCCAGCAATTGGTGGCGCGGACCGGAACCCAGCCCGGCATCGCGGTTGTCATCGTCGGCGAAGATCCCGCCAGCCAGGTCTACGTTTCGTCCAAGGGCAAGAAGGCGAAGGAATGCGGTTTCCATTCCATCCAGCACACCTTGCCCGGGGATACGTCAGAGGACGAACTCGTCACGCTGATCGAACGCCTCAATGCCGACAACGCCATCCACGGCATCCTCGTGCAGTTGCCGTTGCCGAAGCAGATCGATGCCGGCCGCATCATCCAGACCATCTCGCCTGACAAGGATGTCGACGGCTTCCACTTCGTCAATGTCGGCAAGCTGGGCGCAGGTGAATTGGAAAAGGCTTTCGTGCCCTGCACGCCCGCGGGTTCCATGTTGCTCATCGAGCGCACGCTGGGGCCGGATCTGTCCGGCCTCAACGCAGTCGTTGTCGGCCGCTCCAACATCGTCGGCAAGCCGATGGCCAATCTGCTGCTGGCCGCCAACGCCACCGTCACCGTCGCCCATTCGAAGACCAAAAACCTGCCCGAGCTCTGCCGCACCGCCGACATCCTCGTCGCCGCCGTCGGCCGCCCGGAGATGATCAAAGGCGATTGGGTCAAGCCCGGCGCCGTCGTCATCGATGTCGGCATCAACCGGCTGCCTCCTGGCGACAACGGCAAGGCACGGCTGGTCGGCGACGTCGCCTATGACGAGGCGTTGCCCGCCGCCGGCGCGATCACACCTGTCCCCGGGGGCGTCGGCCCGATGACGATCGCGCTTCTGATGTCGAACACGCTGGCATCCGCCACGCGCGCCACCGGGCAACAAAGCTGAAGCGAAGCCAGTTCAAGAGACAAACCTGGAACGAACGAGACAAGGGAGGAGAACCCCATGGCCGAATTTAAGAGCGACATTGAGATAGCGCGCGGCGCGAAGAAGCAGGCGATCCAGGCGATCGGTGCCAAGATCGGCATACCGAGCGAGCATTTGCTGCCCTATGGCCATGACAAGGCGAAGGTGTCGGCCGAGTTCATCAAGTCGGTCAAAGGCAACAAGGACGGCAAGCTGATCCTGGTCACGGCGATCAACCCGACACCGGCCGGCGAAGGCAAGACGACGACGACGGTGGGGCTCGGCGATGGCCTGAACCGCATCGGCAAGAAGGCGGTGGTGTGTATCCGCGAGGCCTCGCTCGGTCCGAACTTCGGCGTCAAGGGCGGCGCCGCCGGCGG